>JAEOTC010000230.1 GCA_016840035.1 Candidatus Hodarchaeota archaeon | reverse complement strand
TAATAAAACCCGTCTTAGGAACACTTGAGTACCTGATTACCTCACCATCAAGTGTAAGTGTATAGTATTTTGGATTGTTTTCCATTACCTGCCAACTAATCGAATTCCCCTCTGAACCTGCCATGAAAGTAACATCACTCGCAGTACTTAAGCGTGGGGGGAGGTTGTCATGAGTAAGAAAATAGATACCATTTACACCTTCCCACGTCACGTTTCCATTGTGCAGGTCATAACGTTGAACCTCTCCTGTATATATTTCAGAAAAATAGAATGGCCCTCCCGTATAGTCAGCCATAAATAACTTGGGTATCTGAGGTTCTGGATACGGATAGCCCTCTTTACTTGGTCTATACCAAATCACTGTTCCATCATCTACCAGAGGTGTATACCATGGATAATTTTCATCCTGTCCAATATGATGGTACATAAAATTCTCGTTCACTCCGAGATAGATATGTTCCTGATACATCCAAAAGATGTACACAACCAAATCGTTGTGTATCTGAGGCGAAAAAAACATGTATTCATCTTCGTCGGGGTAAAGGGATAAATCCGCCACTACTTCTTCGCTAAATCCATCATAGGAATAAACACCTGAATACGGGGGGTATTCAGAGTAGTCTCTTCGTATCCAAACTATTTTTCCTGCATGGATAGCAGGTTGTCGATCATCTACATTGTTATCAGTGACTTGATGGACGTTCATACCATCGTACCAAAAGATTTCATTATCATCTGACGGAAATGAAGGATCTGGCCGAAATCCTTCCCAAACTACCATCCCATTATGGAGTTGCGGAAGTCCATCATAGAAATCATTATCTGAAAGTTGAATTATCATCGATCCGTCATAAAGAAAAATTTCATAATCATTTCCGTCAGATCCTTCCCAAACTACCATCCCATTATGGAGTTGTGGAAGCCCATCATAGAAATCATTATCTGAAAGTTGAATTATCATCGATCCGTCATAGAGAAAAATTTCATTGTCATTTCCATCAAATCCAACCCAAGTGACCATTCCATTATGAATCTCGGGATTAAGATCATCATACTCGTTGTCTGTAAGCTGGATGATATCTGCTCCTTCAAGTAAAAAGATCTCAAGATCATTTCCATCATTCTCGAACCATACAATCTGATCATTGTGTATCTTTGGGTTTCTACCATTAGAAGACAATAGTACATAATCCCAATATTCTTCCTGAGTATGTCCACTCACTTTACTGTAAGTATCGATAGGTTGGGATAATGATACAGGTGTATTTTCCATGCTAAGCACATTAGCGACAGTATCAGACTGATCATCTATTTTTGAACCAAGAGATCCATTCATGGGATAACTACTCAATAAAATGAAACCGATCAAAAATACTAGAAATTTTATCTTATTGTTTCTTTTTATCATTCCTTCTTCCTCCTTATCTACGCTTGAGATAAGAACCACCAACTGAACCGCTGAGAAGTGCTAGAACCCCCACAATTAGGGGTAACGACCACGGGGAGAGGTTGAATGCTGCACCACCCGGAGGATCAATATGGAACTGGATCATATCCACCGCTTCACGCCCATCAAGGGTAGTAGCATGGGCATACACCCAATAGATCCCTTTAGCTAATGTATCCTTGAGATTTTTGATCGTATCATCAGCTTTATAGACGTACACGCCGGGGGTAGTTTCAAATAACATCCCTGAAATAATAACTATCCCGTCTGGATTGTAGATTTCAAAAGTAACTGTTGCTCCTGCGATCACAGCCCCGGTCTCACTATCCGTTAAGAGACCAGCGATCTGCAAATGAATTTCTTCTTTCTCGAGATAATCGAAGCTTCCACTGAGCTTGAAGGTGATTAGAACAGGCTCAGGCTCCAGAATGGTAATAGTAAACGTTTTCGAGAGCGTATAACCATCAAAGTCTGTAACAGTGATTTCGAGGTCATAACTGCTAGCAGGGAGCGTAGTTTTATTACGGAGAATGCAAGAACTACCACCAGGGTAGTAGTCAATGGTTAAATCAAAATCCTCCTCATTATTAAGCGACCAAGTCATTACATTGGTCGCAGACTGAACAACCATTTGCATCTCGACTTGTTCACCTACGACCAAAACTTGATCAACAGGCACAGTAACCCAGTTTAAAGGAGCGCCAACATTTACTATTACGATATCTTCAGCACTGTATCCTAATCCATCAGTAACACGGCAAGTAATCGTATGAGATCCGATTGATGGATATACAGATAGTGTAGGATCGTTCAAGATGAGAGAAATTTGTGCAGTTTGAGGTGTGAATCCGATCCAATCTCCAATCTTCACACTTGTATCATCAAGAAAGATTTCGTATGTTCCTGGTGTGGAATGGTCAGTAACTTCCCATGTAAGAACAGTTCTTTCTCCCTCGTTAATATAAAGATCTTGGGGTGTAAGTATAAATTCCGGGGGTGTTTCATCTCTGTATACCTCGAAAAAAACAGAGGTTTCAGCACCATTTCCATTAATGTCAAATGCTACACATGTAAATGTATGCTCTCCAACTCCAATATCAAAATCCTGCAAAAAGAAGATGAATCCAAGAGCAGACTGCCATGGGTCATGGGTAATTATGACTTCCTCATCTAAATAAATATACGCTACACCAGGATTAGGCTCATAAAAATCAAAATAAACTTGGATAGGGCCCTCATATCCTTCTGGTACGAGACTGTGAGAAATCTCGGCATAAATCAAGCTAGGTGGGGTGTCGTCCATTTCTACCTCCACATATACTGTATCTATAACAACAATCTCGGGGCTAGTGACGATATCATCATAGAGAATACATTCAATGGTGTAAAATCCCGCAGAAAAAGCTCCCGTGTATAAAACTGATAGTGGTTGGTTGGTAGCTATTATCGCGGGATAACCTTGTTCTACTACTTCTCCATTGACTGTGACGTTGTATCTGGCTGCAGTTGGAAAATATCTCGATTGGTCCACAAAAGTCTCGTAGACATACCATCCTAATGTAAAATCTTGAAATTCTTCAACAATTAAGTTATCAGGAAATGGCATATCAAACTCTGGGGGTGAGAAATAGTCAACCCAAGTAGAATAAACATCATAGGGGGTATATATATTCCCAACGTAATCGTAAATGTAACAATTGTACTCTGTATAGTCATCGGATCGCGGAGGTTCATCTGCGGTATATGTGATCGTATACCCATGATGTATTGCTGGATGAGGTCCCCAAGGTCCAGACTCTTTGAAAATACCGGTCGGTGCTTCTCCATACCAAATTTCATAATAACCCCCTTCAATTGGATCAGCTCCTTGAACTTCCCAGGTAAGTACAGGTGGATCATTCCAGTAGCTTTGTACAACTGATGTTCCCGAAAGTGTGATAGGAGTTGCCTCAACGAGTGAGGTTTGATTCAGTGAACATAGAATCAACAGTACGATCCCTACCCCTAGTATTACCTTTGAATGAATTTTCATTTCTATTTTCTCCTTCTTTTCCTCATTTCTGGCGAACAAGGAAGTAATCACCAGAAATATTAACAGAAACAGACTCCTTTTTCCTGCGATTTCGTACTATTTAAGGTTTTAACCAAATCACGAAGAAAAAATTCCATACCACTAGGAATAAATTATGATTTCATTTTCACAGTCCTCCAGAAGATTTCTCTAATGCATTATCCAGAAACTCTACCAACTTAAGTGTGATTCAGCATGGGCTTTAGCGCAAGTAAGGCGCAATTAATAGTTTTTGTTGGTGTGTTTAGATATCTCCTTTTTCGCACTACTCTCATCAGTAGTGCCGAATCATGGGAAGATCTCTCAAACCTTCTCTTCTTCGACCATTTCCTTAATCTACTCATTATTTCGACACTGCTGGCTCTAGTCTGGACTAATAATGAGAAAATTCAGATGTTAAAAAAAATTTTAGAAAGAGAGAAATGACAAACCGAGAATCTAAGAAACCGCTTTGTAAACTCTTTAGTTATTTTTTAAAACACCAAAATGTACGGGGGATTTCTGCCAGATCAAATGTCTAACAGTATCAAGAAAAAGATACACAGGAATAGTTGAGTCAGTAGTCTATAATGTATAGTCAATACATGCATTTCTTCAAAAATTTTTGAGTC
This sequence comes from Candidatus Hodarchaeota archaeon, assembly GCA_016840035.1. Classification (GTDB taxonomy): domain Archaea; phylum Asgardarchaeota; class Heimdallarchaeia; order Hodarchaeales; family Hodarchaeaceae; genus Hodarchaeum. The sequence goes on along the minus strand of JAEOTC010000230.1, from coordinate 3,980 downwards.
AATGGAAAAGAGAGTGGTCTGTATGCCTGAAAACTTTAATTGTCGGATGCATTCTCCGAACACATTCTCTAGGTAAACTCTTATCACTTCCCGTCCTGATTGATACAATGATTGAGGAGTAGTATTGAAGGTTCATTAGTTGGGTAAACTAGAAAGAAAGTTATTAGAAGATCGGATTAAAGCATTAGAGGTCAAAATAAAGGTTATTGAGGGTCTACTTTCCCGAAATATTGATGATTATCCAGATGAACTCTTAAAGGTCTACTGGTCATTAGATAACCAACATATATTTACAGAAATACTAGATTACAACGAATTTACCCAATATTTACCGAAAAAAGCTTCTGTTTTAGATATCGGATCTGGGAGTGATACAACTGGAATGGTGAGGTTTTTAGTTAGCTCAAGCTTTGAGGTTACTACATTCGATAGATTGGCTATGGAGGAAGATGAAATGAAGTATCTGTACTTGGATAAATTTGTAAAAGGTGATTTTTTTAAAGATCTTCAACGTTTTCCATCGAATAAATTCGATGGTATCACGTCCATTCTAGCTATCTTTGTGACAGAGAAGGAGGGAATATTGGAGTTTAAAGCATTATTTGATTCGTTTCACTACATTCTCAAGCCTCTGGGCTATTTTTTGATAACTATAGGTGCATATGAATACTCAGATGACAAATTTATTGATATTGCTGAAGACTCAATCCATAACCTTCAAAACATGATTAGGTCTTGTGGTTTTCATATTCTGAAATTCTCTAGTTTTACAGTTCCAGATATCAAAAAGAATATTCGTATTCTTGCACAAAGAAATTCGTGAAAATCCTTACGCCAGTAGTTGAGAAATAATATGAGTGAAAATGAATACTTACTAAAGATTTGTGTTGTCGGTTTATCTCAAGATCATAGGAAATTCTTTGTGCGATCCTTTGCAGAAACAATGTTTGATGACCAATATCTCCCTACTTTAGGAGTAGATATTACTACCAAGAAAATTCCTCTTGATAATTACCAGGTGAAACTCATTCTCGTTGATGCTGCTGGATACGAATTCTTTGGTAAATTGCGCCCTTCCTACTATCGGGGTGCTTCTGCTTTCCTTATTGCGTTTGATAAGACAGATCGAAAGTCCTTAGATGTCGTTCCCGAATGGGAAGCAGAATTTAAAAAATACGTCCAACCGGACGTTCTCATTGCTCTCGTTGGAATTATTGCCAAACAGTATATGCATCGTGAACCCGAGGTTGTTATCTCTACTGAGGAAGGCCAAGCACTTGCAGATAAATTAGGATTCACGTATTTTGAATGCGATTTCACAACTACCATTCCTTCCGTTGATGAACCTTTCATCTATTTAGCTCGAAAAGCAATCGAAATAAGCCCCGAAAAGAAGGGGAAGCATTAAGTCCAAGTCAGAAAAAGTAATACAAAGCAACCCAACTGGACGATTAACAAACCCAGAGATCAATGAGGATTGACGCATCTATCTTCATGGAATCCGTTTCTGGATATCATCGTGTACCAAGTACTATTATTCTAACTCCCCTTTGCTTTTAATCGCAAAGTTACCATAATGAATATTTTTATAAAAATCCAAATCGTCAGGTGAACCTCAATGAAAATTCGCCGCTTATCGGATAAAGCTAGAGAGGTTTTTTTTAAATATAATTTAGAAGGGGATATTGAGGCGATGAAAACCCTTGCAAGTGAGATCAGTGATCCAAGAGATCAAGAGTACACTAATTTGTTGATTGCGAATTATTATAGGGTTTTTGAAGGTAACTTTGGAAATTTACTAAACGTACTAAAGAAAGCAGAGAAATCAAACAAAAAGTTGAAGGATGATATTCTTCAAAATCTGATAAATTTGGGCTATTATTATCTTTATCGGAATGAATTATTCAATCCAGAACTTCAGAGTAAGTTTTTTAATTTATTAGTAGACTATAATCTAAATTCTCTTGATTTTGAGGATGATTGGGAAAAATATTACCTCTTTGGAAATGTTGAACTGGCTATTATAACCGAAGGAAGAAAGATAGAAGAAATTCAAGAAAATATTGCTAGATACAAAAAAGGTCTTCAGATATTATCAAAGTTAGGAGAGAAAGGTGAAGATCTCGCTAATTCAATGAAATTTTATTTAGGCCACTATTATTTACAATTAGGAGACTTTGAGAAAGCAGAAAGTTGTTATTTGATTAGTTATCAAATATATGACAAATATAGCAGCGCTTGGCGAGTCTCAATTTCACAGATATTAGCTAGCTACTACCAAATAACAGGAAACCTAATTGAGGTATATCGATACCATAATAGAGCAATTGAATTTGCGAAAGAAAAGAAATTATATTTTTGGTTATCTTTTTCATTAAGTGGTAAAGCTAGATCCTTATTGTTTGAAGGTAGATTTGAGGAAGCTCTTAAAACTGAGTTGGAGGCACTAAACAATAATATTCAGAATAATAATACCGTAGGAATTGCTTATAGCTATTACTTTTTATTTCATAATTATTATGAGCAATTTAAGACCGAAAGCGAGTCTACTATTTTAGAAAATGCAGAGAAATATATAAAAGAGTTAGAAACATTCTCACAGTTAAATCCAGATCTAAAGTTGATAGACTTCTACTTAAAAATGTCCAAGGCTCTTTTCTATAAATTTGGAAGTTTTAAAAACAAAGCTAAAGCAGTAGAATTTTTTGAAGAACTTCTAGAAGTTGCTCCAAACAATTATACAATAATAGTGAATCTTCTAGACTTATTATTTGAAAATCTAATGCTATCAGATGATGAAACAATTTTTAGTCAAGTAGAGATGTTGATAGCTAGATTAGAAAGCCTTTCAATACGTATTACATCTGAAACCAACATTCAATTAATTTCACGAGATATACTTCTAGCTAGATACTATTATTATATAAAAGGGGATGTTAGTAAAGCTATCAGGAACCTAACAGAGAGAAAAGAACAAATGAATAGATATGGTTTGAAGAACTTAGAAATTATTGTAAATAAACAATTAGAAACACTTGAAAAAGAGAAGAATAAATGGAAGAATCTAGATGTTTCGCTTAAGGAAAAAATTCGAACAACAGAGTTTCAGGCCTATTTACAGGATGCTCTAAAATTAGTAAGACATAAAGAATGAAAGTTTCGATCTAGGCAATATTCCTACCTAAATCTAGTTAAAAACCTGGGAAGAATTTTCAGGAAGTAAACAATGCACTCTGAAGAAAGTTATGTCGAATATTGGAAACAAGAATTCTTTTCCGGACCTAGAAGGAAAGTAGAAACTGGTATTGTCCATTTAGCTAGTTCTATTGGGTACACCGGTTCTTACTCAGCCCCTCGTACTGAGGATCCTTTGTTTCTTGTATTCACCCATCAAAAGCAGGAGATTAATGGATATTGTTACTTGCATAGTACTACACCCATGAAGACAATTATTGACCATTTCAATGACTATTTGAGGTTGGACGTTTTTAGAAACCATAAAATTCGTAAAATACTAATCCTAAATAACATCTTATATAAGAAATTATCAAGGAAAGAACGTAATGGTTTGCTTAAACATTCGATTGAGGTTTGGGAATTAACAGACTTCTTGAAACGTTCCGCGAAGCAATTTCTTAATCAAAAGAAATGGCATTATCAAGCCAAACAACAAGAGTATACAGAATTATTAAATTACAACGAATTTATCCGATATTTACCGAAAAAAGCTTCTGTCTTAGATATCGGATCTGGAAGTGATACTACTGGGATGGTAAGGTTTTTAGTAAATTCAGGCTTCGAGGTAACCACATTCGATAGACTGGATATGGTGGGAGATGAAATGAAGTTTCTTTACTTAGTTAAATTTGTAAAAGGTAATTTCTTTGAAGATCTTCGTTGTTTTTCACCGAATTCATTCGATGGTATCACATCCATTCTTGCTATCTTTGTGACAGAGAAGGAGGGTATGTTGGAGTTTA
>JAEOTC010000042.1 GCA_016840035.1 Candidatus Hodarchaeota archaeon | reverse complement strand
GTATAGTGGATTTCTTTTTGATAATCCCTACTTTACCAATTATGATGGTGCTTGCAGCGGTCCTAAGTCCGAGTATAGAAGTAACTACGATGATAATCGCCATATTCGCATGGCCTGGACCTTCAAGGATTATCCGCTCGCAGGTCTTAGTTGAGAAAGAAAAAGCATACGTCGAAGCTGCACGAGCAGCTGGAGCTGGTGATGTATATGTCATTTTCAAACACGTGTTTCCAAATGTTCTGACTTTAGTATTCGTTCAACTTGCTACTGGTGTTTCAGGGGCAATACTTTCTGAATCAGGACTAAGTTTCCTTGGTTTAACTCCTCAAAATCTGGTTTCTTGGGGACACATGCTTCAAGCTAGTTACGCGACAGGTGCTTTAATGAATGGTGCATGGTGGTTTGTTATCCCTCCAGGAGTAATGATCGTCCTTCTTTCAATGGGATTTGTATTCATTGGATATGCCGTCGATATCGCGATGAATCCTCGACATCGAAAATTGTAACATATGATTTAGGAAATGGTGAAAACGAAATGTCACTCCGAGTTGAAGATCTGAAAATTTATTATTGTATGAAACGTGGAGAATGCAAAGCTGTTGAAGATATTTCCTTCAATATTGAAAAAGGGGATTCTGTAGGCCTTGTTGGCGAATCAGGATGTGGGAAGAGTACAGTTGCATTCAGTATCCTACGAATGTTGCCATTCCCTGGAGAAATAATGGATGGGAAGATTCTCCTTGATAATGAGGATCTTGTAACATTATCCGAGGAACAAATGCGACGTTATCGGTGGACTAAAATCTCAATGGTTTTTCAAGGAGCAATGAATGCTCTGAATCCAATAATACGAGTCAAAGATCAAATCACCGAAGCAATAAGGACTCATAATCCCTCAATTTCCAAAAGTGAAGCACTTAAATCTGCAAGAGAATTATTCAAACTTGTAGGAATGGATCCAAATAGAATAAACAATTATCCATTTGAATTTAGTGGTGGAATGAAGCAAAGAGCCATGATTGTAATGGCCTTAGCATGTAATCCTAAATTTCTAATTGCAGATGAACCTACAACAGCTTTAGATGTAACGGTTCAAGCACAGATTATGGAGCTCCTGAAAAAACTTGTGAACGATTTAGGGATCACACTCATGCTAATTACCCATGACCTCTCCGTGGTGGCTGAAACATGTAAAAAAGTCATCATCATGTATGCAGGGAAAATTGTGGAATCAGGGTCCGTAAAAGAAATATTTGCCCAACCTTTACACCCATATTCACAAGGATTAATTGCGTCTATCCCTTCAATCGAGAAATCAAGCAATCAGTCACTAGCATCAATTCCGGGGTCACCGCCAAATTTACTCAAACCACCAACAGGCTGTAGATTCCACCCCAGATGTGAGTACAGTCAAGAAGTATGCAGGACTGAGGATCCACAAATAGAAGAACTTAAAAAAGATCATTTTGTTGCGTGTCACCTTTCATCAGGACGTATAGCTTCAGAAAAGTATAATCAAGTCATTCAGAAGGTAAAATTATGATTAATAGTAGTGATCCACTAGTTTCGTGTCGCAAACTAAGGAAATGGTTTCCAGTACGTAATGATTTTTTCTCCCAACTCCGAGGACACGAAGTGTGGTTAAAAGCGGTTGACGGAATAGATTTGGATATTTTCCAAAATGACATGTACTGTTTAGCAGGAGAATCTGGTTGTGGAAAGACTACAATCGGAAAATTACTAATAGGCTTGATAGAACCTTCTGATGGAGAAGTTTACATTGAAGGAAAAAATCTCTCTAATCTAAGTCATAGAGATCTAAGAAAATTGCGAGCAAAGATTCAGACGATTTTTCAAGACCCGTATTCGTCTTTAAATCCACGATTGAGTCTTTATGATACAGTCGCAGAACCTCTACGGTTAAATAAACTAGTTTCATCCTCAAGTGAAGAAGAAGAACGGGTAGTTAAAGCTTTTGAAGCAGTTCAACTAACACCAGCAGAGGAATTCACATTTCGTTATCCACACGAGCTTAGTGGTGGACAACGTCAACGAGTTGCCATCGCAAGAGCAATAGTTGTAAATCCAAGATTTATTGTAGCAGATGAACCAGTTTCAATGCTAGATGTCTCAATCCGTTCCGAGATTCTTAATCTCCTCCAAAAAATCCGTAGCGAATTTCAAATAGCATATATTTACGTAACGCACGATCTATCCGTTGCTAGTTATATCGGAGATAAAATCGCGATCATGTATCTGGGCAAAGTCATGGAAAAAGGATCGATCAAGCAGGTTATTCATGGAGCAATTCATCCATACAGCAGAGCATTAATATCGGCAGTACCTTCACCAAATCCAACGCGAATGCGTAAACGAGAAATACTTCCTGGAGAACCTGGAAGTCCAATTAATCCTCCACCTGGATGTCTTTTCTCTCCAAGGTGTAAGTATGCAAAGCAAAAATGCTTTTCTGAGGAACCTCCATTAGAGGAAGTTGAACCTGGTCATTTTTCATCATGCTGGTTCCCTCAAGAACCCCTCAAACTGGATTTTGATCCTCGTGATACGCTTATAGAAGCTTCTCAAATAGAATAATTACCGAGAGATGATTAATCAACAAAAAGGATTGTGAGAATATGATTCAGAAGGTCATCATAGAGGAATTGAAGAGTATCAATCAACTCCTTAAGGTCTGTTTACACCAAATGGATGATATTCTGAGTTCGAAAACGCGAAATGTCATGTGGCGAATGTTCTTTCCCGCAGGACAATTCATGCAGCAGAAATCAATGGCAAGAAAAACTTCTCTAGATCTATTAAAGGTTGATACAAGACTAAAGGAAATGGAACAGGTTCTTGAGGAGCGAAACCATCCTGTAAAACCACAGATTACTAGAATTCTCACAACCGACTTAATCACTATGTCAGAAAAGCTTGTTGACCTTCCTGAACGAGCACAATATTTGATATTACAAGTTGAGAGTATTCAGAACTCTATTGAAAATCTCATCCATGAATTCACAATAAATTAAGAGAAAGAAGGTAGCGATTATATCAGAATCACAAGAATTTACCATTGATTACCGAAGATCGGTACTATTAGTACCAATACTACTGATCGTATTCGGGATACTAATACTGAGCTTCCAGGATCCCTCAGATTCAGGGGTAGCTTTACTTGCCTACTTACTAATTCTGATTGGAATCCTAACTCTTGGAGCGCTTCTTGTAGGAATTTTAGCCATTTACCTTTCAGCAAAGACAATCGCAAAATCATCTCAGAAACAATCATCTTTCCGGGAAAAAATTGAACTTTCCGAACAATTAGTAGAAAAAAACAATGACAGTAAAAAGAAAGGGAGCAATACATCTTACGAAATCAAAGAATGAAAGAATTTTGCTTTGAACGATTCGGGTTAATTTCGTCTGTCAGTGTGTAAAAATCATTTGATACTCTACAATTCATTTTTCTCAATGTTATTGCATCATTCAATTACTTTAAAAGCAAATTTCATCATTCGTTAACTTTTAATACAGGGACAAATAACATCTGTTTTTCCAGCTTAAAGATTGCATCATTCAATGTTCTTAAAAAAAAATTTCACCTATAGAAGTATTTAAAAAGGGGTGCCTAGACGGAGGGATTTCCTCCCCAAAAGATTGCCACATTCAACTATCTTATAAAGGCAATGGGAAGTTTTGTTTTTTTTCTGCTGATATTTTCACATATCAATGAGTTTAAAAAGATGTTTACAAATTTCATGCTCATAGCATTGAACTACAATTATGCTATCCATCCTGGTTTATTTTCTAGGATACTACCAAAAATTGGATATAACCAAAAATTGGAATGATTAAATATGGGAAAAATAAAAATTTTGACCCTCGGCACCGCATTGACTGTAATGGCACTTGTGTGCTTCAGTACTGCTGTTGCTACACCAATGAGCTCCACATCTGCATCTCTATGGGCTTCTGACTTTAAGCCTCATGGAGCTTACATTGATGAATTGGTATTTACGGTGTTCACAACATCAGAAATCCCTCAAGCAATGTTAGCCTTGCAAGCAGGTGAACAGGATGCTTACGATGAGCGAGTACTGAGTACTTATCTTCCAGGACTCGTTGCAGATCCTGATATCGAAGTAAGAGTTAGTTTAGGTTCATCCTACCGGGTACTCGTTTTAAACAGCCAAAAGTTCCCGATCAATATTACAGGATTCCGCCGTGCAATGGCTTTCGGTATGGACAAATATAGAGTCAATACAGAAGCAGTTGGAGGCGCTGGTGTACCCTTGGACAGCTATGTCCCAGTTATTGCGACCGAATGGCAAGTTGAAGATCAACTCCCAACCCACTTCTATGAGAAAGATATCATCTCTGGAAATGCTTCACTTGAAGCATCAGGATTCAGAGATTTAGATGGTGATGGTTGGCGTGAATACGATGCTGATATGAGCGGCGATTGGTCTGCTGGAGATCTAGACGACGATGACGCATTGTTACAAGTAGAATTATGGCCTACATTAGAGTATGGTCCTGCAATTGCTGCTACTTCAGTTACCGCTGAAGGAATGACCGAAATGGGTCTACATGCCTCAGTTGTGGAGAAAGACTGGAATACTTTAGTGAATGCAATTGAAGCAGGAGAGCACTGGGTTGCCTGTTGGACAGAAAACCTTCCAGTTGTGAATCCCCCAAAAGTTCTATACGACTATTTCAGAACTGATACCCCTGATAACGCACTCTATTATAGATTTAGTAACGATACTATCGATGCTGTTCTAGATCAGATGAATGCAGCTACTACACAAGAAGATGTCAAGACATACGCACGTCAAGCAACAGAAATGCTAGCATATGAACAACCATTAATTGTTTGTTATAATGATGCTAACATTAATGCCTACCGAACTGATGAATATGAAGGATTCTTCGAATTCGCAGGCTTAGGTGTAACCAATGGAGGAAATCCATATGTTGCTACCAAAGTACGCAAAATAGGTGGCGACTTGGGTGGTGTTTTCAAATATATTCTATCAGAAACTCTTGATACAACAAGCTGTATCTTAACCTCTACTGGATATGAAGCCACAGTTATGCAATATGTCTATGAAACTCTTTGGAATCTTGATCCAAACACATGGGATCCAATTCCTGGATTAGCCTACGATTGGGATATAGAATCAACAAGCGCAGGTGTCGGTGGTGCTTGGGTTCAAGATGGTCAAAAGTTCTCGTTCACTCTTTATGACAATGTGACCTGGCATGATGGAACACCCTTTACTTCCGAGGATGTAAAGTATTCCTTCGATACTGTATGGCCCCAAAGTCCGCAAAGAGCTCCTGAAATAGATGATATCTATAATGTGACTACACCAGATGACTATACTGTAGAAATATATGTAAATAAAACAGGCTACTTCGAATGGGCTGCTGCATCTGGAGGTGGAGACGGGGGAACATATATTGTCCCCAAGCATATTTGGGAACCACATGAAGCTGACTTTACAACCTTCATTCCGACAAATGCCCAAATGATTGGAACTGGTCCTTTCAAATGGAACGAATATGTACCTGGTGAATATATCAGTTTGTTACGTTACGACCCCTGGAGATGGGATATCCGGGATGTCCCTGAACCCCCAACAACTACCACAGATCCTGGTACCGGTCCTACTACTACAACCGATGAAACCACAGATGATGGTGATGCCCCAGGATTTGGTCTTTTCGCAGCTATTGCAGTCATTACAACCGCTGCTGTATTATCCAGACGACGAAGAAAATAGGTGTAATACCCTATTTTCCCCTTTTTTTTTGCTGCAATTTTGAATTTATTTCCGATTATCGTACCTCCCCCAAATTTCATCTCACTTTTAATAGAATTATCTCAATAATTCTAAAAGGCTTTCTAATCTTTCTAAAACTTCGATTATGAAGATAAATTCCATTTATTCAATGTTACCTAGAAGAAGTAGTAAAATTTGTTCCATTTGAAAGAAACGACGTATTCTGACAGGGAATATTGAAACAAAAATTCTTGATCTAACTGATAATCTTTATTCCCGAGTAATTCTTGATCAATTGTAATAAGTTTTCGTTTGTGAACATTTTTATAAAAGAATATCCTAAGGTAAAACGAAGGGCATGTCTTTCCATTCTATTAAGAAAGAGAAAAGTACTGTTAATAGGTCAATTAAAACGGTACTTGATTTGAATATTGGACAATCTGGAAATATAGTTGAAATTAAAGGTGGTAGAGGGGTTAATCAGCGACTTAGTGATCTTGGATTAACAATAGGGACAGAAATAACTATCTTGAATAAATCTCCTTTTACTGGACCAGTAATTCTTCGAGTAAGAGGTTCGTCTTTAGTTTTAGGTCGTGGGATTGCTGGAAAAATATATATCCGATATTAGAGGAAATTTTCTTTCGAACTGTAACTGCATTCTTCTAAATTTATTATTAGAATGGTCATGGTAACACATGAAAACTAATTATAAAAAAATTCGTGTAGCATTGGCGGGAAATGCTAATGTAGGTAAAAGTATTATTTTTAACTATCTTACGGGATTGCATCAACATATTGGAAATTGGCCAGGAAAAACTGTGGAAAAAGCAGTAGGTTCAGTTTATTTTAAAGGATTTGAGATTGAGATCATTGATTTACCTGGAATCTATTCCCTTAGTACATATTCTATTGAAGAAATTATCTCTAGGGAATTTCTTTTAACTGAAGAGCCTGATATCATAATAAATGTCGTCGATGGTTCAATTTTGGAACGAAATCTATTATTTACTCTCCAACTAATGGAACTCGAATTACCTATGATTATGTTGATTAATCAAATTGACATTGCAAACGAAAAAGGTATCAGAATTAACTTTACGAAATTGGAATCGAAATTAGAAATTCCAGTGATTCCAACTATTGCAACAAGAGGAATAGGTTTTACTAAACTCTTGGAAAAGATAGTTGAGATAGCTTTGAAAAAAGATGGGGTTGTACATAAAAAAATATCTTATGGACAAGAACTCGAATTTCAACTTGAACGACTCCAAGATGCTATTAAAAATTCTAGAATTCTTTCTTCTTATCCAAAAAGATGGGTAGCATTCAAAATTCTAGAAGAGGATGAACTAGTTCTTGATCTGATACAGAGGGAAAAAGAGAAACCTTCTCGAAAATTCAATAAGGACAAAGAGAATCTCAATAAAGAAACTGAGATAATCCCATTAAGTAAATCTATAATTGAGACGTTAGAAGAGTTTCATGGCCATTCTTGCGGAGAATTAATCACTAGTGAGAAATTTGGAAAAATTAATCAAATTTGCAGAGATGTTCAACAGATTGAAGCCATACAGAAAATCTCCTTGAGAGATCTTCTTGATAAGGTCTTTCTCCATCCAGTCCTTGGTTATCTGTTATTAATCGGTATTGTGTTGTGTCTTCTTTATGGTGTATTCTTCTTTGGTGATTTAACCTCAAATTATCTACTTAATTGTTGTGAAAACTTAAGACCGGATTTTAATCAGATTTTTGGAAAAGGTAAATTATCTGAAATCTTATGGAGCAGTTTTGAAGGATTTATGGGAGGGATTACAATTGCATTACCTTATATTCTTCCATTTTATTTTATTTTAGGAGTTCTGGAAGATTCTGGCTATATCACAAGAGTAGCATACTTAATGGACAGATTTATGCATATAATTGGCTTACACGGAAAAGCTTTCATTCCATGTATGCTAGGAATTGGATGCAATGTTCCTGGATGTTTAGGTTGTCGCATAATGGAAAGACAACGAGATCGTACGCTAGCAATTTTTGTAATTACTTTGATTCCTTGTACCGCTCAATCAATCATCATTTTTGCACTTATAGGGAACTATCTTGGATTTCATTGGGTTATTATTCTATTTGTTTTCATTTTATTTTTAATTATGATTTTAGGAAATTTGACCTCTAAAATACTTCCAGGTGAACCAATGGGGCTTATCATGGAAATGGTTACGTTAAGAAAGCCCAATTTGAAAGTGGTACTTTTACAAACTTGGTTTAGACTAAAAGAATTTCTAGTCATAGCATTACCATTAATTATAGTAGGAAGTATTCTTTTAAAAATACTAGAGCTTACAGAACTACTAGGGATTTTGAATAAGCTATTATTACCAGTTACAGTAGGTCTATTGAATCTTCCAGAAGAGATTGGGACAGCATTAATAGTTGGTATAACACGTAAGGAGCTGGCTGTAGTCTTATTAGGATCTCTTTTCGGAACTTCTGATTTAGCGACAGTTTTAAATCCTATACAGATGATAGTATTTGCTCTGGTTACTACTTTCTATTTTCCTTGTTTGGCAACAATTGCAGCCCTAAAACGGGAATTAAAATGGAGAAAAACCTTATTAATTTTAGCATCGGAATTAAGTCTTGCATTAGTATTAGGAGCTATAGTAAGTAGAATTTTGTTCGTAATCTGGTAGAAGTATTCTTGAAAAAATATTCTTCCCCCTACAGAGAGAGCGAAATCTGGAATTTGCACTTGATCTTATCGTTTTCTCCAAGCTACATTCTTATAAAGGAATAGACCAATTCCAAATAACATAGCTGATAATACGATGGTCGATGTTAATTGAACAAAAGTCAGTGGATTGTACCCAAGCACTTCATATCCCTCGAGTAAATAAAGAATGGGGGCATAAGCGGCAGTTAAAGGATTAATCTTAGATAATACTTGTAACTCAGATGGTAATTGGGTATACGGAAATCCGATTCCAATGAAGAATATCAACATACTCAAGCCTATCCCTAAATGTGTAGCGGCTGATTCTCCATTAATAATTGATGAAATAATTAAACCAATCCCTACAGATGCAATAAAAATTAATAGCAGAAAGAATATGGCGATAATTAGATCAACAATACTAAATGAAAATTCTGCACCATAGATAAGGCCAACAAGGGAAAGGAAGATTAAACCTATAAGGCTGAAGACCAACGATGCAAAAACTCTTCCAAGTACTTCTTTGACTGGATTAAGAGGCAATGAGGAAATTTTTCTGTAAAGTCCACGTTCTCTATCAGCAACAATCGAACCTGAAAGATTGGATTGTCCAACGATCATAACTGTTAAAGCAATCTGAGCTAAAGTATTCATGCCTTTAAGAGTAGGCAAAAAATCTCTAGGAACATCTCCAAAAAACACAACAGGCACAATAAATATGAATAATAAAGGCATACCGAATGTAGATCCTATAATCGCTTTATCCCTCAAATATTCTTTTATTGATCTATTATATGAAGCATAAAATTGATTCATTTTTCTTCCTCCAGATCATATCTAGATTCTTGTTGAGTAAGAAAGAAGAAAATATCTTCAAGTGAAGCTGGATTCAGTTCAACCTTGGCTGATGGAGAACCAATATCATTCAAGTAATTATTTATTTGGGGAAGAATTTCTTCAGGACGGTCACAGTAGACCTTATATCCATCTACTGTCTCAATTACCTTTCTACCTTTGTTAAAACTCAATAATTTGTTATAAATATGGGTATCTTTTATTGCCAGTTTTACGTCTACTGTAGTTCGTTCTTTAAATCTTATTTTTAAGTTTTTAGGGTCATCTTGCAAAATTATTTTACCATTCTTCATGAAAGCTACCTTTTTAGCAACACCTGCGTCTTCACCTATGTGTGTAACAAGAAAAATGGTTATTCCCTCGCGGTTAATCTCTAGTAATGAACCCAGTAACATCTTCCTAGCAGCAGGATCGAAACCTGTCGTTGGTTCGTCTAGAATGAGTATTTTTACTCCAGGCACAAGTGCTGTAGCTACTTCAAGTCGTTTGCGCATACCCCCGCTATATTTTGAAACAAGTTTATCTGCATCTTCTGTGAGTCCCATTTTTTCCAATATATCATCCACCCACTTTTTAGCTGTTATTTTATCTTGCCCAGAAAGTTGAGCAAAGTATAGAAGGTTTTCTCTACCAGTCAAACGAGGACTGGAGAAATTTTCTTGAGGAACATACCCAATTAAGGATTTTACATTTTTAGATTCCTCAAAAAGATTATGACCATAAACATTAACAACTCCTTTAGTTATAGGTGTTGTTCCAGTAATGATAGATACTAGAGTTGATTTTCCTGACCCATTTGGTCCCATCAAACTAAAAAATTCACCCTTTTCGATTGTTAAATTTACTGTTTTCAATATATTTTGTGTTCCATAATTTTTTACTAAATTCTTAACAACTATTGCATTCATTATCAATTTCACCTTTAATTTTCATCTAAAATAATGTTATCACTGATGTTTTTAAGATAGAATTATTTTCTGGAATGCAGAAACAAACTCTGGAATACAGAATTTGATAAATTCAAATATTTGACCTAAAAAAGGAAAAAAATCAGAAATATGATATAAATTACTAATTTACATACTTTATATTGTATATGAACGATAGAAAAAACCTAAAATAGAACTTGGGAAGAATTAACGTTCTGTGATATATTTTTAAAATTAAAGGTTCTTTAATAGAAACAAAAATCTCTGTTAACTGTGCACAAGTGCTAATTTTGTAACACAGAAAAGCACTTTATGTTATATAGCTGATGATTAATTGACTTCTCGTGATTACTATGGAAGCTGTAGATAAAATTAGTGAAACTTTCCTGATTGTTGACAGATATACAGATTATCTTTACCGTAAAGCATGGGGAAAAGTTTTAACTATTTGGGGAATTCTATTACCATTAGCAATAATAATGTTCACATTCAATGCTCAAATATCTTCCACACTAGATATAGAGGAGCCATTCCTGAAGTTCATTACTACAACTTTAACAATTTTACTTGGTACTGGTTTTACTCTTTATATATTTTTATCAGTTCCAAAAGTAAAACTAGGTACCAAAAAGGAGGAGGAAGAAACCTCCATCTTGAGTCATTATCACGGAGTAGTCATGGGCCTGATGTGGTTTATCCTATTTCAAATTCCGAACTATGTCATAGAACCATTCAATATAGTCTCATATATAATCGTAAGTAGTATCGCACTAATATCCTCTTATGTATTCCTACAGCAAGTTCATGGAAAATATAAGGAACTATTTATCTCTGGAATAATACTTCTAATATCATCTGGGCCCTTATTATTGATGTTATTTTTAGATCTAAGAACCTTGGCTAATATAGCAACAGCGATTGTTTTTGCATATAGCTTTTTATCAGGGGGATTATACTCGATGTATATTGCTGGTAAAATCCTCGATGGGTCTGTCTAATGGATGACGAGAGAGATACGAATGATATAAGCTTGACTTCATATCATACTCTTCTTCGTAAAAATGACGATATAGCTAGACAACCACGTTTCAGTATTATGTTCCTTCTCTATTTGCATAAGAGTATTGGTTTCACTGAATTACAACGAGTACTTGAATTAACTCCGGGGAATCTTGATCATCATCTTAAGAAACTGAAAAAAATGGGTTACGTCTCAATACGTAAAGCCATTTCATGGAGACCACTGACAATTGTCGAGATTACTGAAGAGGGGATTGCAATATTTAAAAAATACGTGGCAGCTTTACGAGTAATCCTCCAAACTATTGATTAATTCTTCAATAGTGGTGAAGAAAGTCTGTGTATTAAATACTTGGAAGACTTACATTAGAAATTTTCAATTTACCTTTGTTTTAATGTCTTAGTCTTTATCTCATGTCCAAAAAAGTGTAGAGAGGAAAATAGAAGGACAAAATAACAGTTGTTATCATAAATCACAAACACTTGATTTTAAACGCTTATTTAAGCCGATAATCCCATGAAATTGATGATAGGAAAGCTTGTACTGGATTAGATCGTGAATTCTGTCTTAGATGCGATATTTATTTCACGAAAATTCTTACCAAAGGCTTTGGAGAGAGCTACCTAACCCCGAAATCCTGAACAGTGGCAAGGTGCCATAGTTTCAATAGGATATCTCTTTAATTCTTCAACAGTATTTCTTAAACGGTCTTCTGATGCTGAGAATAAATGAAGACCGCCAATGATTCCAACTATTTTCTTAGAATTTGTTAACTCTGTGGCCAAAGATATTGTATTAACAATCCCTGCGTGACAACATCCACATAGGATCACCACAGAATCATCTGCGAGATGAAAAATTGAAGAAAGGTCGTCTTGTAGAGTATCTGGTATCCTTTTATTGTTATCTATTGTCGTTACATCTTTCAATCTTCTTGTTAACTTTTCATAGTTATTTAAACGAGGGATCTCACCAGTAGTCAGGATTGAATTATTGAGCTCATGAGGAGTTCTAACCGCTATTAAATCAACCCTTTTTCTCAAAGAATCAGAGTCAATAAATCCTTGAATGCCAACATCGATGATTTGATCTTCACTCTTGAGAAACTTAGGCATAAGCGCACGAGGATGGCAAATTAACGGTACCCTTTTACCTATTAAATCTATCACCTCATTTAATCCCCCTACATGATCAAAATGCCCATGACTAAGTACAATAGCATCTATTGTCTGAAAATCGGTTTTTAATTTCTTAGAATTATTGACCAATGCTTTCGATGAAGGACCAGTATCAAACAAGACTTTTAAATTGGATGAGTCTGAGAAAAATGCTTCTATAATGGCAGAAAAACCACCTTCGCCAAGGGTTCCTGGTGGACCTGCTATATTGTCAACTAAAATTTGTATAATTACTTTTTTAAGAATTTTCCATCATCATATACTAAAAATGTTAAACGATTGATTATCTTGTTAATTCTGTTCAAGTACGATTTCATCTAATGCGTCTTGGATAATCTTTGCTAATTCTACCAGATTAACTCCATGATGTGATTCTGCATTATAGAAGGAGCTAGCTAGTCCCTTAAGTGTCGGCCAAATGTTAATCGCAATTTCAAATTCATCTTGAATTCGCAAGATAGGCTCAAGGAAGTGTTCTAGCTGATCGTAGACATTTAAACTAAGATGAATACTCATAATAGGACAGATAAAATCATTATTTCTCCTAATTAATGGACGCTTTTCTTGGGTATAGCACCTAGCATTTAGACCAAAAAGGAGTGTGCATCCTGCTTGATGGTCAGGAGTCTGAACACGAAAAGGACAAAAACCATTTATTTTTTCAACCATTTGAATATTGCCCCTTTTTTCCTAATTCTTTTTCTGAGAGACGAAACAAGTGTTTAGATTTAGTGATTTCCTTCTATTAACAGAAAGTTTTACCAATTTTACTTTTTAATTCAACATCTAAGAGTCTCTGATAATTTGGTAAAGAACATTGCATGTTTTAGATGGAATAGGTGATACATCTAAGGATTGCCCCAATCTTCTTGAGGGTACTAGCCCATAGACATAATTCGTGAATAATTTGCCTCCTTAAGCAAATAACAAATTTATATAGATATTGATAAGTGTTTTGCATATATATGCGAAACCTTTATGAATATATATGCAAAATAGCAATTTGGATTGTATTATCATAAAACTCGTTGTAAAAACCAACCCTAAGGATCGAAACCTGTAGAACGAATGTAATTCGTCAAAACGTCACATGAACAGTAGTTTTACGTAAAATAAGGAGTTTTTTAAAATGCCCAGAAGTAGACATCCTAGAACGATTCGTTGTGATCCAACACATACTTACTTCAAACCACGCGGCATTCCACTAAGTGAAATTACAGAGGAAGTCACTATTACCCTCGAGGAACTTGAGACACTTCGTTTAACCTCATTAGAAGGATTATCACAGGGTGAAGCAGGAAAACTGATGGAAGTATCACAGTCCACGATTTCTAGACATTTAGATGACGTTCAGTATAAGATTGCTAATGCGTTAGTAAATGGATTAGCTATCCGAATCGAAGATACTACAGAAGTATTACATTGTGACGATTGTGGATATTCTTGGAGTTTAACAGAGAATACTGATAAGGGTTCAAACTGTAAAGAATGTGGATCTGAAAATCTTCACATTCATACACAAGGATTTGATAGTACCCAAATTCAATGTATTAAAAATTTAAAATCTAAAAAGAGGTAAAGTTAATGAAAATCGGTTTGTCTTCAAATGGAAGTACTATAAAAGATGTTTTTGCGTCAAACTTTGGAAGGTGTTCATATTTCATAATTTATGATTCCAACTCAAAGAAAATTGACACTGCTTACCCAAATACTGCTCAAAATGCAGCTGGAGGAGCTGGAATTCAAGCAGCTCAATCAATGCTCAACAATGAAGTAGACGCTGTCATTGCTCCTCAAATGGGTCCAAATGCTTGGAATGTCTTGAAGGGTGCGAATATAAAAGTTTATTCTGGTATTACAGGATCAATTCAAGATAATATTGATGCATTATTGGCAGGAAAGTTAACTGAAATGGCTGGTGCTCATGGAATGGGCCCTGGTAGAGGCCGAGGTATGGGTCGCGGTCAAGGAAGAGGAATGGGCCGTGGTCAAGGTCGAGGAAGAGGTAATTACTGATAGAGCAAAATAAGGAGAGTCAGAAAATGAGAATTTGCATCCCTTCAGAAACAACAGGTGGATTAGAAGATCAAGTAGGTTACCATTTTGGCCGTGTAATAAATTATACAATATATGATGACAAAACTAAGGAGGTAGAAGTAATTGAAAACACCTCTTCTCATCGTGGAGGAACCAAACTTCCTGCCGAACTCCTTCGAGATTATGATGTTGATATAATGATATGTGGTGGAATTGGTAGAAGAGCTATTCAACTATTTGAACAATATGGAGTAGAAATCTATATTGGAGCACAAGGAATAGTAAAAGATGCCATTCA
Source organism: Candidatus Hodarchaeota archaeon (assembly GCA_016840035.1). GTDB lineage: Archaea > Asgardarchaeota > Heimdallarchaeia > Hodarchaeales > Hodarchaeaceae > Hodarchaeum. The sequence continues at coordinate 7,172 of JAEOTC010000042.1, read as the reverse complement.
GCAATTCAAAAATAATAAATTGAAGATGGCAACTAATGCTGATGCCTGTCAACAGCATAAGTACCGAAATGAAGATCATGAACATCACCATGATCATAAGCACTAGGTGGAATACGAAACGATAATTGGTGTAGCATCCGGTAAGGGAGGAACTGGTAAAACTACTGTAGCAGTTAATTTATCTCTTCACCTCGCTGAACAACAACCAGTCACTCTTATTGACTTGGATGTTGAGGAACCTAATGATAATCACTTTTTACATAGATCCATGGCACATTTTCAAGATGTAGGATTATTAAGACCTGAAGTGGACGAAGATTCCTGTACACACTGTGGCCTTTGTGCAGAATTGTGTGAATTTAACGCACTCGCTGTTCTTCCTAATCAAGTAATGATCTTTGATGAATTATGCCATGGATGTGGCTTATGCTCATTAGCTTGTCCTGAGAATGCAATAACAGAGAATTTTCACAAGCTCGGAGAAGTAACCAGATCAGATAATTCTTTGTCAAGTGAATCTTCAATCTATGAAAAAAATTTAACTTTCTATGAAGGTACTTTGAATGTCGGAGAAGCAATAGCGACTCCGATAATTCATGAACTAAAGAAAATTGCATTTGATCGAAAGAAAGATGAGCAAGTTATCTTGGATTTACCTCCTGGATCAGCCTGTCCAGTAGTTGAGGGTCTATCCGATTTAGACTTTGTCATCCTAGTTACCGAACCAACACCAGCAGGAGAACATGATCTCCGTATCGCAATTGAACTTGTCAAACAGCTTGAATTGCCCTTTGGGATCATAAGTAATAGATCTGATGTAGGGGATGACCGAATAATACGTTTAGTTAAAGAGAACGATTATCCTCTTCTTCTGGAAATTCCCCATGATACCGAAATTCTCCATTTATATTCACGGGGTTTGCCTCTTATTGGTACAACGCAAAGATTTAATGAATTGTTTAAACGATTATGGACAAATATCAAGGAGGGGAACAAATGACAAGGGAGAAAATAAAACAAATCACAGTTCTCTCTGGTAAAGGAGGAACAGGAAAGACAACCATAAGTGCAGTACTAGCACAATTATCTTCACCGATTTCCCTTATGGCAGATTGTGATGTGGATGCACCAAATCTACATTTGTTAATGGATCCAACAGATTCTTCATCTGAGAGGTTTTTAAGTGGAAAAATAGCCATTAAGGATTCTGAACTGTGTACTAAGTGTGGAAAATGTTTGAAAGTGTGTCGTTTTGATGCTATTAATACGGATTTCGAAATAGATTCCATGCATTGTGAGGGGTGTGGTGCATGTGCATGGATTTGCCCTGAAAGCGCAATAACAATGGAAATCCAACCATCAGGTACTATCTATGAAGCTAAAACTAGATTTGGTCCAATGGTTCATGCATTACTGGATGTTGGTGCAGAGAATTCTGGTAAATTAGTCAGTGAAGTTATTCAGAAAAGTCAAGAACTTGCACAACATGAGGAAAAAAAGGTTATTATTGTCGATGGGAGTCCAGGAATAGGTTGTCCAGTTATTGCAGCCTTAACTAATGCAGATTTGGTCATTATTGTGGTTGAACCAACAATGACTGCAATCCATGATATGAAAAGGGTAATCGAGCTCACACAATTTTTTAAAATTCAACCAGCAGTAATTATCAACAAAGCGACAATCAATGAAGAACAACGAGTAAGTATAGTCGATTTCTGCAAAAATGAAAGTATTCCTATTGTTGGAGAGCTTTCATACAATTTAGCGATCTATAAAGCAATGGTTAACGGAGAAACTATTCTAGAGTATGGTATTCAAGAATTAGAAGGTTCTTTAAATCAACTCTGGAAAAATATTTCTGAGTTATTACAATAGAAGGAGAAACTGGCACAAATGGATTCTGATACTAGAATTAAACTGTTAGCCGAAGGAGAGAAAGCCACATTCGTTACTCTCTTCTCTAATATTTTCTTAATTATACTTAAATTAATAATAGGGTTATTTATCGGAAGTGTTGCAGTATTTGCTTCAGCATTAGATGCAATCACTGATGCATTTGGTTCTTTAGCTGTCCTTTTTGGCTTACGCTATTCTCAAAAAGATCCTTCCAAACGATTTCCTTACGGTTACTACCGAATGGAGACGTTAGCTACGTTAGTCGTGGCGATTTTCATCCTTTTCTTTGGTCTAGATGTAATGATCATAAGTGCACAAAGTTTTTTTTCCCCAAGCTCATTAAATCACCCAGCTTTGGGACTGATAATTTCATTAGTCTCGATTGGAGGTGCATATTGGCTTTATCGATATAACTTAAGAGTGGGTTCAAAAATTAGGTCAAATGCGTTGATAAGTACAGCTAATGAATTTAAACTCGACATGCTCACAAATTCATTAGTTTTTATAGGAGTTTTCTCGCACATAATTCTTTTCCCTCAATTAGAAGGACTTGTGGGCTTACTGATAAGCCTTTTAATTGTAAAAACAGGAATTGAATTTGGTAAAAGTTCTATCTTGACATTATTAGATGCCGTCGATGATCCTGAAGTAATTGAAACCATAAAATTAATTATTTCGAATTTTACAGATATAAAAGATATTTCAAATATTCGACTCCGACGTTCGGGTCCATATTATTTTGTAGATATTCAGATTCGAGTAGATGCAAAGAAAACTATTAGTGCTATTTCACAGGTAACACATAATTTAGAATCTTCTTTGAAAAAAGATATTCCTCAATTAGATAGTGTCATGATAAGTGTGGAACCTTCAATAAAAATTCAGATGAAGGTTGCGATTCCTATTCCATCTCTAGAAATAGGGATGAATGGTATTCCTGAAGATCATTTCGGCCAAACTCATGGGTTCTTAATTGTCTGTTTTGATACCTTGAGTAAAAGGATTACTTCTCAATATACGATCGAGAATCCACATAGGTTGGCTGAACGGAAGCGTGGTCTATTAAGTGCAGAATTGTTAATTAATGAGGAAATTGATATTTTAGTGATCAAAGACCCAGAGACTTTTGGTGTTGGACCTAAAGCACTCTTATCGGATCACAATATACAAATTCAACCATATCAAGGGAATACCATTGGAGAAATAATGAAGAACATCTCCTTTTCATAGGAGATATGGTTTTATATTGCTAGAACTAAAAATCTGGAGATTAAAAAGATGCTATTGATTTGGATTATTGTTTTTAGTTCCCTAGGGAGTATTGGCGCTGTACTTACTGCAACTGGTTTTCTTCTAATTCGAGAACCAATTCAGAAATTTCTCATACCCTCCTTAATTTCGTTCGCGAGTGGGACACTTCTGACCGCAGCTTTATTAGGGTTGATACCTCATGCGCTTGAACATTTAGATGTACAAACAGCTCTAACGACTGTTTTAGTAGGTATTTTCCTATTTTTTATTCTGGAGAAAACGATAATCTGGCGGCATTGTCATGATATGGATTGTACAGCTCATAGAACTGTAGGTTCAATGATCATCATAGGAGATGCTTTCCATAATGCTGTGGATGGTCTTGTTATTGCGACAAGCTTCTTAATTTCAATTCCTATTGGTATAGCTGCAACTCTTTCGGTAATTGCTCACGAAATTCCACAGGAAATTGGTGATTTTGCACTGCTTCTGCATTCTGGTTATTCGAGAAGAAAAGCTTTGATATTAAACCTCTTATCAAGCATAAGTACTATCCCAACAGCTATAATAGCATTCTTTGCCCTGGACACTATACAGTCAGTAATTCCATATGTAATGGCTATTTCAGCATCAAGTTTCCTCTACATTGCTCTAACTGACATTTATCCTGAATTGCATTCTAGAGTAGGTCTAATGGACGAACTTCGTGAAGTAATCATGATGGTATTAGGTGCTGGAATAATTATTATTCTACTACAGTTCCATTAGTTACGTTCTATCATCCTCCAGATAGGACATCAGATGACCTCTCTATCATCGTATATTTCTTTTACAAAGGAATAGAGCTCTGGATCCAGATAATTATTTACGATTAGATCTGCATCAAAATTCTCTTCTGGAAGCTGACTCGTATTGAGAATAGTAACCATCATACCAATTTTTTTAGCTGCATTTGCTCCAAGAGAAGAATCCTCTAGAACTAAACAATTTTGTGGTCTTACCTGAAGATCTTTAACCACTGATCTTAAAAGATGTTCTTTAGAGATTTTAACAGAACCTTGTTCAGTACTATAGTACTTAATGGAATCAAAATATCCAATGGCTTTTAAGGAAGTTTCAATACTTGAAGAATGCCCGTTTGAAGCTATAACAATTGGAATAGAAGGTGTAAAAATCTTCTTTAACCACTTATAGAAATCAGAAAATCCTGCAATTTCTTTTAGTTTCCCTTCTTCCACAAGCCGACGGTAGTTCATCCTTAAATTTCCAAAAGTTACGAAGGAATGGATTGTTGTTCAATAATCACTCCTTCTGTTACAGAAATATCTCTGAAAGAAAAAAGTAATTGGGTTATTCCCACGATGTCTTCTGTCACAAATCGATTGGCCATCAATTTGAATGAGGATATTTAACCCACTAATACCGAAACCTACTCAGTTGTTATTGACTTGGCCTTTTCTTTTACCATTGCTAAGTATACAGCAAGAGGTCGATAAAGCATATGTGACCATTTACCAAAAGGTACTTCTATTATTAACATAGGTCCTGCAATCATTATGTGGATTACATAGATTATGTAACTTGGATAAGTGAAATTCATGAGTCGAGATAAATGCAGAAAAATCCCAGTAGTTGCCGTGAGGAAAAGCAGTATCAAAAACAACCAATCAGATAAATGTGAATGCTTATGCATTTGTTCATTTTTCTTATATCGACTCCACATAGCCTCTAGCGTAACAAATAGCAGTGCAGCTGTCGCATAATAACCTAGAAGCGAACTTATATTCCAACCTGTGTCATCCACCTGAAAGATATCAATAAAGACTACAACTAAGGTGAAAATTGTTACATAACCCGTTACAAGAAAAAGATGTTTTAACCATCTAGTTTTACTGTCACATGAAAGCCATCGATATTGAGTTACGAGACTGAGGCCTGCAAGAATATATGCTTTAATCTCTGTAAAATATAGTTTAATTGGTACTTTAACACTTTTATCATTAAGGATTATATAATAATACATTCTCAGTGCATTTGAGAGTAAAAGAAGCGCTAAGGTTCCTCCTAAAATGAGATCACCTATATGAATCCACTCAATTGGAGCAAAGCTATCTATCGAAACATTATCCCCCTGCATACTACTTATACCTACAAGATTCGATACAACGAATATTCCAAGAAAAACTAAGGCAAGGGTAAGAAGTGCACCAATTTCCCATTTTTCTGACAAATAAAATTTCTTTGACAACCCTGTCCAATCATATCTTGATGTAAGATACCGACGTGTAGCCATCATGAATTCTCCAGGTTCAGCTTCACTTGGACATTGATCTGAACAATCTCCACAGTAATAGCAAAGCCAAGGTTCAGGATGTGAAACTAATTTTTCATCTAATCCTAGAACAGCATATCTGATCAATTTTCTTGGAAATTCATTACCAGAGATTGATAATGGACATGAAACTGTGCACGTACCACAGTTCATACATGCAGAAACGTCAAAAGCACCCATTTTTTTAATATCTTCAAAAACTTCGGTATTAACAACAACACCCTGATTAACTGCAACCATTCCATATTCACCTACTTAATCAGCCTATATCTCCAAAAATCCTCATCCGTTTTTTCTACTGCTTCAACTAAACGATATCTTAAACTAGTTGCTACATGCCACAAAACTTCATGAGAAGGAATTCCAGTTTCTAATGAGATTTCAGGAACAGTCCTAGGTTCGCCTTCCATGGCTTTAAATATCGCTCTTTTAACCTTGTTATTATGTTTATTTCTTTCCTTTAGTTTTTCACTAACTACTGCTCCAGTTTGTTTTTTATATAGTTTAGCTGTAAGTGTTTTCTTTTTCTTTCCAGATGTTTCATTACTCTCTTGACTCATTTTAGTTACACCTTCAGTTAACTTTTTGCCATTGCTTTGATCATTTCACGAATCTGTGATGTTGTTAGAGTCTTTATCTGAATAGCTTCTGTAGGGCAGACTGCTGTGCAAATTGCACAACCTATACATAGCGCTTCATTAACTACAGATTTATCATTCTGAGTCTCAATAGCATTGGTAGGGCATTCAGGGATACATTTCTGATGATTAGAACAAAGATTGGGATCGACAGTTGCCACTGCAGGTTCTAACATCAATTCACCTCTCAAGACAAAGCTTGCTGCTTTAGCTGCAGCTGCAGAGGCGGAAGCTGTAGTTTCTGATATATCTCTTGGAGATTGAGCGGTTCCCGCCAAAAGAACCCCCATTCTTCCTGTTTCCACTGGTTTTAACTTAGGATGAGATTCTTTGTAAAATCCATCAAGTCCAGGAGTGATTTTAACTAATTCTTCCATTTTCTTATTTTCTCTTGCTTCCATTCCAGTAACAAGAACCAACAGATCTACAGGGACAGTTATTTTCTCACTTTCAGTGAGAATATCAGTAATTGTGACATTAATACTCCCATTAGAGGAATTTACTTCAACTGGAGTATAAGGATCATATTTCAGAAAAATAGCACCATTTTCTCGTGCTGTTAGGTAATAAGCTTCATTTTTACCATAAGCTCGGATATCTTGATAAAAATGATAGGTATAAAGTTTTGGAAAGCTTTTTTGTAGTTGTGTGGTTAAAAAAACTGTAGCATTACAGCAATATCGCGAGCAATACTCATTAACAGGTTTGCCATCGCCCATATCTTTCTGTCTGGAACCAACGCAATAAATGAATCCGATTTTATTTATTTCTTGGCCTTTATAAAGAAGTTTTTCCTTATTATCAGCTTTATTAAGGTGATTCATAAATTCTGGTAATGTTATTATATTTTCAGTTGTAGTATACTCATATTCACCATCTTTAGGTTTATAAGACTCAAATCCAGTAGCAACAATAATTATACCTACAGATTTATCCACTACTTGACCAGAAGAATTATTTGTTATCTGTACCACGAAGTTCCCAATATAACCAGATACCCCTGTAACTTCAGAAGTGGTATACATTTCGATTTTATCTTCAAATTTGACCAACTG
>JAEOTC010000229.1 GCA_016840035.1 Candidatus Hodarchaeota archaeon | reverse complement strand
CTTCATTATCGGATGAAAGCGGATTTTGAAGATCTAATTAATTCGTCATCTCTAACAAGTGCTTTTTCGACATTAGAGGGAACTATTTATACCGATTTCTCCCGAAAGGTCAGGAATAGCTATAATACTCTAAATTCCTTGGAGAACCTTGAACAAGTCAGACAGGAGTACTTCTTGCAGTCTCTAACTAGCATTTTAGCAGGATATCCTTTCCATCTTGGTATTTTATATGGGTATTATCAATATCGAAGACAGGAAGTAGAGAATTTACGTATCATCTTTGAATCAAAAATCAAAGAAGTGGATTTAGATTATACACGAAATTTACTCATCTATAGTAAGTAAAACAAGATAAAATTCAAAGTAATCAATAGAAAATTTAAATTGAATATTAAAAAAGTGAAAAAACATGAACACGACTCAATTAAAACAGATATTTAAGGTACAATTGGTAGTAGGCGCGTTAGTGTTACTCTTACTAATGCTTACAATCGCAATTTCTACAGTTGTCGCCAGTCCAGAATCTGCACAGTCAGTTGCTCAAGATTCCACGGAACATCTTTGGGGATTAGGTTTAGGAGCAGGTATTGCTATAGGCTTAGCTGGATTAGGCGCTGGACTTGGACTTGGATCAGCTAGCTCTGCTGCAATTGGTGCAATCTCGGAAAGACCTGAAGTATTCGGACGAACGATTATTTTCATTGCATTCATTGAAGGGATAGGTGTTTTCGGCTTCGTTATTGCGTTCTTACTCTATCTATCACTTGGTGGATAGAAGAATCTAGACAACGATCCAAAGAATTCATCGACCACTGCATTGAAAATTAAGTTCTACTCCATTTAGATGGAGATAGTCCACATTATGAATGCAGGGGTCTTTATTTCCCCTTTCATTTAATGCATAGAAATCATATAGTGTCAGATATCTTCTTCGTTTTCTAAGATTAAATTACTTAGAGAATTTTTACTCCTTGCGGTTTGCAGTGCGTCTTTTTTTGCTTGATATCGTACAACGGCATATATTTCTAGAATTGCAATGATAAAAAATAATAGAATTACTAGAACTAAGATTATTTCTTTTAATGGGGGTTCAAATGGCTCTGATAATAAATTTCCAATATATACTCCAAGAATTACCATGATAGGCAAATTGAATGCAGAAGCAGCAATATTTGCAGGAGTACCCAATTGTTTCCTTCGATTTCGATTTGTTGTCATATCATCATCTGAATTGCTTCTCATTGACCTCAAGAATGCTCTCAATTATCTGAAGATAACCAGTGCATCGACAGATTATTCCGTTGATCATCTCTTGAATTTCTGAAAAGGTAAACCTTTGCTGTTGATTAATGATATAATGGCCAAGAATTAAGAACGCACCCGTACAATATCCGCATTGAACGGCACCATGCCTTATAAAAGCATCTTGAAGTTCAGTAAGTTTATCATTATGCGTAATCCCTTCTACTGTAGTAATTGTACAATTCATTGTTTCTTGTGCTAATACAAGACAGGACTTCACTGGTTTTTCGTCAAGGAGTACCGTACATATTCCACAATCACCTACCCAACATGCAGCTTTCACTGATTTAATTTGAAATTTATTCCTTAATACATCCAACAAAGTTTCATTGGATTGTATTTCGGTCACTCTTTTTTGACCATTCAATATAACACTAAGCGTTTTAGTAGGTCGAGTTCCCTCTTTAATCATTCTAGTGCCTCCTTGAGAATTTTTCTTGTGATAATTTCTGCCATATGTATTCTATATTTTTTACTTGAACGCACATCATCTATTGGGTTTAAATTTGGTAAAATCTTCTCCCATATTCTCTCAAAAATCGTTTGATTCAGATCCTCTCTTTTCTCAAGTTTAAAATCTGTTATATCAATCAACAATGGTGTTGGAGCGATTGCAGTATATGCAAGGCTAGTTCGTTTTTCATTATGGAGACAGGCCACTCCTACAATAGCTAAATCCTCTGAACTACGCTTAGCCTTCATAAAAGCCGATTTTGTCCCTTTTAAAGGACGAGGAATTCTGATAGATGTGATAACTTCATCTGTGGATAAGATGTTACTCTTTACACCTGTGAAAAATTGAGTAATCGGTATGGTACGTGCATCTGAAAGGGAGGAAATTTCTATCTGTGCATCAAGAACATAAAGAGGTGCTGCTGAATCTGCAGCAGGTGAAGCGGTCCCAATGTTCCCTCCTAAAGTAGCTCGATATCGAATAATTTCATCTGCTAAGTCTATTAGAGCTTGATACAAGGCATTAAACTCTTCTTTAACCACAGGTAAGGTGAGAATTTCGATTATTGGGGTGACTGCACCAATGATAAGTTCATCATCTGTAATCCTTATGGTTTGAAGATCTGATACCTTTTTTAAATCAATTAATACTTCTGGTGCCTTTAATCTCTGGCGTAATTCAATTAGTAAATCAGTTCCTCCCGCTAGAAGCCTTGATTTTTCTTTATACTGATTAAGTAGTTCTAAAACTTCATTGAGAGATGATGGGGTTAATAAATCGAAGTCAGGTAAAGTTGAGAAAGAAATTGTATTTTTCATTAAATTCCCTCCATCATTTTTTGTTTCAGATTTGAAATAAGAGTTGGCTTTTGCTTTTGGATTTCTGACCAAATCTTTTCTGATGTAATAGGGAGGTCAAAGATCTCAACACCGATGGCATCCGAGATTGCATTCCCCAGAGCGGCCGGTACTCCAATCATTGTTAATTCTCCAATTCCACGTGCACCATGAGGACCATCCTCTTGAGGATTCTCAACAAAGTGGGTAATGAATTCTTTGGGAATATCTCCAGAACGTGAGATGATGTAGTCTACAAAACTCGGATTTAAAAGGTCTCCTTTGTCGGAGTATTGAAGTTTTTCCGATGTGGCGATAGATAAAGCCATCACGCTTCCTCCAATCACTTGTCCTTCACACAGTTGTGGATTAATTACTTTTCCGATATCAAATGCAGAGACTAATTTAAGTATGGTAATTTCCCCAGTTAAAGCGTTTAATTCAATTTCAACACCTTGAGCTCCGAATGTTTCAAATATGGCAGGATTGCCAGCTCCAGTGTTTGCATCCAGAATAGTCATTTTTGCCATATATGTTCCATGACCGATCACCGGGCCACCAATGGATTCTCCTGATGGATACATATAGCCCATGACTACTTCTGAAAGACTCAAGTGCTTCCAAGGTTCACCCCGAGGAAATACTAGCTCATTTTTGATTGTTAAATCACTTTTTGGGACTCTTAGAACTTGAGATACCGTCTCAAAAATCTGTTCTTTGGCATTAATACAAGCATTTTTTACAGCATTTCCGTCCATGAAGAGAGACCTTGAACCAACAGTTTGCCATGTATAGGCATCCCTATCAGTATCTCTATCTCCCCTGATCTTTATCTTTTCAAACGGTAATCCAAGTTCATCGGCAGCAATTTGTGCAAGACTGGTTAATGTACCTTGTCCCATCTCTGAAGTTCCAACGGAGACAAGTGCGCTTCCATCCTCGTTAAATTTCACATATGCTGATGAAGCACTATTTGGTGGTTGCGCGGGACCTTTCATAAATCCAGCAATTCCGATTCCTCTGAATATCCATGGATCGAAAGACTTTATTTTATCTTTTTTTGGAGACAGATCAATCCAAACTTTGTCTAAACATTCATCGATTGATCCTGCATCTTCTCTCAGACGATGTTGATTTCCAGTAATTCCTGTTCCTGGTTTGAGAGTGTTTAACTTTCGAAAAGCTACTGGATCTATCCCTAATTTTTTAGTAATTATTTCATTCTGGCGTTCAATCACCCAATGAAGTTCTAAGTGACCAAACCCGCGAAAGGCTGTTGCATATGGCTTATTTGTGTATACCGTATAAGAATCAGACTTAATATTCTCAATATCGTAAGGTCCAATTGAGACATATCCTGCAGCTCTACCAACATTGACTGCGTAATCTGCACAGGCTCCTGAATCCCATATATACTTAATTTGTTGAGCAGTTATTTTTCCCTGTTTTGTTACACCAGTTTTTATGCTAGCAACCATTCCTACTCGTATTGGAGCGCTTCGAAAGTTTTCTTCTCTTGTTAACATCAGTTTAACAGGACGATTGCGCGCTTTGCGCGAGAGTAAAACTGCTAAAGGTTCAAAATTAAGTCCTGCTTTACCTCCAAATCCTCCTCCAAGAAAAGGAGAGTGAACGGTAATATTTGAGGTGGGCGTCGCAAAAGTGATACCAAGAAGATATCGCACTGTAAATGGAGATTGGGCTGAAGACCACACTTCAATAGACCCATCTTTCCGATAATGACCAATGGAAACGATTGGTTCCAAATATGCGTGCGAAACTTGAGGCATACTGAATTCATTCTCAAAAATTTCATCTGCTTTATTGAAACCATCCTCTATATCCCCTTTTCGTAATTTAAAGTGATTAGCAATATTTGTTCCTGGAATAGGGTTAAAAGCGGGTGAATGGTTATATTCAACCATCTTCTCATGAACCAGGATATCCTTAGATTCCATAGCTTTTTTAGGATCAAAAATTGGCTCTAATGATTGGTATTCAACTTTGATTAATGACAGGGCTTTCTCTGCAATTATTTCCGATTCTGCGGCTAGAGCAACAACAGGTTGTCCTATCCACACAACTTTTTCCACAGCAAGAATATCTCGGTCACCTGCATACAATCCAATTTTCACTGGCCAATCTTTTCCAGTAACGATCGCAACTACGCCTGGGATCTTTTCTGCCTCGGTTGTATCTATTGATACTATCCGCGCATGAGCAATTGGAGAGGTAAGGAATTTACCCGATAACAAATTTGGAATATAATCTATATCGACTGCGTATTCTGCTAGTCCTGATACTTTTTCTTTGGCATCTTTTCTTGCAACTGATTTACCAACATAATTATTCATTTAATCTCCACCAAAGGTAAATTGTATAGTATTATTTTCATCCCCCTCCCACAATTTCTAGAAAACCGATTCGATCAACTCTAACATGGTCTTCAGAGGTTAAAGTCATATCTAATCCTGTTTTCGTCTGATTTGCTACATGTCCATTGACTAAAAGAATGGTAGCTTGATGTAATCTTTCTCGATCAAGGATTAGATCTTTCAACCCTGGATCTTTTTCGATTAATTTATTTACTACGTCACGGAGGGTAGGATTCTTATCTAGGATTTCTACTTCTACATTAGAGCCTAAATTTGCCCCTAATTTCCCAAAAAGTTGAACATTAATTTTCATTGTGAGTAGGAGGAGGTAGAAGTGAATTGTTGATATATTTTCTTCCTTTCTAAGAAATCGATTGATAATTTGTGAGTTGAGAATAAGCTCTTTAAACCGACATCAGAGTCATAAAACAATTGGAACTAGAATCAAAAAAACACCAAGAACTATCAAAGATGCTGCAATCAACCTTTGAGTAATATCTTCCTTAAATAAAATACGTGCAAGTATCATTGCGAGAAATATGTTGAGAGCACTAATTGGTTCAACCAATGAAATATCTAAATATTCGATCGCAATAATCAAGGATAAATAAGAGAATGCGTTCCCAATCCCAGACACCACACTGATGACTGGATTTTCTCTAACAACATGATAAGGTTCAGTTATTTGTTTTTTAAACACCAAAATAATAATTAATATTGATGTAATGAATAAATAGATCAAAAAGGCATAAACTTCAGACCTAAAATATTCTGTAGAGGCAAAGCTATCAACTATCCTTCCTATTGCCATTAAGAGTGATGCACTAATCATTAATTGAGCTGATTTATCTTTTAGAACTAGTTTGAGTGAGTTTTGAAATGAAGACCCTTTATTCAAATATGATAACCCTAAAAATATTGATAAAACTCCTATGATCTTTAATAATGTAACTTCTTCCCCAAAAAGTATAGTAGAGAAGAATAATAAGAAGATCAAGTTAAAATTGTAAAGTGGGGTGACTAAACTAATGTCTCCTTCCTTAAACGAAGCGGTATACATCCAAAAAGCAATTGAATAAAAAATACTTGAAATTATAGGAAATACATACATTTCTGAAATTTCAATATACATTATTGCAAAAGGGAATAAAGCTAGTGATCCAAATCCGAAAAATACTGTTGTAATCGCTAGTGAATAATCTTCAGTGAAACTTCTTCCTAGTATTTTTAGAAAAATCCTTTCAAATCCCAGTAGAATGATACGAACAATTATTGTGAAAAGTAATACAGGTGTACTCAAATATTTCCCTTCAGGTCACACTGACTCTATCATGTCCACTAGTTGGGAGTAGTCTTGAAGAGTGAGAAATGAGGGAGAAATTTCTTTTTCAGTCTGTTTTTTATTAGGGTTAAACCAGATTGCAGTAATTCCAAGAAACGTAGCTGGGTTGATATCGTGTTGCAATGAATCACCAATCATGAACGTATCTTCAGGAGTTCCATTCATTAATGATAAGGAATGGTAAAAAATTAATGGATGAGGTTTTTCGTGGCCAACAGCTTCCGAGGTAACAATTTCCTCAAACATATCCCCAAGTCCTAACAAACTTATCTTTTTATATTGAATATTTGCCTGCATATTGGTAATTATACCTAATCGATAATTTTTTTCTCGTAATGAGATAAGAGCATCCTTTAATCCAGGATATGGAACCATAGAATTATAAAAACCCGAATAATATCCTTCATGTAGTGTTGTAATCAAATCTGTGTTTGGTGCTCCCGTTTTCATCTCGACAAATTTTTGAAAATAAAGTGCCCGAGAATGAGATGCAGCTGAATCAGCAAGGAATTTCTTAATCCACGATCGACTGTCAGAATATAGTTGAGTAAATTCCGTAAATTCCATATCGTCTCTCTGTGCATTCCAGCTTATGTGTGCTTGAGTAAGTCCCCTCTTATGAGCTGCCTCGTAATCGTAAAGCGTTCCATCTAAATCAAAAAGTATAATTTTTGACAATCTTAACCACCGATGAGTTACATGAAAGAAAAAACTGAGTATGTTTAAGAATTTTTCAGGGTGTCTTGTACTTCCGTTAAGAAAAACAGAAAAATAGGAGTAAGTAAGATGATATCTTACTTAATCGTAAAAAATTTATTGCCTCATCGAATCAATTAATTTCTGGAGTTGGGGTAGATTGGCCTCTCTTTTAAAAAGAGGATCCTTATTTGTTTTGTAGACTGGCAAATGATCTTCAAATGAGGGTTTCTTATTCCTATAGAAAATACCTAATGGAAGCTTTCCTTTCTCTGTAGCTCTTTTGAATGCTTCTGTTCTATTTGTGGGGTCGTAGGAATCTTCAAGGTAATATACGTTTTCCCTAAACCATTTCCATGTGTTTATTTTATTAAATGATACACATGGCTGAAGAATATCAACGAAAGAGTATCCTTTGAAAGCGATAGCTTGTTTTATTATCTCTAAGGCTTTTTCTTGGTCTGCAATTGAAACTCGAGCAACAAAAGCGGCATCTAATGCAATTGCTAGTGCTAAGGGATTAAATGGTTCATTCGTGACACCTTGAACTTGAACGGGTGTAATAAATCCAAACTGGCTGGTCGGAGAGGCCTGACCTTTTGTTAATCCATAGACCATATTATCATGTGCAAGATGGGTTATATTTGGATTTCGGAGAACATTATGAACAAAATGATTACCACCTTCTCCAAATGAACATCCATCACCACTTTCTACAATAACTGAAAGATCAGGATTTGAAGCTTTAATGGCCATTGCTGCAGCAACAGCTCGACCGTGGAGACCGTTGAAAATATTATTTTTTAAATAGTGAGGAGTTTTCGCTGCTTGACCAATGCCTGAAACCATAACTAATTCTTCAGGATTTATATCTAGCTCGGTTAAAGCTTGCTTGACAATTTTAAGAATCCCGAAATTTCCACATCCAGGACACCATGCAATATCTGTCTCATGGGGCATGTCATATTTACTTGTATCCATTCATATCATCTCCTAACTCTTTTCAATATACTCCTTCACTTCTTCTACGCTGAAAGGCATACCGTTATACTTGAGAAGCTCTTCATCTGGTTTAATTCCAAGTTCTAGAGTTAAAACTTTTCCGAATTGAGCTGTGGCATTGTTCTCTACGACAATAACCTTTTTTGCTTTTAAAAGATATTCAACCGTATCTTCTGACAATGGAAATACTTGTTTAAAATGTAGAAATGCCACATCCTTTTTCTCTGTCAATTCTAATGCCTCTTTTATCACGCTATATGTTGATCCCCACCCAACTAGTAGTGTAGAATACTCTGCAGGGCCTACCAACTCGGGCTTGATTACATCCTCCTTGAGTAACGCTAATTTCTTAAAAAGACGTTTTTTTACCATTTTTGGTCTTAAGAAGTGCACATCCTCGGTAATATGACCCTCTTCATCATGTTCATCACTGTCAACGTTGACTAATCCTGTTCCATACCCTGGAATACCTCTCGGTGAAATTCCATTTTCAGTTAGTAGATACCGCTTATAGTTTTCATCAGTCTTAACAATATGCTTCCCGTTTTCAATCTTTGAAAGATCAAGATCAGGTATACTGTAATGGGAATCAACAAGGAATTGGTCAGTAAGTACAAAAACAGGGACTTGATATCTATCTGCGAGATTAACTGCATGCTGCATTAAGAAAAATCCCTCTTCTGCGTTACCAGGTGCAAATACAGCCCGTGCGAATTCACCATGTCCTGAATTTAAGACAAATTGTAGATCTTCTTGACCTGTTCGTGTTGGTAATCCTGTACCTGGTCCAGGACGCTGTGCGATATGGAAAACCATTGGTGTTTCTAAGATTCCTGACAACGAGAGTCCCTCTGTCATTAGAGCGAATCCTCCTCCTGAAGTGGTTATCATTGCCCGTGCACCTGCATACCAAGCTCCAATTCCCTTATTCACGGCAGCAATTTCATCTTCGGCTTGGTCAATAATAATACCAAAATCTTCTGCTTTTTGAGAAAGGAAGACAAGTACACCGGTTGAGGGTGACATTGGATAAGAGGAAATAAAGTTAATTCCTGCAGCGATACCTCCCATTGCAATGGCTTGAGACCCGTTTAGTGTAAGGTATTTTTTAACAGCTTCATCCTTTTTAAGTTCGATATTTAGTTTTCCACCTTCTAAGATGTTACTACCCAATTCGATGCCTCTCTGACAAGCATTGAGATTATTTTGGAGAATTTTATCACCCTTTGAAGAGAACCTTTTAGTCAAATAGGCTTTAGAGATTATTTCTTCTACATCAAAAAGAGCAAGAAATATTCCTACTACAACAATATTTGTATAGATTTTTCCTCCAATTTCATTTGCAATTTTAGTGAAATCTACTTTAATGATTTTCTCCTTATTTGGACAGTATTCTTCTGCTATATTTTCTTCTTCACCTACGATAATAGTTTCTGGTGAAATTCTGTGTTTCAAGTGCTTGAGCGCATTTGAACTAAGAGAAAATAAAATGTCGATCCGATCAATAAATGCTGATCTGGATTTCTCATCTGAAATTCGTATTAATGTGGAGTTGGTTCCTCCTCGAATTCGTGACATGAATTCTGAAGTACTGTAAACATGATAACCTGACAATTTAAGCATTCCAGTAACTAGTTGCTCAACTGTTGCTATACCTTGACCTGCTTCTCCACATAACACAATAGATACTTCTTTCATCTTAATATACTTCCGAAATATTATTAATTATAGTTTTAAATAGAAAGGTATGTTATTTAAGGTAATATAAGGAAAATTCGCATATATTAAATCGCTTCACCTAGTG
>JAEOTC010000041.1 GCA_016840035.1 Candidatus Hodarchaeota archaeon | reverse complement strand
TTTAATCCTTTTAAAAACCACGGTAAACCCCAAGAATCAGGACATGACTGGAGATAAACCTCCATATCGGATGTCTCATGAAGTAACCATTCTCCGTAAAGTGAATAATTAACTAAATCAGTATGAGCTTTTCTACTCTCGCGGCCAAATAATAATAATGTTTTTTCTTCAATTGGATCCCAAGAAAGTAAAATTAACGTCAAAATAAAGACAATCGAAGTTACAAACGTCACTAGGATTAAGCCTTCTTGTATGTGAGTGTAAATTTGAGATTCTAGAGTGATAAAGGATGAGACAAAATTTAGACTAAGTAAACTTAAAATTGAGGCTCCTGATAGGAATAGACTCCATCTAAAACCGCGAGTTCTATGAGCGATTCGGAATAGGGCAGAATATTTTGTCATATTATCATTCAAAGTATCTAAATCCCATGGTGAAGCCATCTTTTCGTAAAGGCCCTGATTTAACCATACTTCCACAAAAGCAAATGGACGAATTATGAGGACTAACAAAGGCCCCATTGTCATTAGAAATAGTACAACTGTCGACAGTTCAGGTAAAGTACTCATTACAGAATTGATCACTGATTCAAGCATACCTGGGTCGTCTGTAACTAAATTACCAGTTAAGACATCGATGATTCCTAAAAGGGTTGAAATTAGAGATGCAGGAAGGATTAAAAGGGTGAAGAGAGCTTTCAATTGTTTGAAAATTACGGTTGACGATTCCTCAAACTGAACCCCTTCTAAAATGTTATATTTACGGAATTGATTCCATTGATTAATTGCAAACAAGTAAAAAAACTTTCCCTCTACTCGATTTATAACTAGAGCGATAGGAAGAATGAATAGTCCAATTATGATCGCTTCTAAACCAATGAATTCATTCAATATAGCATAAATACCAATAAAGATATAAATAAGAAAGCCAAAACAGATGATTGCTAAATTAATCTTACCTCGAAATACATTTAATATTTCTTCAGGCAATCGTTTCATGAATAGTAAAACAAACACTAAGAGATAGATAACACCAAAAAGAGCAAGAAAAATTAGCCAGCTATTGACAACAAATAATTCAATAGTCTCATTCAGATTAGAGGCAAATAAGGAGGGAAATTGGGTTAAACGTTCAAAGAGAAGAATATATACGATCAGAAGGATTGTAAATAACATGAGCACCTTAATAAAGATCTGGTCTCGCTTCCGATCTAATGAATGCCACTCTTTCATTGTATAATAAGTTTGAGTGTTCCGTTTGTCCTCTATTGAATTCTCAGTTGCGATATGAATCCTCAAAAAACCAGCAGAAAAAATTAACCAGCCAAGAAGCGTTCCTAGCATGATATAAGTAGCAAATACATAAAATGAATCAGAAAAACTAATAATAAACGTTCCTAAAGTAATTAAAACTAAAGTTAAGGTAGTAAAATTATCCTTGAGTAATTTGAGTAGATCCATATAATCATCTCCAAAGTCGTACCTTTCTCGTAACTCTCGTGGGGAAATAATAAATAATTTGTCTATTGAGGGAATAAGGTAACCTTTTTTCATGAGAATTCCACATTGAAATCGGATTAAACATGCTTTGAAGTGATGCTGGGAACCCATTTCATGAAACCTTATATCACCTTTACTCTTGATTTCGACCATCGAGTGGGTAAAAGCACACTAATGCAATACTTAATGGGTATTTGCCCATTTGATCATCTATCAAGGAATATTGAAAAGATCCGAAAAGAAGGAGGGACAAGCTCGTTTGAGATACAAGTATTTTTTCAGAATGTGGAATACTTGGAAGCAATATACCAACAACTCCAGAAAAAATCAATAGAAATGGAAGAATTATTGAATTCAAAGACAAATGGAACAGTTTCCAACGTAGAAATAGGAGTCGTTCCCGAATAGTCATCCAAACCAGTAGATAACAATTTCTTCTAGAGATTAAGCAATTCTAATCGTGATTTTCATCAACGAAGGGATCATGATCAATTTCAGGGATGGCGGTAGAGGCTATCCTTTCAAAAAAAACTGATTCATAATCTTGGGGATGTTCAGAGATATGAATAATGCCATCGGAAATTCTGAAGTGGAAAGTGCTTCGTTTAGAGGAATCAGAATCAAGTGAACAAAGAGATTTAGACATATCCTCTCGACTGATTTGCCCAAGGACAGATTCAAACTTTAAGGAGAGAGAATCTAACACACTAAAGTCAAAGGAAGTGATAATTTCAAAGCCAATCAAAGTATCATGCATAATCCAAAGGGGAATTGCAATGTTCTGACTATTCCAAGTACCTATCAGTGCTAGATCGACTGCATCCTGGTTATTCCTCAAGATAAAAGCGATTGAACAGCTTTTTGTGAATTGGGAGATGAAAGTCCAGAAAAAATCTCTTGCTTGAGCTATATAGATAGGGAGAGGGAGTTCGAAAAGAGTGGATATTGATGCCCCGAAATCCCTCACATCGAACTCCACAATCCAAGAGTAGATATCTAGATTGAGATAATCATGAATCGAATAGGTTTTACTGATGTTATTCGTTTTCTTCATCGCCTTCATCTTCAGTATTCTCACTGTCTATGAGCTTTATAAGCACCTAAAAAATAGAGAGAAAGACAGAGTTCTACGAAAATGAAAAAAAAAGGAAAAAATTGAAGAACTCGCCGATATCTCAGAGGAATAACCAAACAATACTAAGTTATCTTTAACTAGGATCGTGTAATGTAACTATTAATGGTTCTAACCTCTCAAAATTTTTGATGGAAGTCACTAGATGGAAGTCACTAGCGAATATGCCTCAAAAGTGGTCTGTGATGGACCCTGTCACGTCTGTAAACATGAACGTGAAAAAGATGTGAAAACTCAAGCTGAAGATATTTTATATTATTGTAGAAATTGCCAAGAGAAGTATCTGTGTAATGATGTTCTTGGACGGGATAGGCAGAGTTCTGAATATCTATGCCCGAAGTGCAACAGTAGTATGTCTGAAATAACTGTAGATAGAGCTCATCAGCTTGGACTAGCTTTTGGTTTTCATTTTTCTCGTCCCTCCCCGAGTGTCAGACCTGTAGATCAAATAAGACGAAGCTGGTTTTATTCAACTCAACGAGAAGTAATCTCAAAAGATTTTGTAAATGATTTGATAAACTATGAGCTTTTGGATACTCCTCAAATACTCGACCTTCTCTTTCATTCTGATATTCCTCCTAAACCCTCGGATTGGGTGCGTGATAAGAAAGCGCTCTTATGGGAGCTTTTTGCCCAGAAACCTCAAATTATTCGATCGATCCATAATTCTCTCATTACTCGATCTGAGAATCGAAAAGGAGACCTAATAATTCGTGCCTTGGTGAATTTCCGAACATTCGGCTGTGCATATCTGAGTGTCATAATTCCTCCCCCAATAGCTGGTACCGTGGATTTAATAGGTATTGACGAGAAAACGGGAGGATTAGTATGGATAATTGTTCAAGATAATCTGATTGATGAGCAACTAATTGGTACAATATTAAACGAGATCCTCAGTATCCCTCCACTAGAATTCCTTGGAGTAGAACGGATACTAGTACTAACTCAGAAGTGGATATGGATGGCTAGTCAAATAGCCATGCGACAAGGGCGGGTAACTACTCGATGGCATCAAATTCAATTAGAAACATGGGAAGAAGATGCAATAGTAGGCCATAAGAAAATTTGATAATAGACAAAATTCATTACTCTAATGTTTCCCCAGTAATTGAAAACCTTTAAATTGTGAAGATCCAGAAATATTTTCAATTCAGAAGTAAAGTAAAAGTTAAAGGAAACTTTATTAGATAATTATTATCCACAATATTTACGACTTAACAAGTGTCACCAAAGATTGATATTCAAAAATGAGGTTATGAAATGAGTTTTTTGATGAAGATAGTCCTCGCTGGCGACGGAGCCGTAGGAAAAACAGCTTTAAGAGAACGATACCTAGGAAAGGGCTTCTCTAGTAACTACATGATGACCATAGGGGCTGATTTCGCTCTAAAAGAAGCAAACATTAGAGAAAAGTCAATAAAATTCCAAATTTGGGATTTAGCAGGTCAACCCCGTTTTGGGACCGTGCGTAGCGTTTACTATTATGGCTGTCTTGGTGCATTGCTAGTTTTTGACGTAACACGACCAGATACATTTACAAATCTTGAATCGTGGATCGATGAGATCTACAAGCATAACGGTAAAGGCGAGATTCCTATTGTTTTATTAG
Source organism: Candidatus Hodarchaeota archaeon (assembly GCA_016840035.1). Classification (GTDB taxonomy): domain Archaea; phylum Asgardarchaeota; class Heimdallarchaeia; order Hodarchaeales; family Hodarchaeaceae; genus Hodarchaeum. The sequence goes on along the minus strand of JAEOTC010000041.1, from coordinate 2,400 downwards.
GAAACAAGGTAGATCTTCGTGAATCTTTCCCCAATCACGTTACAGATGCTCAAGCTGAGGAATTTGCAGCTAAGGTCTCTGAAAAGACCAAACAGGCAGGATTTATTGTGAAATACATGCCTACATCCGCAAAATCAGGATTGAATGTTTCCGCAGCTTTCGATATGCTTGGGAATGTCTATCTCGATTATGTAGAATCACAAACGTCCTAATCAACACTATTCCTTCAAACTCTTTTAGAAGTACTCATTTACGTATTTTTTTAAAAGATGACGAGTTGAAGTGTGGTTCTCACAAATCCTTAGATTTAGACGATACTTTCACAATTTTTACAATTTGATATCGTCAATTGAATTGACGATTTTTACACCCTCAATTTCCATAATTGTTGGAGTGCCCATTAACAAGAGGATATAGCGAGATTTGGCATATTTTGCATAACCGCGAGTGATAAAGGATATAGTATCAACCTCCGAATCATCCATTGCAAACCAAATTGCAAGACGTTTTTTCTTAAACAGGGATCCTTTTTCAGCTAAGATATCGACGGGAGTAGCTTCAGTTTCAATGACACGAACGTCTTCTTGAAAATTATATTTAGCTGCTTTGAGTCGGGCGTATAATTCTTTCTTCAGAATAGATCCTTTAATATCTCCTGCTTTTCGAAGGTACTTTTCTGCTTCAAATTGTTGACCTAGACGATTAAATGCCCCTGACATTTTCCTATAGACACGAAAGAGAGGATCAATTGCTATTTGTTCCGAAATTGACTCTAACGTTTGTAATTGTGTTAATGCCATTAATAAATGGCTCAATGCTTCTTGATCCTTTTGCTCGATGATTTTTGCATCCCCAAGATTTTCTTGGATTGCCGCTTCAAGTACCAATTTTACTTCTTGTTCATCCGATTCGTACTCGGAAGATTGAATGAAGCTTAAAGCATTTGTGAGTAATTCAGTGGCCTCCGCGGCCTTTTTCTCAACAATTAAAGTCTTTGCTTCTTTGATGGCATGTTCGATGTCCATATGAAGACCTCACAGAATTTGGAAAATTAAAAATTCTTGAATTCTAGTAATTATTCTCGATTTTTCCTTGATTTATATAGTCTTTTTGTGAATTCTCTCGTACTTTAAATTTCTACTAAATGAGATTAAATAAATTTATTCAGCTAAATACATTCAGTTTCTTCGTGAGTCTTACTCACGATGTGCTACTGTTTGAGAAATCAAAGTTAAATATGATTCTACACTTTGTTTCGGTTTCAAGGATACCATTAATATTCGATCCCCATCTAGAGCATATAGTAGGATGAGGTTATTTTTTCCCGTTACCGCTACACTATGACATTGTTTCCCGAGAATTTTAGTGGGTAATGAGAGAGCTGATGACACAGCAGCTAACTGGGCCGAATCTACATCAAGACTTGACAATAAATCAGAGAGAGGAATTCCTGCAGATGAAAGGAGTAGGATGGCACTTGCTTCAGGAATAGCTCTCTGCAATTTCTCTATGAGACTATCCTCTATATCAAGTGTTTTGACAATGGCGTCAATCTTAGCTACTGTCTCTCTAGAAAGAGTGATCAAGTCATCAATCGGAGGACGTTTTTCAAATGAGGTTTTAGGAAGGTTATAGGTAATAATTAGAACTGTATCTCCTTCTCGTGATGCTAGAATTATCGAATCTTCTTGAAAGACTACATATTCATATACTTGATCTTTTAGTGTATCCTGCATAAATCCATGAGATATTGCAAGGGCACTTGAAATTGCTGCAGGTATAATGAATAGTTCCTCACCCAATCCCTCCTTTCCTCGTTCTACTCCATAAATGGGTGAACCATCACTCGTGGCTATTAATACTTGATTAATATTATGATCCTCGAATAATTTATCAGCAATTGCTTTAATTTCGGGAATGTCTTTCATTAGAATACCTCTTAAAATCGGTTTTAAATAAAAATAACTCGCATGTCTTAGATTAAGGAAATTTAAAAAGCTAACTTTTCTCAGAAAAATAAAGGAAGCAAGAAATCAGCATAGGTCGCTGATACTTGATAGTCTGCTTTTAGTTAACGCGTGGAACAACGATTTGTTATCTATTATAAAGAAAAAAAGGAAGGAATTATTCCGAGGTATCCTCTGCTGCTTTAGATTCAGCTTCACCGTACAGTGATTGGGAATATGCTCCTTTTTGATCGATGTTCAGTGCCTTATCTGTTTTCTCAACCGATTTAATAGCACTCGGTTCCATTTCTAGCATTGCCCGAATAGCATCAACATTTTCTGGAATAGGAATGGACTCCATGTGTACATCATAGATCAGATAGAGATTGTTACGGGAATCTGTACTCATTGTTTCTTGCCAGATAAACACTTCAGGTCGGTCGTACCGAGGCCG
>JAEOTC010000228.1 GCA_016840035.1 Candidatus Hodarchaeota archaeon | reverse complement strand
CCAGATTCTCTTGAAAAATATCTACAAAGTTGAAAAAAGTCTTGATATTATTCAAAAGTTCCAAAACTAGATTAGATAGCCGTGATTGTCCTTCATAGGAAAGCCAAACTTGCATAGGCCGACCATCAGTTTTTTCCAAATATTTTTTACTGACTAGCTGATTTACTGCCGGATAGATTGACCCTCGTTTGGGGATCCAAACATTATCAAAATCTTCAGCTAGAATATCAATAATCTCTCCCAGAGTAAACCTTTTATCTATGTTGTCTGCAAGAATCGATAGTATGAGTAATTGTACCATAGAATTCCGATCTTCAGACATCCAACCAATCATAGGAATCACCTAAATGGAAATAAACTCATCCTCATATAAAAGTTGAGGTTTAGTTCTATTTTTACATTTATCAGATATCTTATAAATATTTTTCGAGGTTTTCGTATATACGAAAATCATTTTTTCCTATTTAAAATCAATGAAAGTTTAATGTATGGTGATAAATTCATATTCTTTCCATTTTCAATTAAAATTGTCTGTTTTCGGTTATAGAGAAGGAGTAATAAATTCACCAACTGATATCTTGATTATCTTGTACTAGTTAGATCAGTAGAATTATGAACGAGGGACATTATTCCCTTATTTAGGATGGAACTGAAAAAAATTACAGACCAGGTTTACTATATTCCCAGTATTGTAAACTTAGGCATCATAAAAGACGAAGATGCTTCTATCATACTTATCGACTCAGGTATTGATTCAGGTGTCGGAAAAAAGATCCAGAAACTTCTTACGCAAGAAAATTTACCCTTAAAAGCCATCATCAACACTCATTCTCATGCTGATCATTGTGGTGGAAATAAATACTTACAAAAAGTGACTGGAGCTGAAGTTTATGCTCCAGAAATTGAAGATACAATTATCCGCAATCCTTTCTTGGAACCATGGTATTTATTTTCTGGTGCAAATCCAATCAAGGATTTACAAAATAAATTCCTGATGGCTCCTCCTTCAAATGTGGATCATATTATTAAGAAAACCGAAGAGAGATTAACCATAAGTAATGTTGAGCTAGGTATTCTACCTCTACCAGGACATGCATTAAACCAGCTTGGTATAGTTTTTGATGATGTTTGTTTCTGTGCGGATAGTATTTTTTCTATTCAAGTCTTAGAAAAACACAGAGTTCCGTTCTTTATCGATATTGAAAAGACCCTAGATACCCTTAACTTTCTTCTCACAACTGATTTCTCATTTTACGTTCCTGCTCATGCAGATCCAAGTCCTGATATTACGGATGTTATCAAACGCAACATAGAATGTATTAAAGGAATTGAATCTGTGATCTCTGACATCCTCTTAGAACCTAAAACAACTGATCAGCTCTTAAAAGATGTTGCTGACAATTTTCAACTAACAATCTCACAAGTTAATCAGTACTTCCTCTTGAAAACACCTATGCTGGCTTATCTGAGCTACTTGAGGAATCGAAAAAAGATCCAAATTAAACTTTCTTCTAATGAATTAATTTGGTACAGAGAGGATTTTGTGACATAAAGGGCTCGTAAATGGGTTTTGCTTTACATGGAATACTGTTAATTGATTATTATTTACTGGATTGTGAAATATATTGAACCACCCAAATATACAATATGAAACAAAGCTTAAAGAGTATGTAGAGGCAGAAAATATAAAAGCAGAACATCTTGTCTATAAAGAGTCATTGCATACAGTTGCAGACGCAATCAGGGTTTCCGGGATTGGTATTGAACTGATTGCAAAGACCATAGTGATGATTGGACAAGATGGTGAAGTTATTGTAGCCTTTGTTCCAGGTAAAACCCGGGCGAGTACCAAACGTGTTGGTAGACTCCTTAATCAGGATCCACCAAAAATTGCTTCTGCGGAGGAAGCCTTAGAGCTAACAGGTTATCCCATTGGTGGAACACCATTCATCGGATATCCTGCCATTAGACTTGTAGACAAGAAAATTCTTGAAGTTGATGCTGTTTATTCTGGTGGGGGTTCTGATAGATCATTACTGAAATTTTGGACAAGTGAGATTTCCAAATTCGATGTGATAGTAGGTCGAGTAAGAAAGTAGTACGACATTTACGTGAATACTTATGAAATTAGATCGACTGTCCTTTAAATTAGGCCTCCAATTAATGTTTCCCATTATTCCTTCAATCCTAATTTTTGGATTAATCTTTGGTTATACTGGTGGGAATGCAGATTTACCTCTCCTTTTGGTTTCTTCGACATCGTTCATTATCTTTGCTGGGACTGCCCAGTTTTTTATCATTTTGGCGATCATCCAAGGTGATCCAATACTCACTATTATCATTACTGCCATCGTTATAAATTTACGTCATCTTCTATATGGTGCAGCCTTACATGATACCATTAAAACAAAAGGGATTAAAAAGATCTTAGTTTCTTATTTTTTAACAGATGAAGTATTTATTGTTTCTGCGGAGCTGAAAAAAAAATTTTTGGCCAAAGAAGTACTAGAAAATGATATAGAGGTTGAGGATTGTTTGATTGGAGCGGGTTTCTTCGCTTGGATTGTTTGGAATATTTGTACTATAGTCGGGTATCTGTTCTCCGATTTGTTGGTTAATTTATTCACAATTTCATCAGAATTTATTGTTGCAGGAACTTTTCTTGGGTACCTAGTGATGCAGTGGAAGAATTTTCCTACTGAAAGAATCTTTATTGTTCAAGTAGCTGTCTTAGGCTTTTTTCTAAGTTTTTGGTTTCAAAGTAGTCTTTTACTTATTGGAATTCTATTACTAGGTGCATTCATTGCTATGTTTGAGCAACATCGAAAGAATACAAGGCTTGAGAGAATGGAGGTTCACTAATGGATATTACGGAACTACAGGTTTTTATCCCAGTCTTTTGTATTATCGGTGCTTCTACTTTCACTTTAAGAGCAGTTTTCCTTTACATACTCCCAGAAGTTATGGATAGTTCTGTTCTCAAAAAAGGATTATCTAGTGTTTCTAATTCCCTTCTTGTCGCTTTAGTTATCCCTTTTACATTTTTTATTAATGGAATATTTACTCCGTGGCGTGTTGAGGTACTAGCATTGATAATTGTAGTTCCTCTAATTTGGATAACCAAAAAACCAGGATTAAGTCTGATGATAGCCCTTTGCATATTCCTCGGATTGGATTTTATATTCATTTAACATGAAAATTAAGAGTAGTAGTTGAATGCATCAATGGTTGACAGAAATTCTAGGGGAGCAATTAAATTTCTCTTTCTTTCTGATACTCACTTTGGGGTGCATTATGCTGTCAAACCTCGCAATAAACTTAGATTTGAGTATGGAAAGAGATTTTTTTCTAATGTAGAGAGAATTTTTCATCATCTGATAGAAGAAGATAATGTGGACTTCATTTTACATGGAGGCGATTTTTTTAATCGTTCCAAACCACCTCCAGATATAGTTAAGAAATCAACTGATTTACTCTTATGGGCTGCAAAACGTGTACCGATATATCTCATTCCTGGTAACCATGAGCGTGGGAAATTACCTTTCGGTTTGGTGAAATTTTATGATAATATTCATGTATTCTCAAATCCTTCTTCGTTCATCTTCGAAAAAGACGAAATTAAGATTAAAATATGTGGTTTTCCGTATATAAGGCACAATGCCCGAAAAAAGATTAAATCAGTAATAAAATCTGCCTGGAAAAATGAAATAACTAATTTACCAGGTCGTTCCCATTATAACATTTTATTAATGCATCAATTGATACAAGGATCAAGAGTTGAGCATTACACATTCAATAGGGGGCATAATGTAATTCAGAGTAAGGATATCCCTCCTTTGTTCCACATGGTTGCCACAGGGCATGTCCATCGCTATCAAATATTGTATGGGAACTACCCAAAAATGATCTCCTCTCATAAACATCGGAGAATTAAACAAGATATCGTCGCTGGAAGATGGACATTTTATTCTGTAAAGGGAGAAAATCCATTTTATTACACAAATCCAATTTTATGTTATTCTGGTTCCTCTGAACGTGTTTCACTGATGGAACGAAACGAGGATAAAGGATATCTTTTAGGAACTCTAACAACAACACCAATGAAGAAAAAATATAATCTAAATTTGGATTTGAAGTTTAATACTATTCCCTCCGTTGAGATGAAATACGTAAAATGGGATTTGAAGCTGCAACCACTAAATGATTTGATTACGGAAGTAAGGAAGATCATTGATGAACTCAACCAAAAGTCTACAGACCCCTCACTTTCTGGAGTCATTAGCATTCGGATTGAGGATACTAGTATCCTAGAATCAAATTCAATCTCTCAATTAGTTGAATATGCAAAAAAGAATTCGGTTCTTCTAAGTATTAGGCCAATAAGCTATCAAAGAAACCGAGAAAGAAAAAGGTAGGTCAGATCATAAGAGATCTGTTGGGTCTACCTGTCGATTCATGGCTTTTTGTTCCATCCACTCTCGAAAATCAGCGGGAGGAATTGTTTTTTCGTCTGCTGGACGTTCAATAAGTGTTAAAGCGTCTTCTGGACATACAATTGCGCATACACCACATCCAACACATTTCTGTGAATCAATGACGAGTAAATCATCGGGAACATCTAAGGCATGGAATTGACATCTGTCGACACAGGTTTCACAGCCTACGCAGAGTTCTTCATCCACTGACATGACAAAGTTTGCATTTACGAAAGCTAAAGGTTGATCTCGCTCAGTTAACCCACGTAAGACTCCACAACAACACGAACAGCAATTACAGATATAATAATGGCCTGTTTGGATATTCATGGAGCAGTGTATCAGTCCGTCATCTTCGGCAATTTTTAGGTAGTCTAACGCCTGCTCCTTAGTTATGGGATCAGTGAATTTGCTATCATCAAAAGCATTCTCTTTATGAGAAAAGGGAAGACAGACAGTCTTATTAGTTGTAACTTTACAGGGATCTTTGACGAGATCTTTCTGCATTTTACAGATACAGTCTCTTACTCCCCAACTTTTAGCATTCTTGATCATATCTTCGGCTGTTTCATAAGCATAAATTTCCAGCTCGGGTTTAATCACACGGTTAATCGGAACCACTCTGAAGATTGAAGGTTCGGTATCAAACATGTTATTGGGAAGAGATTTCCTGAAATATTCCTCAATTAGAAGGGCAAAGTCCTCATCCATCCGTTTCCATTGTTCTTCATATATTCCCACTGCGAAAGGCATTAATCCAAACCGCCGACCAGTGGATGTGTTATACACGGTAATTTG
>JAEOTC010000227.1 GCA_016840035.1 Candidatus Hodarchaeota archaeon | reverse complement strand
ATTAAGTCATTTTCTAGTCTCTCATTACACATGTTATCTTGGTGCATTTTCCATAGCGAGGATAATATAACCAATAATTGCGCTAAAGATGGGTAATAAGATCGAAAGGAGTAAAAGTGGGATCTATTGGATAAAGGTGGAAAGTAAAATCATAATTCAATCTCTTATTTTTTTCAAAGATTGTCTTTTTCCTCCAGAAGAATATATCATGATAGTTCGCTTTGGCGAATTATTATCATTCCTTTCATTTTCTTATTAAGTAATTGTCAAACTCGCTTTTATTATTTGTCCAAGAGTGCTGTTTGGGGATGGTGAGAACTTTCTCAAGGAAAAAAGAGGAGGGTTTAATTGAAGAATAAAGCTTTCTCTTCAGTTCTGTCAATACCAAGGCTATAGGAGATTGATTGATTTGTTATTACACCCATAAGATTACAAGGTGCCTTGGGATTTACAACAGGGAGTAAACGAGTTTTTTCTTTAAGCATAACTTTATAAGCGTCAAATACAGAGTTTTCAGCCTTAATCGAGATCGGATTGATCTTTAGATCACCAATTCGGGTAATTAATCGTAATGGTGGAGGGATTTTGAGAAGATCATCCCAACTAACTACCCCAATTAAGTCGTAATCTGTGCATACAACTAAATCTTGTACTTGGGCTCGATGCATTAAGGTGATGGCTTCGGAAATAACCATTTCTGGGGGGACAGTCAGGGCATATTCCCTATCCAACATTACCTCGCTTATCTGGATTGGTTTCAAAATAGCGGAGATGCGCGCAAGCCGAACCTCTTGGGATGCACCAATGTAAATAAAGAATCCGATAATAGCCAACCAAATATTTCCCATGATCCCAAAGAATATCATGAGGAGTGCGAAACCTCTACCTATTCCTGCTGCATTTTCTGTTGCTTTGACGTAATCATTTCTTACAAAGGTAAGGATTGCCCGTAATATCCGACCTCCATCCATGGGAAATGCCGGAATAAGATTGAACATGGCTAAAATGATACTAAGAACCCCTAAATCAAAAAATAGGGTTCCTGACCAGATAAAAATCGATATTGTTGGAAAACTGATAGGATAAAGTAAATTAATACCTAAGGAAATAATTCCGATAACTAAACTAGTTAAAGGACCTGCTAAGGCTATGCGTGCCTCAATGCCGGGTTTCTCTGGAATTTCATCAATCTGAGCCGCTCCTCCAATCGGATATAGGACAATTTTCTTAACGGGAATATTATTTCGTTGAGCGACAATAGAATGGGCAAGTTCATGGACAACTACCGAAATAAATAGTAGTCCAAATAATAAGACGGGATAAATAATGGGAAAGGAAAAAATAAACAAAATTCCCAGTAAACCGATAAAGGTAATGTGTAACTCAATCGGAATGCCCCGAATTTTAAGAATGGTAAATGTATATCTCATAGATCTTCAAATAACCATAGGATATAAATTTTAATAAACGTAACTCTAATTATATCGCAAGGTAGTCATAATAAACTGCTATTTTCTAAAAATCTTGGATTTCAAGAAACTTTCATCCTAGAAAAAAAGGAGAGAGGACTCTCTCGTTGGTGTATGCAAGTATTACTCTTATATTAATTTATATCCACATTTTAAGCCATTGTGGAAGGTTCTTGGCTTGTAATTTCCCATCAATTCCGTGGTATAACCCAGGGTGAGTAAAAAGAAATAGAATAAGAGTTATGATCGCTGCAGACCAAGGAATAATCAAGTCTACTACACTTACACCAATCCCAGCTAGTCCAATGCCAAATCCATTAATTGTTGCTACTAAAGCTCCTGCTCGAGCTAATGTACCTGTAAGAAGTGAAAGAGAGCTAGTGATTTCGAGACTCAAAACGAGAATAAATATCAAGACCCAGTTTGTTACTGCCCACTCCATAATTGAAGAGGGTAGTAAGGGGGAACCTGCAGCCATTGCAGTAATTCTTTCCTCAAAAGTTGGCATGAAAATCCTCCGAAAAGCTGTGCCTAACCAAATCAGACTCGTAATAATCCTTAAACCAAAGATAATTTCCTTTTTTTCTTGAAGTCGGGAGTTAATTATTACCATAGGAGGATTCCTCAATAAGGCTGCATTGGAGATCGATGTCTGGAGTTCTTACAGTCTTAAACAGGGCTAATATTGAATATTCTTCTTTTACCTAAAATTCTTTCTATAATGTGATTTTTTCTCTTTATGGTAACTAGACAAAATGAACATTTCTGGATTGAGTAATTAAATACTAGTTAACTGCTTAAATCAAATAGTAATTGGATGTTTTACTTGAAATATTATGGATTCGGATCAATAGAGGGGTAAGAACTCCGTTAACTATTTGATATCCGAGATCATATGGAAATTGATATAAATCCACAGGTCGTGTATTTCTTAAGATATATGTTGAAATAAACTCAATATGAATGAAGTTGTATATACCACGGTATATATTTTTGTAATCTAAATGTGCGATGGACGGAGTTCAAAAACAAGGATTAAGAGAAAGAGTGCTAAGCCCTCTAAGTAATTAAACACAGCAATACTGAGAATCCCTTTGGATTTCTTTTCTTAGAGGGTTAAATGGATTTATTATTCTGTGGTAAGCAAATCGGGTTCTGAAGAGGAAGAATCTGGCCCAAAAAATCTTATCTCTGCTTCAGAGAGGTTCCGTATCACACCAAGGTTATAACAGTCTTCAAGAAAACGAAAAACTTTCACAAGTGGAATTCCATGCACAGTAAGGGAAGTTATTAAGGTCATAGCATAAAATACAAGTTGCGCGTCAATGAATGAAGGAATATCAGACACATATTCAAACCATTTTTGTTCATTTTTCTTGAAGTAATTCTTTTTCTCCGTAAGAAGTTCAAAATCTACAGTCAAAGGCCGAAGTAATCCTACTGAGAGTTTTTCATACACAAGATTTTTAGTCCTTTCTCTCAGATCTGAGTCTAAGTCTATTAAGGGTTCCAGTTCTTCCTTAGCGATTTGGCTTTCAATTTGATGAACAAGCTCTCTCATCTTCATTTTCATGAAGGAACTCAATTTCTCTTCAGAAATCAGGCTGATGGTAGTGTAGTCTCCATGGTAAGAAAGAATGCTAAATCCCTCCCGTTCTAATATATCAAATTCGCCACTATTTATTTCTCGTTGGGCTATATCAGTAACCATACTAGTCATTGCCGTGGTTAATCCAGCAATCATATCTTCATCTTGGCCACCTCCCATAAAATTCTCTGTGTAGAAAGCAAGTCCAAAGCGATTGCGACAAATTACCACTCGTAAGGAAAAAATATCAGAACTTCTATCTAGAATTTCTTTTTGCTTGCTTCTCTTTGTTCGAATTCGAGTCTGTCGTCTTTTCCTGACCATTAATGAAAAAGTTATCAGAACTACTGGAATTACTCCAACAACTACTAGCAAGGGGATTAATTCACTCCATTCAATAGTGTTTGCTGGAATATTAAAAAAGTATGGTTCTGTTGAGGAGAAGCTCTGATAAAATTGGTTCAAACTATCTCTTGCAATTATCCTCCACGTAAATGTTCCACTTTTCTTAAGGGTTATTGTAGTTAAATACACACTCCCATTGAAATCCATGGTTGATGTGTTGACTTGATTGATACCAACAGTCGAACCTCCTGATCCTCCATAAGGTATTAATTCATATTCCAAAATAACTTCAGCAACTCCTGACCCATAATCAGAAATATTTGCCCAAACAATTAATTCGTTCTCAGAAATTTGCTTAATATTCGCCTCGATAACAACAGGTCCCCAATAACTCCGTAGACTGGTATTACCAATTTCTATTGTATTTAACGCTTTATCAGAAATACGAATGTGATAATTAAACGAGCGATTACAGGTTAGTTGAAGAGAACATGTATAATATGAACCGTTGTATTGCATTTCATAAGTATGGTTCAGCCAGTCAGTACCATTCAAGCAATCAATTAAAAGCATGACCTCTTCAAGTGAACCAAAGGTATCACTTGCGTCTATCCAGAACTCTAATTGAGTGTAGGAATGATTTACTAATGTTTCTGAGTACCCAAAGCTCGTGTAAGTTGGAGGGGTTTGATCAAGGATCGACTCTTGGATCCATTCAGTGGTATAAGAGTTATTATTCTTATCTATAGCAGTTATCCTGTAAGTAAAGGCGTTATCAGGTTTAAATCCTGAAACTGTGTATGTGAAAAAGTTTTTGGAACCATTCCAAACCATTTCTTGTAGGTAAAGTGAGAGAAATACGTACTCAACTAGAATTGATGAATTATCTTCTGGTAACCCACTTCCATTCGGGCCTTCTTCGACTTCAGCCCAGATAGTTACAGTCCCATTTTGATATTCATTTATTCCCCACCTTTCTATTTTAGGAGGTGCAAAATCTCCGATGATTATTGTCCTATTGGTTTGTCCAATATTCCCTGCTTCATCCATGGTACTAACTAAAATAGTTACCTGCTTTCCGTATTTGAAACTATTACTGTAAATATAGAAATTAAAAGCATCATATTCCATCTCAAAAGGAAGAGTTCCTTCTGAGGTTGTAAAATTGATATAAAATGTGTTGTTAATATAATGTCTTCTTCCATAGGAGTCAATGGCCCACGCAGTGATTGTGATTTCGCCATCATTTTCTGAAGAATTTGCTATGGTAAATGTCACTTCGGGTAAAACTTTATCAGTCAAATCAATCTTTAGATATTGGTCGGGAGTCGGAATAAAGATGTTGGAGGATGGATCATAAGCAGTTATGTAATACCACACTTCATACCGATTATAATCAAATGCCTGTATTTGTTGAACAAAGTAGTTCTCACTAATGTTTATCATTGAAATATTTGTCCAAGTGCTGAAGTAATCTTGTGTATAATGAAGATAAACTGTTGTCTGGTTGTTAGGCCAATCGGTCACGGTAGCATTAAATTCTACAGTACCATTCCCAAATTCTTTCCCTTTAAATGTTACTTGCGGTATGGCATTGTCATCAATCACGAACGGACCATGTTGAAATCCTGGATTTATGTTTCCAGCCTTATCGGAAGCGGTTATCCAATATCTTATCGAATTATTATAATCAAAGGTATATTCAAAAGTGAAAGTTTCCTCACCACTTGCGAGTATATTATAAGTAGTATTGGACAGCCCATTTGTTTCAATGATTATTTGTACTTCACTAATATTCAATCCACTTTGATAATCAGTCCAATCTCTGATATACGCATTAAACTCCACATAACCATTATCATGAGTACCAAAAGTATCACTAACTCCCCATATAAGTGGTTCAACAGTATCAACAGGTGTTATTAGACCAAAATTCGGGGTTGGGGTATTGTTTTCATTTCTAACGCTATCGACGGCAGAATAGATAGAATAATTTAGAGTTATGCCGTAGTATGCATTTGTAGTATATATCCAAAATCCTGATGCATTCAGATTCATCTCAATAAAACTATCGTTTATTCGTAAAATTACTTCCGTAACTAAACTTTGATCATCCGATATATTAGCATAGAACATCAAAGTTCCATTTTCATAATCGGTCACATTATAATCATTGATTGTTGGAGCAATTATATCCCCTAATGTAAAAAAATAGTTGTCTGATATCTCGGTATTTCCTGCAAGATCAATCGCTGTAATATTACAAGTTACGTTAATTTGCTTATTTTGAAAACTATCAAGTGCTGTATCGTTATAATAATAGTTACTACCTTCAGTAACCATTTTGTATGAACTATCACGTAGTACCTCTCCGTTGGTAACATTTCTCACAGTTAAACTGAGATTTACTGTTGTTAAACTACTTATATCATAGATATCAGCAGAGAAGTTACCACCAGTATTATTATCTGGAGTAAAATAAATATTTGTTATAACAGGAGGGAAATTATCTACATATTCATCCACTTGCACCGTCAACTCAAAATAAGGATCCATCTTGTAAGTACGTTCTCCTGCTATTTCTAGAAAAGTTAAACTATCGTTTATGGAGTCCTCAAACTCAACAGTAAGGTTATAATAACCGAAGGGTATATTTGTAAATGTGGTATAGCCATCATTCGATGTATTCTGACTCCATGATTGTAATGAATTTAATGAATTTGTTAGATTTACTCTAGCATTCGGTACGTTTCTGGTATCTAAATCAGTGACATCTAATCGTATTATAGCTTCACCAGGTAAATCATCATAGAGAATCCATTGTAGCGTTTTATTCCATAATGTCCAACCATCTCCAGATAATCGTCTTCCATCGACAGCTCCCCAGTAGGCTCTTCGTTCAGGAGCTATGGATAAATCCCAAGCTTTCTCCCCTTTATCTAATACCACTAATGTTCTTTCTTCCGTACTATAACTCCTTCTTTGAGCAAGACTAACGATTTCAACTTCCTCTCCAATTTCGTCATAATTCTCCAAAAACTCCAACCGATATTGGTCTGTATATACATCTAAACTTCCCAAAGAAAAACCCTGAGTAATAAAATGGTTTGTGTTGAGGATATAAATTCGTTCATACTCCGAATCGTAACTACGGCCATTCCCTAACTGGAATACATCATAATTGTAACATTCCATGGTGAAAATCGGGATTGAAGCATTGATCAGGGAATCAACGGTTCCACTTTCTCCTATTGTACGAGAGATGACTATTGCATCGTAATCCTCATATGTGTAGGAGTTATCATCGTCATGAATACTTACAGTGAAATTCAAATTAGAGGTCATATAATCCAAAAATGGTATATCGTAATCTGTGCTTAAAGAAGAAGGATTACCCACAATAAAAAGTATCCGAGGCTGTTGAAAAGTTTGGAGAGAGAATATGGGGGGTTTATACTCAATCTCTAATCCATCCTCTCGGTTTTTTTCCACTGACAGTGAATCAATAGCAACAGTTGAGGAGGATTCATCAAGAAAAGTGAAATTTACAACCGTAATAATGGAAAAAACGATCATTAAAAATAAGATAAGTGAAGTGGAATATTTAGGGTCAATACTCTTCTTCTTTGAACCCAATTTTATTTCCCTCTGGATTTATCAAAGATGAAATTACAATATTGCATGTAACTAGGTTTTCAATGTATTAAATATACCTCGGTAAATTATCCGTCTATAGTCTAAATATTGGTTAATTACTTTAATCAAATAGTAACTGGATATTTTACTTGTAATATTATGGATTTGGATCAGTAGAATGGTAAGGACTCCTTTTACTATTTAATATCCGATATCACATGGAAATTGATATAAATCCACAGATCGTACATTTTTTAATTCGTATGTTAAATTAAACTCAATATGAACAAAGTTGTATATACCGTGGTATATACTTTTGTAATCTAAATGTGCGATGGACGACATTCAATTCTCACCAATAGCAAAAAATTGTAAAAGAAAATATCTAGAAATAAAAATGAGGATCATCAAATATTGAAGATCCCCTTTGTTTCATTATTCTAATTGCTTATTCAGGATCGAATTCATATCTGAATGCATACGGGGAGAATTCTACGGGATCAACCTCTTCTAGGATAGTTCCACCTTCTGAGGTGTTATCACTTACAGTATATAATGCTCCAATGACTGTATCTATCTCTATTTCAATCCATGGATCAGCTTTCGATTCCTTTAGTATGATTTCACCCTTACCCGTTTCTATTTCCTTTATCGATTGCGTT
>JAEOTC010000040.1 GCA_016840035.1 Candidatus Hodarchaeota archaeon | reverse complement strand
GGTACCTTTTATGATTGGTATACTGAAGAAGAAATGAATATAGCTGAATATTTAGTCGATAATACAAGTGTTTTAATTTCAAGTGATTTAGCAAAAGCAATGGGAGTGAATAAAAGCACTTCTTTACCCCTTGAATTAAATACCCAATTTAATAATTATACTTTCACTTTTGGTCCAATTCTTAACGAAACAACAGGGCTTCCAATTATCAACCAAACCTCAGGATTTCCTATTATAGGTGTCAATGGTACTCTATACCAAATAGAACGTGTCACTCTAAACGTCTTAGGAATATATGATTCAAATCGACCAGGGATTGGTGCCTCTTATCGTGGTGTGTTATTTTCACTTGAAGCTTGTCAAGATTGGGTCTATTGGAGTATCTTGAATCCGTTCAGGACAAAAGATATTATTGGTTCATATAAGGTAACTTATCAGACGGATCATCTCAACAACGAAATCGATGAATCAGTTCTAGATGCCCAAGTTGAAGCATTAGAGGAAGCTATTCCTGAAATCACTGTCGGAGATCAAACTTTCAAAGAATATTCAGTCTTTTCTTCACGTCTTTTGTACATGCAAATTATTGGACTTGTCTTTAATTTAATGTCATCATTTCTAAATGTACTTGGACTTCTCATAGTAATTACGGGTGTCCTTCTAATTACAAATGTCCAATTAATGAGCGTTGAAGATCGGGAATTTCAAACAGGTGTTTTAAGAGCAGTCGGTGAGAAACGACTAGGAATATTTCGATCAATGTTCTTTGAAACAGTGTTTCAAGGTGTCTTTGGTGGAATCTTTGGACTTATTGGAGGATTAATTTTCGGCTATATAGTTGCTCTTTACTTAGCTAGCTTATTTGGGACTGGAGCTTTTAGTGTACAACCCGTTCTAAATCAGGTGGTCATAAATAATTCAGTTATTATTGGAGTCCTACTTGGAATTCTTACAGGACTTCTCCCTGCGTTACGAGCTTCACGTGTTAACATTGTTGAAGCTTTGAGAGGAATAAAGCTAGTCTTTGAAGAAAAATCTACTCGAAATTTTGCCTTATTAGGCGTACTTTCCAGTCTATTGGGAATTTTCTATCTATTAAGTAATGGTATCCTTAATGAAGAACTCAACTATATTTGGCTTACTTCAGGTTGGGATACTATTGAAGAATGGGAAAACATACTTTTAGGTGCTGGATTTCTATTTACAGGCTTAGGAATAATCCTTTCGAGGTACATAAGTAGAACTAAGGCATTTAATCTCACAGCTATTGTTCTTTGGGCAACACCAGTATTCATGTTTGTAGTGGCAATGGGAAATGGATGGATTTCAAATATGAGCGGTGGTTCATTAAGTTTTCTCATTATCTCCATTATAGAAATTGTCATTGGATCTGTTCTGCTCGTAGGAATGAACTTACCGTCATTAATGGGTTTCCTGCGTGGAACGTTGATTCGAATCCGGGGTGTTAAAGGAGTAGCACAGGTTGCCCCTGCCCTTATTTCTTCCCATAAAACTCGATCAACACTTACTTTCGCGATATTTGCCGTAGTGCTTACCTTGAATGTTACTGTTGCTGCACTAGTTGCCACTAATATTGATAGTACAATAGGACAATCTGAGGAGGACTCTCGCGGAGTAGACCTACTAGTTACTTTAAGTAGACCTGAAACACTACTGAGTAATACAACCTACTCAAATGAAACCTATAATTTAGACTCTCAAATAACTGACATTATTGAGATAAAAACCTATCAACCAACGTTCGACCCCTCCCAGTTCGTTGTCTTAGAAGATCCATATGCAACGAATGAAACTCCAGACTTTCTTCCTCTCTCATACATCGAACTTCGTCCAGAGCAAATTCGGGGTGATGCTGTTAATGCTAATGACGAGAATTGGCGTTATGACTTTTATCTTGGCAGTCTCCCTGACGGTGTAAGACCAGCAGGTATGACTTCTGGTTCCGTTGGAATGGGATTTGCAGGTTCGGAATATACCGATGAGGAGTTATTAAATCTTACAAAAAGAGGTTGGGATGCATTTTTCGATCCCTCGTATACGATGAAAGCGTACAATATCTCTTTTGATTTAGATATGCTGACTGATTTTAGTATTGAAGATTTTCAAAGTCTATTTTCATACGATCTAGACGAAATTGATGTTATAAAGGATGAATTTGGACAAAATATTAGTAACCCTATCGTCTTTACTGATTCCTTCATCTTACCTGTAGGAATGCAAATTTGGATCCCAATGTATAGAACTGGAGTAACAGATCAAGATATTGTGTATCAGACTTTTACAGTTGGTGGTTCCTTCGATTCAAATCGTGCAGGTGGATTTCCATTATCCCCATCAATGGGTCCTGATGATGGGTTTTCTGGAGATTCAAGTAGTTTAGGGTCGATCTATATTCCCTCACGTTATTCGGTAAATACTAGCTTCTTCGGAATGGCAGGTATTCCCTCGCCCTCATGGAGAGCACCTGAACAATTTGATACCTTCATAATTAAAACAGCCTACGCTCTTGATGATCCCAAAATCGAAGAGCTCGCACAAAAGATTGAAGAATTTACAAATACAGAGGATGAGGGTTACCGAAAACTTATCGGTGATAATTTAATTCTGGGAACAGCTGAAACGATTTATGGACGAATTGAACAAGAATTAGAATCCATGGAGCAAATGACAAGCTTTCTACAGATTTATGTGAATTTTGGGTTAGTCATTGGTGCTGTAGGTATGGCTGTTATTTCAGTACGAAATGTCGCTGAAAGGAAACGAGAAATTGGAATGATGAGAGCAATAGGTTTCCCCCGTTTTCAAGTAATGTTAGCAGCTCTCTTAGAACTATTAGTCCTTGGATTCATAGGTTTAATTATTGGAGTTGTTAATGGGCTTTTTGTGAACGTTGGTTTTGCAAATATGATGGATGTACCAGTCGTCATTCCCTGGGGCACGATTACTGCGTACCTTTCGTTTATTACATTCATTGGACTCTTGGCAGGTGCAATCCCTGGTTGGGTCGCTAGTCGAATCCCAGCGGCTGAAGCATTGAGGTATGTAGGTTAAGGTGAAAAAAATGACACAAAACGAAGTTAAATTTAAGGAAGTACCCCAAGTGTCACAAATAGACGACACAGAAGTCATTCTACGGATTGAAGGTCTTCATAAACGATATAATGAAGGTAAATCAAATGAAGTCCATGCTCTCAGAGGTGTCGATCTAGAAGTTAGAAAAGGCGACATGATGGCAATCATGGGTCCTTCAGGTTGTGGAAAAACAACTTTACTTAATATGATTGGCCATTTGGATAAAAATTCTGGTGGAGAAATCTTTATCTCTGATATTGATACAAATAATCTATCTGATGGACAAATGACTGCTTTTCGACGAGACAATATTGGATTTATTTTCCAGCTTTTCAATCTCTTTTCTTTTTTAACTGCAGTCGAGAATGTCGAAACCCCGCTACTTCTAAAAGGATATAATTCGGGTATTGCGCGAGAACAGGCGAAAATGTTACTACGAGATTTAGGAATGGGAGATCGATTATACCATAGTCCACTGGAACTCTCTGGGGGGCAACAACAACGTGTTGCTGTTGCAAGAGCATTGATTACTGATCCAGCAATTATTTTGGGTGATGAACCCACCGGAGATTTGGATAGTACAACTTCCGCTGAAGTTATGAATCTTTTTCGGAGAATAAATAAAATTAATCGTCAAACCTTTGTCTTAGTAACTCATAATCGCTGGATAGCGGAACGGTGCGATTACATAGTTCATATGCTTGATGGTAAAATTTCCCATGTTGAAATGGGACCATTCTTGGAGGAATAAAAATGAAAATATACACTGCAGCTCTAATAGATAAACCCTTAAGGACATTAAATGCTGAATTACGAGATAATATGGCTTCAGACTTGAAAAAACTCCTCCATGTTAAGAAAAAGAGTATTGCGAGTCAAGAACTAAATTCATTTATTTTTCTCTCTGGGGAAAAACCAAATGGAACTCTGTACCCTGAATTAGTTGAGAAAGTTGAGAAAGGATCACTTTTCAAGCGATATGAGTCCTACAATAAAAGGAATGAAAAGAAATTCAAACGTTTATTGCAAAATAATCAGGAACTCAAAGAAACGTCTCAAATTGTTAAAAATTTCATCAATGAAATTGATGGCAGCCTTAAGAAAAGACTAGACTCTGAATTGAAAATACTCAACACCGAACTTCCCAAAGTTTTCTGTGAATTAAGTAATAAAAGTTTCATTACATTATGGGATATCAATGAAGTAAATGAATATCGATTTTATCTATCAGGTTTTGATTTTCCTCTCTTCTGTGGCTCTACGGCAGAAGTACCCATAGATATCGGTGGAATTGTTGATCAATTATTGATTACTAACTTTTTTGTTACTTTTTTGAGTCCAACTGTCCAACGATTAGATGAAATGAACAATGTACTAACAAAACTTGAGGATGAGATATCTAAACAACATTATGCGACTACAGACAAAAAGTTGCAGGCCAAGTTTGAACTCTTCTTACGAATTCTCGTTGCCAAGTTGAGCGCTCTCCAAGAGTTAGAGAATCTCATCTATAGGATATTTAATCTCTTTGAAATACCTAGGATGTATCTCACTCAATACAACCTTAAAAGCGATTTTGGTGATTTTAATGCTACCATCGCACGTCTCTCGGAAGAAATTTCAGCTGGTAAAGTAAAATTACATGAAGTAAGCGAATTAATACAAAAGTGCCAGTTGTGCATCCGTGATTATCTGGATGTTGGAGTAAATGGAATTAAAACCGTAGATTCCAAAAAAGAGTTTAAACAAGCTTTACACACCATGGCAGAACTAAGTGTTGACCTTTTTGTTGAAGCAGAAACACTAAAAATATGGTCAGATTATTTTGGTTCCGATTTACCCTTCTTTAGTTTTAATGCACAGCTGCTTCAAGTAGAGAAGACAGCTGCAGAAAAAATTGATGCAAATACAATTATTGCTGTCCGTGGACTCTTCAAGAACTACAACCTTGGACGTAATACGGTTTATGCAATTCGAGGCGTTAACCTTGATATAAAAGAAGGAGAATTCGTGGCCATTGTTGGATCATCAGGTGCTGGAAAAACAACTCTCCTTAATTGTATGGCTAGTCTTGATTCACCAGATCATGGAACCGTTTACTTCCGAGGAAAAGATCTTCACAAAATGAATGATTCAAATAAGGCCGATGTTCGACTTAGAGAGATGGGATTCATATTTCAGAGTTATGCACTCCTTCCCCACTTCAACACTCGGGAGAATGTAGCGTTACCCGCTGATCTTGCAGGTAGTTTAAGTAAGGAGCTGAAACAACGTATCGAAAACTTACTTTCAGGTGTGGGTATTGATCAACAGGCAAAGCAATTTCCTGCACAGTTAAGTGGTGGACAGATGCAGAGAGTAGCCATTGCGCGCGCACTGACAAATCAACCTGCGGTGATATTTGCAGATGAACCAACTGGTGATCTCGATAGTGGAACCGGTAAACAAGTGATGGATCTCTTAAAAAAGTTCCACGAAGAGACTGGAACTACCGTCGTTATAATTACCCATGAGGAAGATATCGCTGCTTACGCAGAAAGACAAATTCTGATGGAAGATGGTATTGTAACGAGAAGAAAGTAGATTACTTTCTTTCTTCCTTCTTTTCTTTTCGATTTTTGAATTTATTTCTTCATACTTTTTTGGTGAATGTAACTAAACATTCTTATTTATTCTATTGAGCATCCATTTTTAGAGGAAAATCTCATGGATGACGCTATTATTGACTTTCTACGACAATTAATCGCTTTTAAATCTGTAAGTTCAGACAAAAATCAAGCGAATGAATCAAGAAAAACAGCAGAGTTCATTCAAGTTAAGTTAGAAGAAATCGGATTCCATTCGAAAATTGTAAGTAATGAAGAGAAAGATAAGAATCCTTTAGTTTTTGGGAAATTTGGAGACGATCGTAATAAGAAAACAATCCTATTTTATTCTCATTATGATGTCCAACCTGCAGAAATAGAAGATGGGTGGGATACTGACCCATTCGTTTTGACGTCTAAAGGTGACGAGTACGTCTATGGAAGGGGTACTGATGATGATAAAGGACCAATTACTGCCACCATCTTCGCATTAAGTGAGTTACTCCAAGAAAATAATGATTTTCCCGTTAATGTACGGATTTTATATGAAGGGGAAGAAGAAAGTTCATCAGGTGGATTTGAAGAGACTGTTCTTAAGAATAAAGACTTTTTTGGACAAGTAGACGGGATTATGATTCTTGATACATCATGGTTTACAGATGGACAACCTTCACTTGATTATGGATTTCGAGGAATTACCTATCTTGCGGTGGAAATAGAGGGCCCCTCTAGTGACCAACATTCAGGGATGGTTGGAGGGGTAATTCGTGAACCTCTAATTGATTTGATTTATCTAATGTCTCGATTTGTCGACTTGAATGGAAAAGTGCTAATTGATAGATTTTATGATAAAGTAAATCCCATAACTAATGATGAAAAAGAATTGTATAAGAACTTAGAGTTTTCTTTGCAGGAATTCAAAGATACTGTTGGAGTTTCACGGCTACTTAATGAGAACGCTACAGAATCCTTGATGAATATGTGGCGGAATCCATGTTTATCAATACACGGTATAGAAGGAGCTTTTAGTGCATCAGGGGCAAAAACAGTTGTTCCTGGAAAGGTAATTGGGAAAGTAAGTATGCGCTTAGTTCCTAATCAAGATCCGGAAGAAATAACAGATCTATTCATTCAATTTACGGAAAAAGAATTTGAAAAGTTAGACTCTCCCAATAAACTTAGTATTTCCCCATTAGGTAGCGGAGATTGGTGGTTTGGGGATGTTAATAATTTCCTCTTTACTGCAGGTAAAGCTGCTCTTGAAGAATACTGGAAAATCTCACCTTCTTTTGCTCGATCAGGAGGATCCATTCCCATTATTCCCTTTATGGAGAAAACATTTAATGCTCCAGCTATAGGAGTTGGTATCGGTCAGCCTTCAGATGGTGCCCATGGACAAAATGAACGGATTCGCATTAAAAATCTCGTGGGAGGAAAAGAAGTCATTAAACTGACATTAAAAAATATCTCTGCTGATGTATAGAACGAAAATCATGAACAAGAGTTTTATAGGGCATTAAATGCAAGTGATCTGAATGTCGAAGTCTCCATTAGAAAAAATCCAAGTTGATTCTGTTCAAAAAAAGATCATCGAGGAGTTTGCTGATATAGTTTCAGAGGAAACGGGTATTGCTGTCATTATCATTAAAGGATTCTTATGGAAATCTTTACGTAAATGGCAGAAAGATCACGGATTAACAATTACTGAAACTGAAAAAGGCTCTGGAAGCTCACCAGCTGAAAGAATTACTCAAGCGCGTGAAATCCTAGACATTAGCAAGTCTAAGATTCAATCAGGAACAGATGTGGATAAAACAGCTCTCTCCAAAGGAATAGATAAAGCCCTTCAACACTACAAAACCCACTATGCAAAGCGTTAATCTACACTTGATCAGTTCTGATGTCTTGTTTTTTCCCACTAATCAAATTTCTGATCAGGAACTCTATGAGAAGAAACTTTTTCTAGAAAGCTTCTAAAAGAGACGATTTGTATCAGTAAACAGAATGTCAAAACCATTAGATAAAATTGATGTTGATAAAATTCAACGTCAAATTATTGGTGATTTTGCGGATATAATTTCAAAGGAAATTGATCAATCACAAATGGTGATCAAAGGATTTCTTTGGAAGGCTTTACGTAAGTGGCAAAAGGAGCATGGAATGACGCATTCCGATACAGAGAGAGATTTTATCACACCAGATGAAAGAATTCAACAAACAAAAGAAATCTTCGAAATATTTCGGTTTACAATTGTTTCTTCAATAGATATTAATAGTAAAGCATTAGAAACCGCAATCAGGAATTCTCTACGTCATTATGAACAACATTATGCCAATCGTTAGCTATCGAGGATTTTGACTGTAAAAAGACTCTTCTGTAAATTCCCACGTAAGGATTATAACGCCACCCTCACTTTCCATACTAGCATTTGTAGCTAATCCACTTTCTGCAAAATCCTTTAACAAATGTATAGCAGCTGCATTTCCCATTATAGTTTCAGTGATAAAACAAGTAATATTCAGCTCTAATGCGCGCTTTGTCAGATAACGGAGAAATTCTCTAGCTATACCTTTATTACGGTATTCTTCATGAACGAGTAAAGAAATTTCCGCCGTTTTAAAGTCGTGGAGAATAAAAAAATGCCCAGTTCCTATTATTTCCTCTTTTGAGATTGGGCCCAAGAATGCTGCAATTCCCATATCTTGGCTAAAGTTAATGTTTGCTTCCTTTTGAGCTAAATTATGGGGCAAAGCTCGTATTGCACTAAAATATCTTGAATATCTACCCTTTTCTGACACAGAATAGAAAAATCTCCTCAATTTATCTTCATCAGACGCAAGAATTGGTCTAATTCGTACAGTTGGTCCTCCATCTCTTAATGTAAAGTGTTCCTGGGCTTCTAAGGGGTACATTAAATGTTTTGAAGGATCCGAATAAATTTGATCTTGATACATATAGTTTAAATCTTTTGCTCGCTTAAATAATTCTTCGCGGAAATCTGGATGGGCCAATTCTATCATAGAAAGGACTCGTTCCCGTAGGGATGCACCATGGAGATACGCAATTCCGTATTCCGTCACTACATACTCAATATCCGCCCTGGTTATAGCTACACCTGCACCTGGAGACAGATGAGTAACGATTCGTGAATGTTTTCCATCACTGGATGTAGATGGAAGTGCAATGATAGTTTTACCCCCAGGTGATAGTTGTGCACCCCGATGTAAGTCAACAGCTCCTCCAATACCGCTGTAAAGATATGTTCCTAGGCTATCAGCAGCCACTTGTCCTGTTAAGTCTATTTCTAAGGCAGAATTGATCGTTACCATTTTATAATTCTTCGCTACAATATTGGGATCCAGAACATAGTCAGATGGGTAAAAATGAAAGTCAGGATTGTCATTAATGGTTGAATATAATCGTTGAGTTCCCATGCAGAATGTAGCAACTGTTTTTCCTTGATGAATAGTTTTTTTGTTGTTTGTCACAGCACCGCAATCTAGAATCTCCAATACAGAGTCAGTAATAAGTTCAGAATGAATTCCTAGATCCTTTTTCTCACAAAGATACTGAGACATCGCATTTGTCACATTCCCAACGCCTATCTGTAAAGTGGATTCATTATCAATTAAACTTACTACGTTTCGAGCTACTTTTTCAATTTGGGGTGTAATTGAGGGAGGCTTCCATTCCGTCAAAGGACTTTGATTCTGTACTAGATAGTCTATTTCAGAAATATGAACAAAAGAATTACCATGAGTTACTGGCATTTCGGGATTTACTTCTGCAATCACGAGCTGCGAATTCTCTACAGCCGCTTTCGTAAGATCAACGCTAATTCCCAAACTCACATATCCTGATTTGTCAGGAACGGATGTTTGAATAAGAGCAACATCGATTGGTAAAAGTTTTTTCCGAAAAAGGTCAGGGATTTTTGCAGAAGAGACAGGAGTATAATCTGCCCGTCCTTCGCGTACAGCCCTCCGAATATTATCCGTAATAAATACACTATTATATCTGAACCGTTTAGCATACTGTTCTTTTACATATGGTGCTGGTCCGTGGGAAATAACATGATAGATCTCATTATCCTCAGTTTGAATCTCCATTTGTGAAAGATGTAACAAAAGAAGTCTTGGTTCCGCACAACCTGTTCCAATGAATATCCTATCCCCAGGTTTGATGTGTGAAAGAGCTGCAGTGGGAGTAGTGTAGTTAGGTTCATTTGAATCTATTGGTTGGTACGTATTGCAACACCCTGGGCATTGAATGGTAGAACAAATTGGAAAGGTGCAGAATTCCTACTGTCACCGATTCAAATGCTCATTTCTTTATATTTTTTCTGTATCGTGAAGTATTTACGTTATTTCTTTCGATACTTTTTAACTTGCAGTATTGATAATTCTCTGCATTTGATATGATAATAAATGTTCATATGAATATATTTCTTTTGAATTAAACACACTCACTATCCTGTAGAACGATTACTTCCTTCTACTTTCCAATAATTTTGCTTATAGAATAGGAGTTAGAGTTTTGGAATAATTAAGAGTATTGAGAGTATTTTTATTGACCTACTTTGCCTTGAATGAATAGATTTTATAGACCTTGGTTCCAACAATTATCGAAAAAATATTTTTTACAAAGGAAACCTAATCTTGACTGAATTACCAAAGGATTTAGCAAAATCGGGCGCGCTTGAAATTCAAAAACTGTTAAATTCCATTTCAGGGGGAAAAATTCTGGATGTAGCTACTGAAGGTGGCAATTTTATTCTTACTCTGATAGAATTCCTTTCAGAATATACTTCTTTTACAGGCATAGATATTTCTAAAAAGAAATGGAAAGGAAAAAGGTTTACCCCCCACCCAGTTGAATTTCTGGAAATGAATGCAGAATCGCTTAAGTTTGAAGATTCAGTATTTGATACTGTCAGTATATCTTATTCGATCCATCATTTATTATCCGTAGAGAAAGTACTAGCAGAAATTAAACGGGTATTAAAACCAAGTGGAAATTTTATACTTCAAGAAATGTTTTCTGACGGCACTCAAACAGAGGCTCAATGTGCAGATATAGCCCAACATCATTGGGGAGCAAAGATTGACAAATTAATGGGTATTCCTCACAGAAAAACCTATACTAAACAAGAGATCATCAATTTTGTCGCAAATGTAGATCTTAAAAACGTAAATATCATTGAATCAACTCATAAGGTTAATTGTTTAACGTGCGAAGATAGATTCAAGTGTGCGGATCCCAAAAATAAATCGGTTATAGATTTTGCTATAAAAGAAGTTGAAGATGATCTTAATCGTTTACAAAAAGGATTAGAACAGGGGATTTTAGAGAATAATTCCGTAACTAATTCATTATTAGTCGAAGGAGAGAAGATTAAACAGAAAATTCGAAAATATGGATCCGCTCCCGCTTCACACCTTTTTATAGTTGGACGAAAGAGAGAAACTTCATAGATATTAAACAAAATTTTTAGTGCTAACGGTTCATACACTTATTTCGTGATATTGAAATTTTTCAGCAATTGGTTATATGAATAAATGTTCATGTGAACATATTTCAAATGAATTGCTTTCTCTCCTTATTTCAATCAGGAATAATGATTTTAGAGGAGAAAATTATTTAAAATCTAACATAATGGTTTAATTAGTCAAGATTCCCCATATCTAGCGCTCTTGATTGTAATCTCCATGAGTTTTCTTCGAATTCGAATTTCAGTTATTTTGTATCTAATCATCTGTAATTTAAACAATTGAAAAGTCAACCTATGTCAATCAATAGAGTTTTTAAGGAATCTCACAATGTGATGATAAAGTTAATTAAATGTGATTACGATAAAGGACATTAAAATATTGGGTCATAGAAATGAGTACTAGCCAATTGAAACCGGATTTTATAAGGAAAAACCTAAAGGGAAAACTTAAGGGTGAGATTTCGACTGATGAAATATCACGCTATTTTTACTCCACCGATGCAAGCGTCTATAGAATAATGCCAACAGCAGTTGTCTATCCAAAGGATAAAAGGGATGTACAGGAAGTTGTTAGATTTGCAAAAGAACATGGGATTCCAGTTCATGCTCGTGGAGCAGGATCAGGATTAGGAGGAGCAAGTCTGGGTCCTGGGATAATTCTCGCATTTCGTAGGTATATGAACAAAATAATCGATATAAATGAAGAAGATTCCACAACAATTGTTCAACCAGGCGTTATTTGTGGAAATTTAAACCAAAAACTAGCAAAAATTGGAAAAATTCTGTATGTTGATAACAGTTCAGAAAATTATGCCTCAATTGGGGGTATGATCGGAACTAATTCCTCTGGCGCGCATGCTGTGAAATATGGATATATGGCAGATTATGTTCAAGAACTAACCGTCATTTTGAGTAATGGGGAAGAGATTCAAGCCAAGCCCGTTGAAATAGGTTCTGAAGATTACAATAAAATCACTTCTAAAGATACTCTGGAATCACAACTCTATAAGTCGACCGTTGAGCTAGTTAACAATCCTGATACTCAAACTCTAATCAATAACCGTTGGCCCAAGGTTAAGATGAATGTTAGCGGGTATAATCTTAAAGATGTTATCAAAGATAATAAAATTGACCTATCTCGATTATTTTTAGGTTCAGAAGGAACCTTAGGCATTGTAGTTGAGGCTAAAATTAAATTTATTCCAAAACCAGTAGATAAAACGCTAGTAGTAATGGATTTTGATTCTTTAGCGAAATCTGGAAGAGCAGTAGAACTACTGGTTAATAAAGTCGGAGTAGCAGCTATTGAACAATTGGGAAAATCAGTACTTGAGATTGCTGTTGGTATGAATCCAGCTTTGAAAGAATTTATTCCTGAAGGAGTAGATAATATTCTTTATGTGGAATTTGATGATGACGATCCAGCAATTAGAGCTGAGAAAGTCAAGAAATCTCGTGAATTAATCGTTGAACAGGAACAACTGTCGTCTGATATGCGTTATTCTGATGATCCTGTCGAACAAGCTAGTCTTTGGAAAGTCAGAAAAGATGCCGTACCTCTTTTGAATAAGGTTAGAGAACCACGTCGTATTATGGCATTTGTCGAAGATCAAACTGTTCCCCTAGATCAATTAGGAAATTATATGGTTCACTTAAGAGAAGAAGTTTTTCCGAAATATGGCTTAAGGGCTGCCATTTATGGTCATGCTGCTAAAGGGCTTGTCCATACAAGACCTTTTGTCAATACTAAAGACGGTGGAGATCTCGAACTCATCAAAAAGGTCGCGGATGAAGTAAATACATATGTCATTGGGATTGGTGGATCAATCTCTGGTGAACATAACGATGGATTAGATCGTGTCAATTATATCAAACAGATGTATGGTGAGGAAGTATACGAAAAATTCAGGGACCTTAAAAATATTTTTGACCCCGACATCACATTAAACCCCGATAATAAAATTACGGATAAAGAGGATCTTTTAATAAGCAATCTACGATTTGGTGCAGACTACTCGGTAATTCCAGGATTAGAAAAGAATTTAGTATGGGATAAAGATTGGGGATTTGAAGAAACCATAGAATCATGTCACGGCTGTGGAAAATGTACTGTGGATCTTAGGCCTCAAAGAGATTGTCCAATCTATAGAGCAAAACAAACAACTACTGGTGAACTCGCCTCACCAAGGGCACGTGCTAATTTGATGCGTGGAATCATATCAGGACAATTAGATTATAGTGTATTACGCTCAAAAGAGGCACGGCAGGTATTAGAAGATTGTGCAGGTTGTATGATGTGCAACATCGATTGTCCGTCTAATGTTAATATTCCCAAAGTGATGTTTGACGCAAAGATCATGCATTACGGAGGATCAAAATGGCCTTTCATCGGGAAAATTCCCAAAGGGCATTTCTTCACCGGAAATTACGAAACTATTGCGAAAGTGGGTAGTGCGTTCTCCCCTCTATCAAATCTTGGACTCTGGGGACCAAGTAAATACTTCATGCAACTTTTTGGTGGAGTGCATCGTAAAGCTAATTTCCCTAACTTCAAACGAACTACTTTTCAAAAATGGTTCAAAAGCCACTCCAAAAAGAACCCTGCTCCCACGAACCCCGTGAAAAAGGTTGCGATTTTCCATGGCTGTTTTGCAAACTATACAGAAAATCGAGATATTGCTGTAGCTCATGTACAAGTTTTGGAAAAGAATGGAATCGAAGTAGTTGTCCCTAAAGGACAGAATTGTTGTGGTATTCCGTTGCTTTCCAACGGTTTAGGTCATGTTGCAAAAAAGAAAGGAGAAAATAACACCAAAATCTTCGCAGAATACGTGAAAAAAGGATATGATGTGGTTACTCAATGTAGTTCGTGTTATGCTACACTAAAAGACGAACTTCATGATACACTAGTAGGTACAGAGGATTCAAAACTTGTAAAGGACAATACTTACCTCTTTACGGACTATATCCTGAAGTTGAAAGACGAAGGAAAGCTCAATACTGACTTCAATGGCAATATGGAGAAAGGAGTTCGTTTAGGTTATCATGAACCATGTCACTTGATAAGTAGTGGTATCAAGGGCACTTCAGTTAAGATGCTTCAAAGCTTAGGTGTCATTGATGTTGAAGCTCTAAATACTGAATGTTGTGGTCAACTGGGAAGCTGGGGATTTAAATCAAAGAATTACAAATATGGTCAAATCGTTGCAGAACGGTCTCTTTATCCAGAAGCAAATCGAGATGACATTGATGCGTTAGTTACAGATTGTCCCACGTGTAAATTACAGCTACTGAATGTTGATAAGGAAATCTATCATCCTACGCAAGTTTTACGAGATGCATATGGTCTGGATCGAACCTGAAATTGTGAGGATTGACTTCCTCTAATTTCCTTTTTTCGAATCGCTAAACTATACTAATTATTTTCTAAACTGAAAAAGGAATTCCACCATAACCTCGACGGATTATCTTTGACTCTTGTAAGTATGTAGAGAGGAGATGACCTAGTTTTTCTATTCCAACCCAAATATCTTTAGGTTTCAGGAGTGAATAGCTTAAGCGCATTGTATTATTCTCAGATTTTGAGCTCTTGATTCGACCATCTTCTTGATAATCATACCCAGCAGAGGGAAAGAATGGTTTTCCAGGCACAAAGGAGATATTGTTTTTCAAAGCAATATCTACAAACTCTGTACTATCAAAAGTATCATTTGATTTAAACCAAACAAAAAATCCCCCAGTAGGCTTTGAATAAGTTCCTTGTAAATTTTCTTTGACTGATTTGACCATTGCGTTGCAACGTTGTTTATACTCACGTTTAATTGGTATTAATGCATCATCTATGTATTTATCATAATATCGAGTCAAGATAGCCTGTACCCATTCAGAAGAACATAAATCGTATATACCCTTGGCTTTAATCATCTCATTTCTAAGCTTAGTTGGTACAACGCTATACCCAATTCGAAAAGATGCAGCCTCTTTAGTACTTGTAGAAAGGTAAGCAACTTTTTCGTTGTAAAGGTCATTTTTCTTAATTGGAGAAATTTTCTTGTTAGAAAACTGAATTTCTTTGTAGGCCATGTCCTCAAAAATGAGATAATCAAACTCGTATGCATAGTCGAAAATCGCCTTTTTACGGGAATCAGATAAAGTTGTTCCTTGAGGATTGTCAGAATATGGAATAGTGTACAAAATTTTGGGTTTTTGTCTGAATCTTTTAATACATGCACTAATTGCATCGGGAATAAAATCAGTAATCATTCCATGTTTATCTGAAGGCAAGGTAACAATTTTTCCTCCTAATTTTTCGACACATTGTAAAAAACCGAGATAAGAAGGACGAGTAGTGAGGATAATATCTCCTGGAGTAAGTAAAGTATCACATAAACTGTATAAAGCTTGTTGTGAACCATTTGTAATAATAACATCTGATTTTGTAATGTTTTGAAGTCCATCACGGGTGATTAATCGTTTACTAAGAACAGAACGTAATTCATTGCTACCTTCAGTTGGTCCATAATTGTAATTATTTAAATGGGCAGGGTTTTGGTTAGTTATCAACTGAGTTTCTTCATCCATGAGGTTTCTAATAATTTCATGGAAAATTTTCACAGGAATTACTCCTGGTTTACCCCCAGCGAAATAATACTTAGGAGAGTAGCGGAGTAATCTCCGGATTTCGTTTTCTTCAGTTCTTCCTACCCAATCAGAAAATTGAAAAGGTAGTTTGTCAGCGGATTTAGGATTTTTGGTTTCCATTATCATCCGTAACAACACTAATGCATAACATATATATAGCGTATGGTAGCAAATATGTAACTGAAATGTCAAAAATTGATTCGAAAGATCGCAAGATCATAAAAATCTTGCAATCCGATATAACAATGACTCAAGAAAAAATCGGAAAACAATTAGGTTTATCCCGTCCAGCGATTCAAAAACGAATAAAAAATTTACAGGATAAAGGAATCATAAAATATACACTACAAGTAAATGAAAGAAAGTTAGGTAAACAAATAGCTGCATTTATTTTAGTAACCTTGAGAAGAGCAGGACGAGTATGGAATTTTACATATGAGGAACTAATGAATCGAATGGATGAGTTAGAAATTCATGAGTTTCATCATTTAACTGGGGCAGAAGATGTTATTCTAAAAATGAAAACAAAAAATATCAATACTCTTGAAGCAAACCTCATGAAAATTACTCGAATGAGAGGTGTTTCACGAACACGAACATTGATTTGCTTATCCTCTGTGGAGGGAAAAGAAGTATCCACTATTCCAAACTCTTCGTCTGAACCTACATCTGAAGATATTCTTTGGAATTTAATGTAAAAAAAGAAGAAAGAGGGAGTGGAAAACTTAGAGATATTGTTTAACCATATCAGGAATATCCCAAGGGGTTTCTGCAATGTGCGCTCCCACTGCTGATAAGGCATCAATCTTTCCTTGAGCTGTACCTACATTTCCAGATATGATTGCACCAGCATGACCCATTCGTTTTCCTTCTGGTGCACTCTTTCCTGCTATGTAGGCAATTATTGGTTTATTAACATTTTGAGCCTCTATATACGCAGCAACTTTTTCTTCCTCATCTCCACCAATTTCTCCAATTACTACAATCACATTTGTTCCATTATCTCTCGCATAATAGTCAAATGCTTCGACTAGAGTTGTTCCACGTATTGGATCTCCCCCTATACCAATATATGCAGATACTCCAACATCAGCGTTACCTAAAGCCTTAGCTATCTCATAAGAAAGAGTTCCACTTTTGGCAATAGTGGCAACAGTTCCAAAGTGACACATATCGGAAGGCATAATACCTAGTTTAATTTTATCTGGAATTAACATACCTGGGGTATTCGGGCCAATCAAATGTAGACCTTTGGAATGAGCTAGCTCAACCAATCGCAGCATATCGAGTACTGGAACGCCTTCTGTAATGCAGCAGGTCATATTAATACCAGCGTTGAGACTTTCAAGTACAGCACTAGAGGTAAAGCGAGCAGGGACAAAAATAATACTTGTATTTGCTCCTCTTTCCTGTACTGCTTCTTGCACAGAATTAAATACTGGAATCCCTAGGACTTCCTGACCACCCTTTTTTGGAGTCACACCTGCAACAATGTTTGTTCCATATTCTTGCATTAATTGAGTATGAAACTTTCCTTGATTACCAGTTATTCCCTGCACAACTACTTTGCTTTGTTCACTAATGTACATTATTTATTCACCCGATTACTCCTTTAAGTTTCTCAACGGCATTCATCATATCTTTATATGCATCGATACCGGCGTCTTTCAAGATTTGTACTCCTTCAGTTTCTTTTGTTCCCGTAAGACGGATAACCATTGGGGGAGCATCTGGAAATTCTTTTAAAGTATGTAATATCGCATCTGCGACCACATCACAACGTGTTATCCCACCGTATATGTTGATTAGAACAGCTTTCGGTTTCATGGTAAAGATAAGCTTTAATGCTTCATAAACTCGATCTCGATCTGCTCCACCACCAACATCCAAGAAGTTCATCCCCGCTAAACCGTGTTGAGCTAATACATCAAGTAAAGCCATAGTTAAACCAGCCCCATTTGCAAGAATACCTACTTGTCCCTCTAATTCGACAAATGAAAATCCAAACTTCTTGGCAGTTTTTTCTAAATCAGTAAGCTTCTTTTTCTGTAAGTCTCGGATAGTTTCCTGGCGGAAAAATGCATTATCATCAAGAATCATTTTCCCATCAACTGCAAAAATTCCTGAAGGTGTAAGAACTAGGGGATTAATTTCCACTAATTGAGCTTCCTTCTCTTTAGTGATCTTCCAGAGTTTCATGAAAAGATCAGTCGCAGATGGAATCAAATCACTAGCAAAATCTAACCTTTCAGCAACAGTTCTAGCAACTTCTTCACTCAGACCTTCTGTGAGAGAAATGCTTTCCTTAATAATTGCTTCAGGACGGGTAGCAGCAACTTCCTCAATATCAATTCCTCCTTCTGCACTAGCAATTAATACAAATTGACGTCCAGAGGTATCTAAAGCAATAGAACAATAATATTCGTGCTTTATATCCGCCAAACTTTCGATTAAGATGGCTTCAACTCTATAGGTTCCTACTTGTCGGGTAAAATAGTCCTTGCATAAAGTTATAGCTTCTTCACGCGTCTGTACAATCTTAATTAATCCTGCTTTCTTTCTGCTTCCAATCGCGATTTGTGATTTAACAATCGCTGGAAATGTAAATTGAGACAACTTCTCTTCGACATTTTCTCCTCTGATTATGACCAATCGATTGACTAGTGGGAGATTGAATTCAGCAAACACTTCTTTAGCTTCATATTCTAGTAAACGTATTGTAAACACCTTCAGACAAAATTATATCTTACAAAAATAATAAGAAAGAGAAAAGAGTTACCAAGTAACTCCTAAAAATTCACCGATTTGCGGTAACTTCTCTTTAGCTTTATCTGCTACATTTTGGAAGAGACTCTGACCATAAGAATCGATACCTACTATTAGAGGACCAAATTTTTCGACATCGAGAACCCATAAGCATTCTGGAGTCCCTAAATCTAACCAATGTACTTCTTTAACCCGTTTGATTCCTTTGGCTGCTACTACCGCTGCTCCACCAACGAATGCTGTATAAACAGCTTTGAACTCTTCCATAGCTTTCACTGTTCTAGGACCCATTCCACCTTTTCCAATAACTACATTGACACCGAAAGTTTCAATGAATTCCCTTTCGAAAATGTCCATCCTGGTAGATGTGGTAGGGCCAGCAGCGACTATTTCCCATTGTTCTCCAACCTGTCTAACGACGGGGCCACAATGATATACAGCTAAACCTTCAAAATCAATAGGCATTGATTCTCCTTTTTCAGCCATCTCCAAAGCTCGTTCATGAGCTTCATCTCGAGCAGTAAAGACCGTACCAGTAACATAGATAACGTCTCCTATCCTAAGTTTTTGTACATCTTCTTTAGTGATTGGTGTGTTAAAATGATATTCAGCCATGTCTATTCCTCCTTATGTGTTAGAAATTCTACCCTGCCATCTTGATATATCCGAGCAGTAGCTCTTCGTGCAGCCCAACACTGAATTGCAACGCCAACTGGTAGACTTGCAGGATGTCTGTGGGCATAATCAATCTTCACATCCAACGCGGTAGAAACCTCTCCGCCAAGCCCCATAGAACCAAAACCAGTCATATTTATCGCTTTTAGGAGATCCTCTTCTAATTTAGCAATCTCAGGGTCGGGATGTCTTTCCCCTAAGGGTCTCATCAATTGTTTTTTCCCTATCTTGAGTGCTATATCAGCACCTCCACCAATGCCCACACCGACAATAACGGGAGGGCAAGGCTGACCACCTGCATTGAGAATGGTATCAATCACGAATTTCTTGATTCCAGCAATTCCCTGTCCTGGTTTTAACATGCCTAAAGCGCACATGTTTTCGGATCCACCACCTTTAGGAAAAGCGGTGATTTCTAGGTAATCCGCACCAGGAATAAAATCATAATTTATGAATGGAATATGATTTCCTGTATTATCTCCGCTATTACCTCCAACAATTGGGTTAACAGCATTGGGTCTTAAAGGAACCTCTTTAGTCGCACGTGCAGAGGCTTTTCTAAGAATATCTGCTATTCCAAGGACTTTTGGGAAATTTTCTCCAATATTTACATAATAAATATGGATCCCAGTATCCTGGCACATGGGTGTGGAAGTGTCTTCAGCAATCCCAAAATTATCTACAATTGTTGATAATGCTGCTTTACTCGGAGGACTTGTCTCTTCTTCTTGCATTCGTTTTAATGCTTCAGAGACATCATTAGGCAACTGAGTTGCAGCAAATTTTAGTAATTTTACAGTAGTATCCTCTATTAATTGATAGAAGGTCATAATAATCACTTATGTATCTATTAGATCTGTTTGAGCTTATAAAATCTAGACAGATGTTTTTTAAAACAAGATAAATAAGGAAAGGATGTAAAATTTAAGTATTATCAACTCAAATTATAGACACTTTGTGAACCTATTTCCAATAAAAATGGTGTGTCAAAAAATGGGTTGGGATTGAAATCAATATATGAAATTAATATTATGTCCTAAAAATTTGTTCCAATTAGGATTTACGTCCTATATAGCCATAAAATCCTCCCATTAAGCCTCCTATTCCAATAAGAACCAATAGAAGTATTAAGATCAGTAGTGAAGCTGGAGGCTCTGTGTATGTACCTGGCCAAAAGATGTACAAACCTGAGGAGATAATCGCCCCTATTAAAGATAGAATACCTATTCCTAGATAATAACGATGTCGTCCACGGAATTGACATCCAATACCACAAAATAGTTTATCTTCATCAGCATCTTTCAGAACCTCCCGAGTGAATTCCTTTCCACAATAGGGACAATTTAAGGTTACGGTTTTGAATCTATTCATATAAAATCTCTCATAAGACTTTTTGTCACATGATTCCAATCAGAAAAGGGCAGTCTAAAACAAAATATTGGACAAGATTATGGAAAATATAAATTTTCTCAACTCAGATTGTTGAAGTTTTGTAAACTTTGTCTGAGAGGGAAACTATTTAAATGTGATAATTGCATAATTTTCGCAAACAACGAATATAACACAAATGAAAGATATTGCGGTGTAAAAAATGGCAAGTTCACGTGCTGTTGCTGTAGAAGTTAGTGATGTTCACCGAGAGTTTCAGATCGGTGATATTGCGATAAAAGCTCTACGTGGAATAAATATGGAAGTATTTGAGGGAGAATTTGTTGTAGTTTTAGGTCCAAGTGGATCAGGAAAAACTACATTACTCAACCAGATTGGAGGTATTGATTCACCTACCAAAGGGAGAGTAAAGGTTCATTCCGAAGAAATTACTCAATGGACTACTGGAAAACTCTCAGAATATCGACGTAATCGTGTCGGTTGGATTTTTCAGTTTTTTAACTTAATCCCCTCTTTAAGAGCGTGGGAGAATGTTGCTCTTGCTCTTGAATTTAAGGGAGAGAGAAAAAACATGAAAACCCTCGCTTGCGATATGTTGGATGCAGTTGGTCTTGGTGATAAAATTAACCGATTTCCAAGTCAGCTTTCTGGAGGAGAACAACAACGGGTAGCTATTGCTCGTGCATTAGTGAAAAATCCCGAAATTATTGTTGCTGATGAACCAACGGGAAACCTTGACTTTGTAACTGGACAGAAAATCGCTGATTTAATGAAAGAGTTGAATCGAAAATTTGGTGGAACATTTATTGTAGTTTCTCACGATTTAAGCATCACTGAAAAGGCAGATCGAGTTTTCCATCTGATGGATGGTCAGATTCTTTCAGTTGATGAAACTCCTTCTCTCTACCGGAACTTCAAGAAGGTGCAGGAAAATTGAAACTCCTTACCAAAAAGATATTTCGTGAGATCCGATTGAATAAATTTCGTTCTGTTGTGATCATCCTTACTGTAACGATAACGATTGCTTTAGGGATCGGTTTACTCAATGTTAAGGATTCTTATGATGCTACTATTGCTGGTCATTATGAGAATATGGATAATGCAGATTTAAGAGTTAGATTATCTGAATTTATACCTACGAACAATATTTCTCAATGGAAAACTGATACTGATCTTCAGGAGGCTGGTATAGTTGACCTTGAGGGTCGAATTTTTCTTTATTCGACGGTAAATTATAATGGAAAAGACTATAAAGCGTATTTAGTAGGAGTAAATTTCTCCAAGAATACTATCAATAGGTTGGAAGTCGAATATGGGGCTCTCCCTACTAGTGACACAGAAATACTCCTTGAACGTCATTTTACTTCTTTTTTCATTGAACCACCCAATGCTGGACTAATTGGTAATACACTTACAGTGAATTCTGGATTATCATCTGGAAATTTTACGATTTCTGGACTTGCAATCGACTCCGATTATTTATATCCAGTAGATGAACAGACCAATTATGCTAGCTTTAATGGAGAGATCTGTATAGCCTATTTCTCCTTAGAACATCTCCAATCTTTTCTGGATGTTGATGGAATAAATGAAGTATTAGTAAGGACGGAGGACAGATCGACTTCAGCTAATCAAATTGCAGATCAAGCATTCACTGAAGTAGTAGGAGCAGGTAATGTTCGTAAGGTTATCTATTGGAATGAAGCTCCTGATTATACGTTCTTTTATATCGACAACCCTCATGATAAAATTGGGTTAGTTTTCGGATTTTTTGGGCTAGTTGCAGGATCAACTGCAATTTATAATTCCTTAAGTAAATTGGTCATTGCTCAACGATCTCATATCGGATTGTATGGAGCTTTAGGTGCAAAAAAGCGTGAAGTGTTTTTTCATTACGTAGGTTTTGGATTAGTTCTAAGCATCATAGGTCTAATTATTGGATGGATTGGAGCGATGGGTCTCAGTAGTTTAGCTGTCAACATGAGAGCTGACATGCATGGTTTCACGGTTGTTAAAATTGGATCCGATCCCTTTATCTGGTTAGGAGGATCAATCATTGCCCTTGGAGTGACTGTGTTCTTCTCATTGTTAGCTACTCTACCTATCCTAAGATTGACTCCTCGGGAAGCTATGGTTGCTCCGTATTCCAAAAGTCAACTCGGCCAGGAACCCATACTAGAAAAATCCCTTCATAAATTAAATCTCGCTAGAAAGCTGAATACTAAGATCCCCATCCGAACCGTTTTCATGAATAAAAAACGTTCATTATCAACAATTGTCGCCGTAGCCACATCAATGATTATCTTGATTGCAGCAGTCAGTATGACATATGATCTCTTATTTGCTATGGATCAGAATTATACTGAGTATGAGCGATATGATTTAAATGTCATTCTTCAAGGACCAACAAGTGAAAATTTCATAAAATCACAGCTAAAAGGCATAAATGGCGTGGATAGTGTAGAAGGTTACATTGGTACCCAAGTTTTTATCTCAGACTTTAATGGTGAGGCCGTTCGTGTACCTCTTCATGCGTACCATGCTAATTCAACCCTACGCGAGTATCATATTATTTTCGGTGACAAGAACCTTTTGAAATCAGAACTTGGGAAGGATTCAATCCTTATCGGGAGTAATCTTGCTGAAGAGCACAGTATCCATGTTGGTGATGCGATAACTGTAACTTTTGACCAATTGAATATCTTTAGCTTGGAAGTAGCAGGAATTACTGGAGAACTGATGGATAACGCCTTACTTTGGACCATTGAAGGCATCCAGGAAAGTACCCAAGATGTTCAAGGAATTGGGATTTCAGAGAATGTTACAGGTTTTGTGATGAGTTATGATGAAGAACTCACGGATTCACAAAAAGATGACATTAAGTCTGATGTAAATACCCTCTTTCACCCTTATGTTATTTCTGATGCTAAAGAGACATTGAAAATGCTGTCGTCAATGATGGAAATGATCATGGGACTGTTAATATTTGTTGGACTCTTAGGACTTGGCGCATTGATACTGTTCACCTTCTCGAGCATGTCTTTAACCATGATGGATCGTGAAATGGAATTTCTTGCTCTTCGAGCTATGGGAGCAAAACGTAGGAGCATTCTGAAAGTAATTTTCTTTGAAAACTTGTTGTATGGTATTTCAGGTCTGTTTTTAGGGGCAATGCTAAGTCTTGCCCTGCTAAGGCCGACCTATGATTATCTTATTGCTGACATGTATATTCCAGTAATAGTTCCTGTTGAATTATGGGTAATTGTTGTTACGTGTATTATCTTCTGCGTTTTCCTCTCGACTAGTTTACTCACCTGGAGAACTTGGCGCACTTCCCTCCCTAATATGT
>JAEOTC010000226.1 GCA_016840035.1 Candidatus Hodarchaeota archaeon | reverse complement strand
GGCTAGGTTCTAAATTACAAGTCCAACGGAACGCGTAGTAGGCAAATCTGGGATGGATAGGCTTTAATATTTCTAAAGTGTTCCAAGCTGGTTTTTCTGAGATTTTAAGATATTTATTATCTGGTTCTAACTGTTGTTGGTATGCAGAGATACACACACTTAATGTTAATCTTGTACATATCAAAGTGAATAATATTTCCAGTTCCCCTTCCTCTAGAGGAAAGATTGAGTGATATCCTTTCAGTACACTCATTACGCTTGAAAGAGGGTCAGGTTTCTCCAATATAATATACGCTATTGCTACAGCTAATTCGAAGATTGTACAGCTAAATATCATATCTCCAAAATCAATGATTCCTATGGAGGGTAATGAACCAATCTTTCCGAGTTGAACCACAATATTATAATCATTGGCATCATTATGGATAATGCTTTTCCTAAGAGTATCTATCTTAGGCAAAACCTTTGCTTCAAACTCTGTGAGGAAATGGTCGACTAGCTCCCGCCTTTTAGTATCAGAGATATATTCTCGATATTTTCGAATATATTTATTCGCGGATCGTAAATCCCAGTAAAAGTCTCTATGTGCAGTAGGATGTTCAAAAGACTGTAATGCAGCACTGATTTTTGCCATAAAGATGCCGAATTCTTGGAGTAATGGATCTGTATGAGGATTAACTTTAGCGAGAACTTCTCCGGGTAGGTACGTTAATAAACG
The DNA here is from genome assembly GCA_016840035.1 of Candidatus Hodarchaeota archaeon. Lineage (GTDB taxonomy): Archaea > Asgardarchaeota > Heimdallarchaeia > Hodarchaeales > Hodarchaeaceae > Hodarchaeum. Next base: position 4,562 of record JAEOTC010000226.1, on the reverse strand, counting down.
AACGAAATGTGGCTTATATCCGTCTTTCTGATGAGTTGTGATAATTTCATTAGATTTAGTGTGGATAACCTTAGGACTGTTTAACTCTGGATCGACATTGTACAAATGGGTCATAGTCTGATTTTGAAGATGAAGAAAATCCTCATCTTCATTTGCATTAGCTATCTTAAGGACATATTTCTTGGTTTCTGTTGAAAAAATGAGGAAATTTTGATCTCGTTCACTCGGAAGGGGATGAGCTCTTCCAGAAATTCCATATAGCTCTGCTACAAGTTGTGATGCTTCACCTGGGGTATACTCTGGACGATCGAGAATTTTCTTAGACAACGTGTGATCCTCCGTGTCTTCAGCAGTAATTTAATTTCTTAATTCTGCTTCTCTTGAAGGAGTTTTTCAATCATTTCTAGAAGTGATTGATTGTGTTTTTGGAGTGAGAGAAGATGTTTTTGGAAATCTTCTAAATGCGCTTTATCAGATTTCTTCAAAACCGCTAGTAACTCATCCTTTGGTAGGTGAAATATTGGGGGGGGAGGGTGATGAGAGTCTCCTGTCCGTGAGATAAAATGCCTAGCCATGTTTTTTCGATGTTCCTCGAGGTGTTTAGCAACAGTTAAACCAAAAGGGGTTAGACAATATTGGATACTACTACGTTTACTCGATTCAGACGATGAATCGTTACTTTCTGTTTGCTCAATAATACCCTCTTTCGCAAGCTCTTTTAATATCGGATAGATGGATGCAGTGGTTGGGCTCCATTCATCCCTTGTTTCAGTCTTAATGGCCTTTGCAAGTTTGTATCCGTGAAATGATTCCCGTTTAGATTTGGTATTGCTGTGTTTATTGAGTAAAAGATGTAAAATGAAAAATCTAAGGCTACCTCGTCTATACCTGTGAAACCAAGTATGCACTAAATTTTTAGCACGTAGTTCTTGCTTCTCTGGACTAGACAAGACGAAATTCTCCAAACTCGATATATGTAGGAAACCTATATATAGGTTTCCTGTAGAATTTTTCCTTATACGAATAACTTACCTATGAGATCGATTGATCATGCATGTCACACAACCATCATCAATAGAATACCAAAGACCAGAGGAAGCACAGCTTCCCATTAACAAGTACCGTTCTGCCACTCACTGGTATCTCAGCTTTTTATGGCGGAGTCCTGGATTAGTTCTTCTTAGTTTAGGTGTTTCATTGATAAGTACCTTACTCACCCTCTCTCCTAGTATTTTACTAGGTATTGCATTTGATGTATTACGGGATGAAGGCTTTTCTCAGAATTTCGTCTTCATCTGTCTTTCTATCATTGTGGTTGCCATATTAAACTTTATTTTCACATTCATTACAAACTATTCTTGGACATTAGCCGCTTTTCGTTTTGAACGTGATGCACGGCAAGAATTTTTTGATACAATTCAGAATCACAGTATGGGTTTTCACGATTCCATAGATAGTAGTAGCTTACTTTCAATGGCCATGAATGAAATTTCGCAGATGAGAATGGGGGTAAATCCCTCAATGCGAATGATGTCTGCTTCATTACTGAGTCTTATATTTACTGGGTTCTTTTTCCTCAGTTTCAATTTTACCTACTTTCTGATCTTAGCTCTTGGATTTCCAATTTATTTAATCTTAGTTGTTAGATATGCATCTGTGATTGGTCCCATAAGGGAAGAACTGGCTCAACGTCTAGCTGTCGTCACACGTGACTCACAGGAAATCTTTCGGGGGATTGAAGTAGTTAGAAGCTTTAATCAAGAAAGTCGGGAAAATGAACGCTTTGTAAATGGTAGTTCAAATTATGCAGACATCGTCACTCGAGAGGGTCGCTTATCAGCCTTCTTCTGGCCTGCCTTAGTATTACTTGCCCTTACTGCAATTATTTTTGGTCTAGGATTGAACACTCTTGCTACTGATCCTGAGACCTTAGATCAGTTTATAGCCTCTGTGTCAATATTACTATCACTACAATTTATGAATTTCATGTTACCGATGTCTATATTAAATATCAGAGCTGGTAAGGTTAATGCAGATAGAATTTGGGAAAAAATGACATGGCAAGATCCTGTACCTGATCTGGCACAGGAAGGTGTTGTACCTAACTGGAATGGAGATATAATTTTTGATCATGTGGACTTTCAGTATGGTCAAAGTGCAAAATATGCTTTAAAGGATATTTCCATTACTATTCCTAAAGGTTCTCGTGTTGCAGTGATAGGAGGTCCTGGATCGGGAAAATCTACTTTTCTTAAACTTTTATTACGATTGTATGACCCATCTTCAGGAACCATTACTATTGGAGGAGTTCCAATGGTTGATATTCCAGCAAACGAGGTAAGAGAAGGAGTAACTATGGTAGAACAAGAAGTTTTTCTTTTTTCCGCCTCGGTAAAGGAGAATATTGCGTTTGCCAAGGAAAATGCTACTAATGAAGAAATTATGGAAGCAGCGAGAAATGCTCAAGCTGAAGTCTTTATTAGTAAACTCCCTAAACAATATGATACTAAAATTGGCGAACGAGGATCTAAACTTTCAGGTGGACAAAGACAACGAATTGCAATTGCTAGAGCAATCCTAGCAGATCCAAAAGTTCTACTGTTAGACGATTCGGTTTCAGCTATTGATTCTAAGACTGAACTATTACTTCGAAGAGCTTTAGACAAGCTAATGGAAAATCGAACGTCAATTGTCGTTACTCAACGCTTGAGAACTCTACTTGAATCAGATTTTATTATTTTATTCGATAAAGGAAGGATTTCTGCCACAGGTACTCATGATCAGCTTTTAGAAATATCAGAGCAATATAGAACGATCTTTAAGGCATTGCCTGAGATTGTAGGAGGTATTTAAAATGGGACACGGTCGTGGACCTGGAAGATTCTTGATGGAGTCTGCAAAAAAGACTCGTCCGACGAAACAACTAGTGGGAAGACTTTGGGGTTATCTAGGTAATTTTAAAAACTGGATTATACTCTCTGGCTTTTTGATCTTAACCTCAACTTTGGGATCGATCTTTACTCCCCTAATTATAAGTTCTGGTCTTGATGAAGCAATAGAAAGCACAACCCCTGACGTAGATTTCTTAATTATTCTTTTTTACATTTTTCTATTTCTTTCTTTGTTTGTATGGACGGCCAATGCCTTCAATACTTATATTTTAGCTAAGGTCAAGGCAAAGATGTTACATGATGTAAGACGAGATGTGTTCGATCATTTAGTTAAAGCTGATATGTCATTTCATAAGAAAGAACAGTCAGGAAATGTTACGAGTCGCGTAACAAGTGATACCGACGAATTAGCTACTGGTTTGACAATCGTGACAAGTGCTAGCTCTGAGCTTTTACTCACTGTAGGTACATTTATCCTTTTACTGATGACGAGTTGGCTAATTGCTGGAATTGCCTTATTGGCTATCCCGTTTGCATTCTTCTTAGCAATGTTTCTGGGTGGCTACGGTCGAAGAATTATGTATGGAACAAGGAAAAGTTATGGTGAGGTATCAGGACAAATGGCTGAAAGTTTAGCCGGAGTTTCAATTGCCAAGTCCTTCAATAGAGAGGAATGGTCTTCTTCCGTCCTCTATGACTTAAATGTGAAAACATATGGTTATTTTAAACAATTAGGAGCTCTTTTTAATTTTCTTTTTCCTGCGGTTTCGGTGGTTTCGATGATCCTAGTATCTCTTACCCTCATTGTAGGGGGTTGGCTTCCTGCAAGCGCGATTAGCTTTGGTCAGATTTACCTTGGAACAATCCTTGTTCAACGATTTTTGAGTCCTATTCTCCATTTGTCTATGTATTATCCTCAATTACAATCCAGCTTAGCAGCAATGGATAGAGTAACTGATGTTTTAGAACAGGAACCGAATGTGACATCCAAAGTAGACGCAACGGAGATTTCCTTGGTCGAAACTAGTATGAAATTCGATAATGTCACATATGAGTACGTGAAAGATACACCCGTTCTCCAAAATGTCTCATTTTCCGTAAATCAAGGAGAAAAAATTGCTATTGTAGGCCATACGGGAGCAGGTAAAACTACTCTCGCTGCACTAATAACTCGATTCTATGATCCCACCAGCGGTGATATTTTTATCGGAGAGCAGAATATAAAGGATTTAACCCTTGATAGTCTTCAAAGATCAATTGGACTAATTCCACAGGAACCTTATCTTTTTGCCGATACTGTTTTAGAAAACATCCGGTACGGAAACCCTGAGGTTTCTGATGGGGAAATTTTCGAATTATGTAAGCTTATTGGAACCGACGATTTTATTGATGCTCTTCCTGATGGCTATAATACAATGCTACAAGAAAGTGGTAAGGGTTTAAGCAGCGGTCAACGACAAATGATAACAATCGTACGCACAATGCTAGCAGATCCGAAGATCCTTGTCCTTGATGAGGCCACTTCTAGACTTGATGCGTATTCTGAGAGTCTCGTTCAATTGGCTCAACATGCTTTATTCGAAGGTCGAACAACTTTCGTCATTGCACATCGTCTAACTACCATTCGTGATGTTGATCGAATCGCAGTTTTTGAGAAAGGCCTCCTAGTTG
>JAEOTC010000225.1 GCA_016840035.1 Candidatus Hodarchaeota archaeon | reverse complement strand
CTTTGCCTGTGTATCCAATGGATTCATCTTTACGACTTTCAACAAGAAGAATTTTGCCAATTCCCAATTCTTTCTTTCGTAGTAGAACTTACCAAGCTGTTTTAAGACTTTAGTTGATTTAAATCCTTTTTTACCTGCGAGATTATTTTGATCTTGCATTTCTCCTTGGATTATAATCGATACACAATGTGGGCAGTATTCAAAGCCTACTAGCATCAAATCTTCCAAACATGAGTTGTAGATATTACGATGGCAAGATTTACAAATATAAGGGGCCGATCGTTTTAAGATGGTCTCCATACACAAACAGCAATACATGATAGTCTTATTCTCCCTATCATCTTGCTCCTTCAACATACTTATCTGAGAGATTACGGGATATTATATAAGAAAGATTTTAGTTATCGGAACAAACATAGAAGTACTTTTGATTCTGTTTTTCAGATTCAGTAAGTATTTAAATAATAGGTCATGAACTAATAATTAATTCATGAACTAAAGGTTTTGCCTGATGAGGATGAATATTAAGAAATGGATCAATTAACAAATAATGACAAATCCAAAATGAAAAAGGGAGCTTTAGGGGTACTTTTTCTAGCTGTATTTATAGATCTCCTGGAATTTGGAATGATAATTCCTCTATTACCCTTTTGGGCCCTTGATTCGGGAGCAACACCTTTTATTTATGGAGTACTAGCTAGCACATACTCACTAATGAGTTTTGCTTTAGCTCCGCTCTGGGGTAGATTCTCAGACAGATATGGTCGACGACCAATAATTCTATTAGGTTTAATCGGTACAGTTCTTGGATTAGGGATGCTCTTATTTACCGCCGTCATAGCACCAAATTCATTAGAACTATTATTCCTCTCAAGAGTAATAGGAGGCGCCTTTACTGCTGCAACTCTCCCAACTTCTCAGGCTTATATTGCAGACAGTACTGAAGGAAAAGACAGAGCAAAATCATTTGGTTTAATAGGGGCAGCTTTCGGGATTGGTTTTGCAATAGGCCCTGGTGTAGGGGGTATTTTATCTTCCATTGGAGGTTATGCATTACCAGCTTTTGTTGCTACCACTTTAGCAATGATTAACTTACTAGCTGCTATAAAATTCTTACCCGAATCACTGACTCATGAAATTCGAGCAGAAAGAAAGTATGCAAAGTCTTCCAGAGTTTTTACCAATGTTCGATCTGTAGTCTTACAGGATCCATCAATCTACACATCTATTATAATTTTTGGTGGAATTTCTCTTGCATTCTCTAAAATGCAAGCAACTTTGGCATTACTTGGTAAAAATCGTTTTGGTTTAACGGAGAGCCTAGCTGGAATCATATTTTTCATAGTAGGTTTAACTGTAGTAATTACACAAGGTGGTATTTTACGTGTACTCACTAATCGATTCAGGGATCTCACTTTAGTAATAACAGGAATCATATTCCTAATTGTTGGATTTCTAGGATTAAGTAGTGTTACTTCTCTGTTTGAAATGATTCTTTATTCTATTCCTTTAGCTTTTGGTTCTTCTATTGCTAATCCTACTTTGAATGCTTTTCTTTCAAAAAAGGTACCCGTAGAAAAATCAGGTGCAATTTTAGGTTTAAATCAGAGTGTAGGTTCGTTAATGATGATAATTGGACCATTAGTGGGTACATATATTTTTGAATTCAACGAAGCATTTCCATACTATCTCGGAGCGCTGATTCTTGGAATCAGCATCCTGTTTGCATTTTCGCTCATATCTTCAGAGAAAAGGGAAGATAAAGTTTCATATTGTATCAACTGTGGAAACCAGATACAATTCGGAGTTGCGTACTGTAAGAATTGTGATCTCAGTTTAAATTTATCATGAGGATAATATTATGTCTCAATCTTATAAAAACAATATATCTATTTTAGAGGAGGCACTGAACGCCAAAAAACTAGATAAGAAAGCACATTGGAAGACCTACCATCAGGCATTTCGATATGCACGGCTTAATCAAGCCAAAAGAGAAGAAATTGACGTATTAAGCAGCGTTGATTCAATATTTTTTGAAAAATGGCGTGTACCAAAAGTTAGAACATCTATTGGAATCCCTATCCTTGTTATTTCAACATTAATCTTTCAGATAATCTATTTTGCGCTACTTTCCCAGAACCTTGGATTTATATACGCTCTTGTCTTCTTTTTTGGGTTTAGCTTAGTAAATTTCACGTTATCTCATGTTTTATATCATTGGATATTTGGTGTAGTTCTAGGTATAAGATTTAAGTCGATATTCGTTTTTAAATCCTCATTCAGAAAAGCAAGGGCCCCTTTCAACCTACTAGGTAACCTAATGCCTACTTTTGGTATTAAATATGAAGTAGATTCCTTCTTAAATGCGAAGAAATGGCAAAGAAGTGTAATGCTGATGTCTGCTCCACCATTAACTTGGATTTGGTTTCTAGTAAACTATATTTTTCTCCTCCCTGTCTATCCAAAGGAAGGTGTGGTTTTGTTTGTAATCGGAGGATTACTCATAATAGGATTCATGATTACTCAAATCCTAAGCTATGCAGGGAAGGGAGATTTTTGGAAAGCAAGTAGAGATTATCAGTAAGAGGTGAAAAAACCATGCCACATGTAGTACTTAATGGAAATATTGATATTAAAGATATCTTTAGGAGTATAGATCCTTTATTCATTAAAACAGATGATGAAATTATCAAAACAAGTGAATTCTATATATCCAAAGATGAAAACAATCTTTTGATTAAAACACTAAGTATTGAGAAACAAGAAAAGATTTCCTTCCTAATTCTCTTAAGTAAACGTGATGATGGGGTAGTTATTCGACTCTTTCCGGAGTTTGATGTACCAAAAACTACGGGTGTTAAAAAGTCTATGGCAGAGGTAGCTAAACTAATTTTAAAAAACTCTAAGGAATTAAAAATTGGTAAAACAAACTTGCATGATTATCTATAATTAATTAATAGGTGAAAAAAATGGAATTAAATAACAAAAATATTTTGATTATAGGAAATGTTGTTTCATTAGCATTCGCACTAATAGTAAACATTCTATCCAATGCACTCCCGCTAAATGGGAAAACAGCGGGAGAATTATCAGATTCATACCCAAATCTTTTTGTTCCAGCTGGATATGTTTTTGCTATATGGGGAATAATCTATGTTCTTTTAATTATTTTTGGAGTATATCAAGCTCTTCCACAAAATCGAAATAATGAATTCATCGAGAAGATTTCTTATATCTTCATTCTATCAAATTTAGCAAATGCTACCTGGCTTATCTTCTGGCATTATGAACAGGTTCTGGTTTCCTTATTTCTAATGCTCATTTTATTGAGTTCGCTTGTACTAATTTATGTTAGATTGGATATTGGGAGAAGGAAAGTGAATAGAGAGGAGAAACTGGCAGTTACTACACTCTTTAGTGTATATTTAGGTTGGATAACTGTCGCTACAATTGCAAATGTAACTGCATTCTTGGTTTCAATTTCCTGGGATAGATTTGGGATTAGCGAAGAGATTTGGACATTCATTATCCTAACGGTTGCTACTACGATAGTGGTAGCAGTAGTACTAAGACATGAAGATATTATTTATGGTATGGTTCCGGTTTGGGCATTTATTGGAATTTCAATTAAACAGATAACCAATTCTGTTTTTATATCACTAATAGCTGTAATTTATGTAGGAATTATCCTCTTCCTCATTGTCTTTATTGGTTATAAAAAATCCATTAAACAAATTTCCTGATGTAGGATGGATTATTATGGATAAAAAGCCGATTTTAGTCCTTGGCGCGACAGGTTATATCGGTTCAAGACTAGTTCCTGCTCTTTTAGATCAGGGATATCGAGTTAGAGTTGGATATAGGTCAATTAATAAGCTTAACCAAAGAGTTTGGAGTAGAAATCCAAATGTCTTTCCATTTAAATTGAATGTGTTCGATAAAGAATCTTTGGAACCCGCTATGAGTGGTTGTTCAATTGTCTATTATCTGGTTCATTCAATGGAGAGTTCTGTAAAAGATTTTGTTGAGAAAGATAAAATCGCGGCTCAGAATACCATTTTAGTGGCTGAGAGAACTGGTATTCAGAGAATCATATATTTAGGAGGATTAGGAGAGGAAATTGGAGACCAAAAACTTAGTAAACATCTAGAATCTAGAATCGAAGTAGCAAAGATATTAGATTCATGTTCAATACCTGTAACGACCTTAAGAGCAGCAATCATTATTGGAACTGGTAGCGCTGCTTTTGAAATGATGAGATATTTAACCGATCGACTCCCAGTTATGATCACTCCAAAATGGTTACGGACAAAAAATCAACCAATTGCTATTCATAATGTTTTAACGTACCTTTTGAAAGTATTAGATGTACCAGAAACTACAGGGAATACTTATGACATTGGAGGTCCTGATATAATTACATATAAGGAATTTATGGAGTCTTACGCAAAAATCTCACAATTACCCAAACGAATTATCTTACCAATTCCGATCTTTTCCCCACAAATCAGCTCTTATTGGATTAAGTTAATTACAGGAATCCCTTCCTCCTTAGCTCGTCCTCTTATTAATGGAATGAAGAATGAAGTAATAGTTAAAGATCATAAAATTGAGAAGCTTATTCCACAGAGATTGCTTGGGCATAAAGAAGCAATTTTCCAGGCATTAGATCCTAGCCAATATCAGAAATTAGTTATTGGTAGGAAGGATAAAATCCCCCCGACCTGGTATCATCCAGGGGATTCTAAATGGTCAGGGGGTTTGATTTTTCAAAGAGAAACAAAAAAAGATCTTGATACACCAATCAGAGGGAGTAAATTAAGCCCAGAACAGGTTAGAAGCATTTT
>JAEOTC010000010.1 GCA_016840035.1 Candidatus Hodarchaeota archaeon | reverse complement strand
AGAATTTCCGATTTAGCTCCAGTATCAAAAAGAATATTCTCATCACCTATGGAAATATAAAACGACTGACCATGATCTCCCTTCAGATTATCATTGTCTGACGATTCATTTGCATAAACATTTGTTATTCTTACTTGCATTTCTCTACTTACCTCACATGTTGGAAATTGCCTTGAATTGACGAAAATACGGTCTTATTTTACAGTTTGAATTGTTGAATTAAATCCTTATCTTTTTCCTTGATAAACAATAATAAAAGCTGATAATTAGAACCATGAACAATGAAAACGGTCATATGGCGGAAGTAAGTATATGTCCACTATGGACATATTTATAAATACTACTGGATTATTTACAATTGGTGATTAAAAACGTCAAATGAATTCAATAATGACCCGACTGATGAAAATGATTTTATTCCTCCAAATAATTGCGATCATAGACACCTAAGAGATTGTTTTAGACCCCACCCTTTTAGAACAATGTCAGGGCATCATGATCCCCCACCATTCCCACCGTTCGGATTTGAGAAACACCACGGTCCATTCAAATTTCCTGGTCGCCGTGGGAGGTCACCCAGAGGACCACCATTTCCCTTAACGAAAGAAGCATTTATAAATCTGAAGCATTTCTTTGTGCTGACAATCTTAGCAGACAATGCAGACGGAATCAATGGGTATCAAATCCAAGAAAAATACAAAATTCCTAGAAGTAATGTCATTCGAATTCTGGAGAAATTCGAAAAACTGGAGTATATCAGCACCGAAGAATCCGTTGTCGACGGGAGAGCTCAAAAGAAGTATCGACTAACTGAAAAGGGGAAAGACTTCTTAGATGACTTGAAAGAGAAATGGGCACTAAAATTTGCCTTTTTCTCTGAACTGGCTCCACCAGAAAGGTATGGTGATCCTTTCATAAGACCCAAATTATATCGGAGGATGATTTCTGACATTGATGAGTTTCAATCGCAAGAAGACGCCTTAGATTATTTCCATGGCTATCGTTCTTACATTAAACGTCGAATCGCTAAAGTAGAGAAGCGTTCTAAGCGATTGGGAACGATAAAAGAAGGATTAGATACTATTATCCAAGAGATAAACACCTGGGATGAACTGAAAACCGATAAGCTCAAAGCAATGTTAGATAAAATCAAAGACAAAGAAGAGAAAGAATAAGCATAGACTCGAATTAAATTCGAGTCGTCATTTCTTTTTCTAAAACTTCTTTTTAACATACAATAGATTAAGATTTTCGTTTTAAAACTAAGAAAGAACAAGTAACAGCAAATAAAACAGCGATAACACTTCCAATCAAGAAAAGAAAGATCAAGGAAGAAGATTTTACATTGATCTCAACCATATCCCAATAAATAATCTTATTGGTTGATTTTATGATGAATATCAGCGTCACGTTATGTGTTCCAGTTTTTAGATTAGAAAAAATAACTTCTAGTGAACTATTTTCTCTCACAATATCGATGGAGATACCATCAAGATGAATTATAGGCTCTATATCATTAGTTATTCTAACACCCCATTTGATTGTAACAGGAAATTCACTTTGCAGAAGATCCAGATCAGTTGGGTGAGTGCTCCCATGAGTTTCTTTTGAAATTAGTAATAAGGATAGTAGAGGAGCCTTGTCAACAAAATCCCAAGAGGCTGAAGGGAAAACATAGTAATGTGTTTCACTTATTTTATTAAAATCTGTGTCAGTCCCGTTAAAATTTTCCCAATAATTACCGAAAATACCGTCATCAAATCGAACTTGGATTGCTACATAAACATCTCCAGCTTCATTTGATTTACTAACCCACTTAGTATAGCCTTCTGCACATTTGATAAAAGCATTTTGAATAATATCAACAAATTGAATACCGTTATCAACGGTATAAGATTGGGTTGTTCTTCCTTGCAAACCGTAACCATTACTATTATTTATGATGTTTCTAGCAATAATGGCTCTTTTAGATGTAGATAATCCACCTAGTCTCCCGAATAATGATATCCCAGCACCATAAAAATTTATTATTTCCGAGATATTATTCCCTGTAATTTCAAAGTAATTCCCTCCCTGAAGATTTAACTGGTATAGTATCCCATATTCCTTAATTTTATGGATATTGTTATTCCTTATAACAAAAGTATCGATTTCTCCCCATGTCTGGAAGATAATAAAATCTTCACCAACTTTAATACCAGTAGAGGTGTTAAGAATAAAGTTTTGCTCCACAGAAATGTCTTTACCTGTTAAATAAAGAGCAATATTTTGAATATTAGTGAAATTATTTGATATGATATGTAATTCATGGAGATTGGGATAACGGATTTCTTCCTGATTTTGTGCGGTATGAAACCAAAACACATAACCCATTATCTTTCTCAAATACCCCTTTGTTTGGATACCGTTTGATAAATCGATGAATGAATTGTTTATGATCGTTATATTTCCGTAATATTGATGATTTGGTGGTAATTTAGGAGCAGAATGAGTAATACTAGGTGTATAGGATATAGTATTGTTATTGGAATCGATTTTAATTATTGTGTCGAGATAGATTCCAGTTGCCGGACTATTTCGTATTAAATTCCCGTTTATCATTACATTACTACAGCGTTCTAATTCTATTCCAAATTCTTCAAAGTCAGAAAAATGAGAACTCGAAAGCTCAACAAATCCATCAGAATTCCCAACATCAGTCAAATGAACACCAAATCTTCCACTAGACTGAAATGAAGAGTTGGTTATTTTCACGAAGGATAAATTCCGTCCTCTGACACCTCCAGCATGATTTCTAAAGAATTCACTATTTTTGATTGTTATCAGATTGGAATTCAAGATAAAAATCCCTGTATTACATTCTATAAAACGAGAACTTTCTACAGAAATATTTGAATCACAAATCATCAGACCAGGATATTTATTTGATACGCGTGAACCACTCCTTTCCCCCAGCTGGTAGAATGTGGAATTCACGAGCTCAACAGAAGAATAACTAAAATTTAACCATCCTATTCCAGTTGAGTTAGCTCTTAAAAAAATTGCAGAGTCGATTATCCGTATTTTAGAAAATGAACCTATACTTACACCAACTGAGTTATTATCAGCATTGAGGGAGATATTTACACTTTTTAGTTCAAAATACGTATTTGGTTGGATAGACCATGTTTCATTCAATTCTAAAGTAGTACCACTCAACTTAATTGTGTTGTTGAAGGAAAGAAATTTCTCTTTAGGGAGATGAATATTTCTATTCTCGTTAAATATAAAAAAGATCGGATTCCGAATAGAAGAATTATCCTCAGCTTGATTAGCTGCTATTATATTATTAGTTCCAATGATAATTAGTGCTAAAAGACATAGGCAACACTTATTAATCATAGGCAACTCCTCTTGAACATTAAAGAAACAAATCTACAATGATTTTTGAATATTTTTTTCCGTGCAAAAGCATTTTACCATTTCTCTTAAGAAAGGTATTTGTTTAGCAAAATGTAGTCTCATATCAGAGTTTTTTTTGTTAATCTTTTTGATTGATTTGTGGAATTATATCAGCTAAGTCGAGAAAAGAATCAGCTTGATTTTTCAATTCCTGGGCCATTAGTGGGGGATCTGATTTTTCTGTACTTACCACATGTACGATTTTATTTTGTTGTTGTAACACTGAAACACATCGAGTGAAATCTCCATCTCCTGAAAACAAGATAGCCATATCATAGTTATCCATGTTAAGTAACATATCAACTGTAAGTTCCACATCCATATTACCCTTTATAAATGCGTTGGCTATTCTTTTTACTTCTTTTGCTACCACTGTAAACCCATTATATTTCAACCAATCCAAGATCTTTATAATAAACCCTTCAGATGGATCGTAAGCAGTGTAGTAAAATGCCTTGAACAAATCTGTTTCGTCTGGACAAAAATAATCCTTTAAACGTAAAAAATCAACCTTAAATCCAAGACTTTTCGCAGCATGATAGAGATTCCCTCCATCGATGAATAATGCGACCTGCTTAGTTAATTTCTTCTTTGGACGATCTTCTTGATAAGAATGTTTTT
>JAEOTC010000224.1 GCA_016840035.1 Candidatus Hodarchaeota archaeon | reverse complement strand
TTAGTTTTAGTATCCTTCTCTATGTGGTGGTTCAGTTTCCTCTAATCTAATAATGAAGAATCAATTGATTCAAACTAGCCTTGTTTGGATTAAATACAAGTTTTACGACAACATATATACGTTAAGGTTGGTTTGACGACATTTTTTATATAAAAAGTTCTGTTTTCTTACATTTATTGAACAATAGATTTTAATTAGTTAAATAACTATAAACTAATAATATTAACTCAATCAAATTTATTTAAGAGGAATTTGTATGTCAGAAGATAAGGAACTAGAAAGGAATTTATCTATAATCAACACGAATCAGATAAAAATCATTTTTGGACTATTAAGTTATTTTATTATAGTTATACTATTTTTCGTTGTTCTATTATTGATATTTCCTGACTTTTGGTTAGTCTGGTTTATGATTTTGATTGTAGTTGTATTATTTACAATTATTCTTCTTGTTAATTGGCATAAACAGAATTTTGCCTATAAATGCGAAATTTGTGGACACGAATTTCGAATTTCTTTTTTATCGGATCTTCTTAGTCCCCATGGACTAAATTTAAGAGGTGGTTGGAAGTATTTAAAATGTCCAAAATGTTATAAGAGATCTAAGGCTATAGTTATTAGGATTTCGCCAAATACCACTAAATAAATGAACTTAAATTTCGTAAAAGAAATGAGTCTAGTCCAAATATCCCAGGGAAGATCTTTATAGTTTTTTATTGGAGTTAATCCAGCCTTTGACGGAGTTCAGATAATTGCACTAATAGAGTTATCTATTTATCTGCAAAATCCCTTTCTCAAATATGGTGGAGGCTGAGGTTTTTTCCTAATTTGAGTAATATAGTGAACACACTGTATACTGAGATATAAATTCAAACGGGGATACTCAATGCTTAGGAAGGTTTAACTTAGATGTATAATCTTTTGTTCTTCAATTATCTTATAACTGCTACTCTCTTGATTCTTCATGAAATAGATTCAGCTTACTGGCAGGAATGGAAACTTTTTAATCTACCTGGTGATATCACTGGATTTTTACTTTTTCATATTCCTATTCTTCCCTTCTTCATGATGGGCCTCGTTGAAGTCTATAAACAATCAGTTCTCGGCTTAATTTTCGCAATTATTCTAAGTTTTACAGGCATCGGGGCATTTGGTATTCATATGTATTTCATCAAGGTGAAAAACCGAGCGGAATTTACAACAAAAACTTCCTACTCCATCCTTACAAGCACATTAGTCTTTTCAATAGTTCAAATAGTTCTTATCATAGCTCAATAGATTTCTAGATGGAATTTAACCCCTTTTCCAACAACAAGTACAGATCTCTTGGTATAATCATTTGTGGAGGATGACGTTTAATATCATCTTTCTTAGCCTTCTGGATTGTTTATACTTTCCCTTGATTCATATCCTATAGAGTTTCAGTATTTCAAAATTTTCCCCGAATTGGTTAATCTAAAAAGCTTGAATTCCCAATATATGATATTCCATGAAAGTAGTAAAAAGTATTTGAGTTGGTGTAAAAGGTTTGGAAAAAGTTACAAAATTCATTATTCTGTCCTTAATAATCGGATTACTAGCTACTATTTCAGTTAAGTATGTACCCCTTGAACAAGAAGATTTTAATAACGCTCCTCAAAGGATTCCTTCCATATTTTCTATAAATGACTATGAAGACCATGATCCAATTGAAATAACGGATAAAAGTGGTTTTGCAACATATGCATCCAGAGGAGATGGATCATCCGGGGATCCGTTCTATATCGAAGATTATAGATTTATTAATAACTCCGTTCCCTGTATAAATATTACCAATGTGAATGATACCTATTTCGTGATACAAAATTGTTTATTTCAAGGGATTTCAGGAGGTACTGGAATATATATTGATTCAGTGAATAATAGTTATGGGACCATTTATAATAATACTTTTCAGGAATTAGATTATGGTATAAATATACTAGATAGTAGATTTATGAATATGGATGAAAACATTTTTGCGAATAATTTCGTTGGAATATATTCCACTTCAAGCACAGTTATCGACATCAGGGCTTCCAACTTCACGGATCACGACACAGCGTTAAATCTCCTTTATTCTGATTTTATCACCATTAAAGGGTGTACGTTTGATGTAAACAGGCTCGGGCTCAATGTTGCCCATTCTAGCTCGTTGATCATTCAAGAGAACAGTCTTTCAAACAGTTCTTTATATGGGATAAGCACTGGAGGGGAGTCTGTCAATATTACATATCGTGAGAACCAGTTCAGTAACGCAAGTATCTATCAAAACTCTCATAATGCGACTATCATAAACAATTCATTTGAAAATGGGGGTCTTGCCCTTCTAGTTACTGCTATTGACGAACTGAATAATTTTACAATTGTAAATAACACAGTAAATGATTTGCCCTTATATTTCTCTAACGGAGAAAACCATCAGCAGCTTTCCTCTGCCTATGGTCAAATCATTGTGGTTAATGCATGGAATATTACTATTGAGAATTTTTATTGCTCAAATACAATAATAGGGATCACTATACATAGAATCACTGATATAAAGATTAGTAATAGCATTTGTAGTGAAAATAGCTATGGAGGAATCGTGATTTACAATTCTTATCAATGTAAGCTGATCAATAGTACTATCTATTCAAATGAACTTTACGGGATTCAGATTAGCAGCTCAATGGATATCTTCTTACACAACAATACTTTCATCAAGAACAGATACGGAATACATGGAGGAAATTTAGAGGAGGTTGTCATAAGTAGCAATCATCTTGAAGGAAATTCTTACTATGGAATTAATGTTTATTATCCCATAAATGTTGTCATTGTGAATAATACCTGTGCATCGAATTCCGCTGGTATGTACTTTGCTTCAGATTTTGATGATGACAGTATTATAGTCACTCATAATCTAGTATTTAATAATTCCAACACAGGCATTATGATCTACGGAATAACCGAATGTAGGATTATGTATAATCAAATAATTAATAATTCTTTCCATGGAATTACATGTGAAAGACCAAAAGAACTCCATGTCCATCACAATGCATTCATTGACAACAAGTTTACAGCTATGTACCCCTCCCAAGCAAAAATTGTGGATCTTATCGTTGCGGATCCTCAAGTTTACTGGTATGATATCGTGACTGGGGAAGGTAACTATTGGTCGGATCTAGCAGGCTCTTATTATCGAATCAGTGGTTTAATATACTATGATCCCAATCCGTTGTTAACTAACCCATTTGAGACAAATCAATATTCAGTACCAAGCTCACCAGAGAATCTGGAAGCTGTCGTAAGTGGAGCTGGTGTTCGATTAAGTTGGATAGAGCCTCAAGCCAATGGAGGGTCTGAAATCCTGCGCTATAACGTGTACAGAGGAATAGCTCCAGATGAATACATGCTTATCGGTATAGCATTAGGAACCACGTTCTTCGATGGCAGTGGACAGGCTGATATAACGTATTATTATATGGTAACAGCTCTGAATGAAAACGGTGAAGGGTCGTTTTCAGAGGTGGTTTTACAAACATTTCCAGAACCTCTATCAACAAGTGACTCAAGTTCAACTCTATCTACTGCCGTAGACTCCACCTCTACTACAATTTTATCGACATCCCAACAAACCTCAGGATTCTTAGGAATAATAATTATAATCACTTTAGGAGTGTTGTTTGTCAGAAGAAAGCGCCTAAGAAAGATTCTATCCTGATTGTTCAGATTTTCCAATCGCAGCAGGTTGTATTTCTGAGGTAAACTCTGGAGTGAAGATAGATCTGCTTAATCGAACCTCCTCAAAACGCTATATTCGATCCAGATCAACAGAAGGTGTAAGCACTTTATAATTAATCTATTTTTTCTAATGGTGATTTACATCTGTATATACCATATACTTTTGTAATCTAAACCAGCCTTTGACGGAGTTGGTGGATAAGAATCTAGAATAGTATCGACTTTACTGTATAATTACCCATTTTTTATTGCTTCTTGGATAAAATACAAGTTTTACGTCAACATATAGATGAATATACCTAGAAATATACATTTATCCAGCCATAGACAACATTTTTGGCGGTTTGTTTTTAATTAATTTAGGGTCTGTGAGATTATGGTATTCAATGATAATCCTAGCTATTAAATATCCAAAACAGGGATCAAATTCTGGAGCAATCCCTAAAATATCGTAAAAAACAGGTTGAGAAAAGAAAATAATTGAGCACGATGCATCTACTTGATTAACATAACGGGAAGAAGCTGAACTATCGATATAGAAAAAAAATCTCCTTTTACAAAAACGTTTAGTTCTGTATTCAAATGTATTGCACTCTTATTCTAACTTTTATAGTAATAGTTCAATGCAATATTGGAATCAAAGAATAGATAAACAATGATGTGTGCTTCCTGATGCCGAATCAATCATCATTACCTACATTGAATATGAAAAAAGGGTTTCAGATAATTAGCATCAGCGTTTTAATACTGGTGACATTAATTCTCTTTTTTCAAGGATTGACTTCAAATATTAAACCTGAATTACCATTAAAAGAACAAAAAGGACTTTTTAGTTTTTTAACGACGTTCTTGGTAATATTACTCTTTATAATCACATTCACAGTCATTATAGCAAGGTATTATCGCTCAAAATATAAAAATCAAAATAATAGTAATATTAATACCCTATTTCCGTCAAGTGAAGTTGAATTCCTGAAAATTATAAGAAATAAAATTACTATTGGATTAGAAAACATACAAAATACCACCACTTTAAAATTTCAAGATATTCATCTTCTTACTAATTTTTCCACACCGAGTACAATGTTAGATTTTTTCCCATCGGAGATTAAACAAGAATTACAAACAAAAATTAGAAATAACACTATATTTACATTAATTGAAATCGCTTACCAGGATCCCACTGAAACAAACCCAACTAAACTCTCTAAAAGTCTTAATATCCCTCCTTCGACCCTTTCTAGACAAATCAAAAAATTAGTGACCCTAAATTACCTAGAAACATATCTGTCAGACGTTGTTATGTTAGATACTCGTTTGAAGAACTTCAAAGTTACAGAGAAGGGATTTGTTTTCCTTATGAATCTAAAAAATGCGCTCAATATTACAATAGCCCATCTGAAGGAAAGAAATAATCAACAAAGTATTAATATGTCAATATTTTAGGATATTTAGTTTATTTTTTTTTTGTTTGGATAATGTGATTAATTTAGTTGTGACTAACCAGGTTGAATTCATGAAATAATGATATAGAGTTTTTTATGAGTGGATTTTCATTATCTGGTCGAACTAAGATTCTTCCATTTTTGGAAGGGTCTAAAACATTAAATCTGATACAAAAGTCAAGACACCTATCAATCTTTCAAACCGATTGAAGGTGGTTCATTTGAATAAACTGTTCACTAATACTAAAATAAATAGAACTCTAAAAGTTATTTATTTTTTGGTTCTTGTAACTCTAATATTTCTGGATATTTTGGTTGTTATCGTTTTACCACAAGTTGGTCTAGGGGCTAATGTAGCGTATAGTGTGTGTGTTGAAGATAATCATGTTTTTGTTACAACTAACGACGGAACAGTGATTCTAGATATCAGTAACCCTGTAAATCCTAGAAAAATCGGGATTGTAGCTACTAGTGACGGAGCGTTTGGTGTAACAGTAAAGGACGACCTCGTATATATTGCAAGCGATAGTAATGGTTTTATTATTGCTAATATAAGTGATCCAGAGAATCCTTTGATCACAGATCAATATAATGATGGCGGAAGTGCCCATTCAGTATGTACTAATGGTTCTTATGCGTATGTCACTGAATATCCTCAAGGTATGGAAATATTTGATATTTCTACCCCTGATGATATTATTAAAGTCACAGAATACGATGATGGAGGAGTATTTCGTGGTGTTGCGATAAAGGATAACTTCATCTACCTTCCAGATTCAGGTAGGGGCCTTAAAGTACTTAATGTAACAGATCCATCTTCGCCTAAATTAGTATCGACTTCTCTATTAACACATGGTGCGATTGATGTTTACATTCATAATGATTTGCTTTTCTTAGGATGTCATAGACATGGAGTCTATATTTTTGATGTTTCCACTCCCCATTCCCCTATTCAGCTTGGAAAATATTATAAACTTGGAGGGGAAGCTTATGGTGTTACTGGAAACACTACTCATCTTTACGTTGCTGATTTACAAAAAGGAGTATATGTCCTAAATATCACAGACCCCTCGCACCCAAAAGAAATTTCAGAATATAGTAGCGCAGCTCCGCACGATATTTATTGGAATGATAAGAAAATTTTTCTTGCAGATCAAGACAAGCGATTGATCATCCTTGATGAACATTTAGAACCCTTATATACTGGTTTTCCGCGTGATATAAGTCTACAGCTTTTTTTAATTGCAGTTACTCTTGTTGTTGGATTAATTCTTCCCTTTTATTGGTACCGAGAAACAAGGAATAGAGTTAACTAGAATTTTGGGAATTCTTTAATAAAAACTCAAATTAAGTAGATACATCAGAATCAGTCAGTTATTCAACAGATTTATTCTTAAAGGTATTAATCCAGCCTTTTACGATGTTCACTCTCCCTTATTTCGTTATTTCATTATGCAATATCAATTGAATTTGTGTTGATTTCTTCCGAAATCATCATTCTTTTAAGTTAATGTTAGAAATATATAACATGATGTTAGAAATAATTATCATGTGAGAAGAAATGATCAAAGTCAGAAATCTAATAAAAGAATTTAATGGCATATCTGCAGTAAATGATATCAGTTTCAAAGTTGAGGAAGGAGAAGTTTTTGCTTTTCTTGGTCCTAATGGTGCTGGAAAGACTACTACTGTGAATATATTATCAACACTGTTAGTACCGACTTCTGGTAAAGCTATAGTAGCTGGATATGATGTCACAAAAGAGGGAATAAAGATCAGGCGTTTGATAGGTTACTTACCAGAGGATTTCGGACTATATCCAAGTTTAACAATTATTCAAAACCTTAATTTTTTCGGGGGATTGTATAAAATCAGTAAGAATGAAAGAAAAGTTAGAATTGAGGAATTGCTTGAGTTTCTCGATATATGGGAAAAGAAAAATGCGCAAGTTTCAACCCTTTCCAAAGGAACTAAACAAAAAGTCAGTTTGGCAAAAGCTATGATTCATAATCCAAAGATTCTTTTTTTAGATGAACCTACATCTGGTCTTGACCCTATGATAGCAAAAGAAGTTTTAGACATGATAACTGAACTGAAAAAAGATGGTAAAACGATACTAATGACAACACATCTCTTAGCTAGAGCAGAAAAGGTTTGTGATTCTGTAGCACTCATAAGTGAGGGTGAAATTCTTTGTGTAGGAAAAATAGCTGAAATTAAGTCTGAATTGAAAACCACGACACTAGAAGATGTTTATTTTGCAGTGATAGGTGAGAATCATGGTTGAGGTAGAGATAGAAATTTGTAAGAAGGAGTTAAGGACACGATTTGGGTCAAAGAGTGTTGTTCTGCCAATGTTACTTGCCATAGGAATACCAATACTAGTATTTGTTCCTCAATTACTAGAAGTTATGAATCAGTCTGAACCCAGGACTGAATACATAAGCTTAATGTTTTTTCTAGTTATTCCAGTTATGATTACGACTCTTGTCGGAATACATACTTTCATTAACGAAATTAGATGGAAGACAATTAAATCAATCCTTGTAGCTCCTATCTCAGAAGGGGAGATTTTTCTTGGTAAAAGCATGGCGTGTATCATTGTAGGATTACTGGTAGAAGCATTTCTCTCGGTGATAGTGCTTATTTTTGTGGATGATGTAGCTGTTTCAATATTACTGTTAATTTTTTTAATTGGACCACTTTCAGTGATATTCACAACTTTTATCTTTATTCTAGGAACATTAAGATTCCCAGCAATTGCAGAGAATGGAGGAGCTGTCTTAATGCCGATGGGTGGACTCTTTATTGTTTTCTTGATTTCTATATTCCTGAAAGAATTTCTTGGCATTAGTTCGATGTTACATGGGATATTGTTATCCTTTATTATTACGATCTTAACAGGTGGGGCTTATTATATATCAAAAAAATGGTTTAACAGAGAGAGGTTAGTACTTAGTGTTTAGGGGTTAAAGAATATGGCATCGGAAGTTCTCAAACAAAAAACTTTTCCATTAGTAATTCCTATTCTAATAGGTGGAGTTTTAATTTTAATGGGAGGCCTAGGGGTTTATACAAGTGAAACCCCTACTGAAATTTTATTGAACGGATTGATTATCATCATTGGAACTTCGCTCTTACTCTATTCATTCAGGGAGTTCAAACGAAGACAAGAAAACGTCTCAATCATCAGTCACGATGAGAGATCAATAACTAATAGGTTAAAGGCTACAGATTGGAGTTTTAGATTCCTTTATATCTCTCTAATGGTTCTGATCGTACTAAATGCAATGAATCTCGTAAATAATATGTCTTTTGTTGCTTTAACTGGTCCTATTATCGCAGTAGGGGTTTCTTTGCAATATTTTCTGTATTATTGGTATGAGCAGAGAGGATGAGCGGAAAATCCATGAAAACCCGGATTAAAGAGTTAAGAGCAAGGTATAACCTAACTCAGAAGGAACTTGCAGATAAGGTAGGTGTGAGAAGGGAAACTATAGTATTCTTGGAGAAAGGAAAATATAATCCCTCTCTTAAATTAGCGTATAACATAGCAAAGGTTTTCAAAACACCAATTGAGGAAATTTTTTTCTTTGAACAGGATGATTAGCCATATTCGTAAACCTAGATTGGAAATGTAGTATTTACCTCGATATATACTTATGAAATCTAAACCAGCCTTTTACGAAGTTGTTTTTTTTCTTCAATGTGGTCAAAATTCATCATTAATTTTATATACTAGATATGACTATGTATACTCGATTTAAATGGGCGTGCTTTCAGTTCGCTTAGACGAGGATTTAGAAAAACAGCTTGAATATCTGATGAAACAACGTAAGATAAAAGATAAATCTGCTTACATTCGTCAGCTTCTCGACAAGGCAATTAAAGATGATTTAATCACCTTTCTTTGTGAAGAAGTTAAAGAAAAACGAATAAGTGTCTGGAAATCGGCGGAAATTGCTCAAATTTCTCTAAGAGCATTTCAAAATGAGCTATCCAAAAGAGATATTACTACTTATACCGAATCAGGTTATGAAGAGGATTTGAATTTTATTTTGGGGTAGATTCTTGCTAGGAATCACTAGTGCTTCTCCTTTGATCTACTTAGGAAAACTTGGGAAGCTTGACTTACTTCCAAAGATTTTCAAGAAGGTGTATACGACAGATCTTGTTAAGAGTGAAGTATTAAGATTAGAAACCGCACCAGAAAGAGTAATAATAGAAGAAGCATTCAGCTCTTGGTTAATAACAAAAAAATCTCAAACAAATTCACTGATGGACAAATTAGAGCAATTGAACGTCCATAAAGGGGAAGCCAGTGTCTTAGTTCTTGCTAAAGAATTAAGTCTGCAGGGAGATAACACTATCGTCATTCTTGATGATCTAGCGACAAGAGAGATCGCTCGTGCAATGGGATTTGTTATTACTGGAACAGTAGGAATTCTACTTAGGAGTATAAAACATGATCTGATCTCCAAGAATGAATGTCAGAATCTGCTTACCCACTTAACCACTAAAACAGACTTCAGAATGTCTATAAAATTATATTCCAGGATAATAAAAGATTTGGAGAAGATCTGAGACAAATCTAAGTTTTTTGATAATTCTTCAATACTACTAGGCCGAATGAATTAATTTTTAGAATAGCAAACTGAAGTGGTAATTTTCTGGAAGTTCATTAATGGTTTTCTATTAAGGCTGGTTTGATGACATAATTAATTTTAAGGAATTTGGATTAGAGATCAAATTAGATTTAAACGAATTTTTTGTTTAAATGAAGCTTATTAAATGACATATCAGAATGATATGAGGAATACCCTGACTATAGTCATATTTTTTACGGGGGTTTTAAAGACATAGAAAAATTATCCAAATAATCTAAATTATTATTTTGGTCTAATTACCGGAGTTATACAGATTTTTGCAATTGAGAAGGTTATTCCACATCTAAGTATCGAACCAGCCATTTACGAATGCTTATCCATAGATATGAATATATATAGAAATTTACGTTAATTTAATAAAGGTTTTAAATCTCCTTAATGCGGAGTTTATTTCAATGTGGAGGAAATCAAATAAAACATTTCATTTATCATTAGTTTTTGTCTGCATCCTTCTAAATAATCTTATTGTATCAACAGGACTTTTTATTCAAGAACTGGAAACAATTTCGGTAATTATTGATTCCGATGGTGCTCCAGATGATGTTTATGCAATTTTGTATCTCCTTAAACACCCAAGAGTATCTGTTCGTGCATTAACTCTCTCCTGTGGCGTAAGTTATGTAGAAGAGGGAGCTACTAATTTTGTAAAACTACTAAGTCATTTGGGGTATGAAGATATCCCTGTTGCGGCAGGAAAGGAAACACCATTAGTTACAAATCACACTTTTCCCACTCCTTGGAGACAAGGGAGTTATAATTTTTATGGTTTCGACTTACCACATACTGAAAACAAAGTTTCTGACCTTAATGCTTCAGAATTAATTGTTTCTATAGTTAATTCCTCTCCTGAAAATATTACGATTGTTGCATTAGGTCCACTTACTAACGTTGCGTTGGCGATTCAATCTGATCCTTCAATTATTGGCAAGATTGAATTATTAGATATTATGGGTGGTGCAGTAAATGTACCTGGTAATGTGGGAATTGAATCGGATATTCCTAATTATGAGGCTGAATGGAATTTTTATATTGACCCTCATGCAGTAAATACAATCCTCACTTCTGACATTCCCATCTTGCTTATTCCCTTAGATGCTACAAATAAGGTTCCTATCACTGAAGAATTTAAAGAAAATCTAGGACAGGTGAAACTCACCCCTGAAGCTGATATTACCCACCAGTTTTTAATACCTGGATTATATTTTTGGGACATTCTAGCAGCAGTTGCGCTCACCAATATTGAAGTAGTAACAATCCAAGATTTTCATTTAGAAGTTGTCCTTGATAAAGAAAATCATGAAGGTGAAACTGTGCTTATTGAAGGAGAACCAATTAATGCTCGGGTTGCAATTGATGCAGATCGATCTGCTTTTGAGACGAAATTCTTAGAGATTATAAATTCAGTAGAGACTACAACTCCTGTCACGACATCTAACGATCCAACCACTTCCCCTGATACAACTCCAGCACCTACTAACACATCTAGTATGGAGTTAGTAGTAGTTGTACCCACACTAGGGCTGATAGTGCTACATATTAATAATAAGAAGAGATCTCTAAAATAAAATGCAAATACCCAAATCTCCGATGTATTTAAGATTTTAGAAGCTCCTAAGGACGATGCAGATCTAATGAAGTCCTGAATTGAGTAAGGAGTTTTCCTTTTAATCGTTGCACGCTACAGGGAAAACTCTCAAAATCGTTAATTTACGTACCAAATGTAAAAGAATAGCCAATACCTACCCCAAGACAAACAAGAAATGCTCCGAAGAGAAAAAACTCTGTTTTATCTTGATTCTTAGAAGAGAAACTAGAAACTAGAACTTTTTCTCGTTGAAATATTCGTAAGACTGTTTACTTGTTCTTTTGTCAGCGTAATATCGACACTTTCGAGGTCTTCTTCCATATGTTTCCGATTTGTTGTTCCTGTTAACGGTAAAATACCAATTTGTCTAGCAAAACTAAAAATTATTTGTGGGATTGTTTTATTCATTGTTTTACTCATTTGTATCACTCTAGGATGGGTTAATACCTCTCTATTGGCGGTTAGTAATGAGAATCCTTGATAAATGATATTATTGTTTTTGCATATCTCACGAATTTCCTTATCCCATCCAAATCTCGCAAAACAACGATTTTGGACAAAAGACGGTTTAATCTCTACCTTTTCAAACAAAAAATTCAGCTGTTCAGCATTAACATTACTAATACCCAAATAGTTAACCTTTCCTTCCGAGAGTAATTCTTCCATCGTTGTCCAAACCTGGTAATCACGTTCAGATAGTCCAAAACGTGTGGAGGGCCCATGTAACACGTATGAGTCGATATAATCGATTTGTAGATGGCCTAATGAACTGGAAAAGGACTGTTTTACTTGGGTCGCTGGTTCTGCTTGAGGATCAAAAGGCAAACGGTGATCTTGACCTTCTTTGTAAGTAAATTTCGTTTGAATAAAGAATTCCTCTCGGTCTGCTCCTGTTGATTTGATAAATGCATGTAGGGCCTTTCCCACCCCTTCTTCATTATAGTGTTTACGTTGATTAGCAGTATCGATAGAGTTAAATCCTGCCATGAGTGCATTTAAGGTTAATCGTTCTGTTTTATCTTCTTTCCAAGCAGTACCATACATGATATGTGAGTTAATCTTTTTCATAGGCTAGTCCTAAAAAATTCAATTGTAAAAAGCTATTGGTAAGATTCACTTTTTTAATAGTAAGACAATCTTGGCTTTGTATTATATGATATCGAGAATCGTTAATTTACCTGCCAAAGGTAAAAGAATAGCCAATACCTGCCCCAAGACAAACAAGAAATGTTCTGAAGAGAAAAAGCACAGTTGGAAAAAAAAACATCGGAGAAGATATTGCAAAACCGTAGTTTAACATATAGAAATAACCCATCATCAACGGAATAAAAGCAATAATCCAGAAAATTGAAGTAATAATTACCATACCTATAATCCTTTTTCCTTTTCCAGTTTTCTCACTTTCTAAGACCTTTTGTAGCAATAATTCATGAAAAACTATAATAATCACAATGGTGGCAATAATTACCACATCTCCTAGTGTTTTTTCAAACGCTGTGGGATCATAAGAACATTTATATAAAACAGTGTTCTGGGTTACTTGGTGTTCTCAGTGTCGACAGTGAAATTTGATCTACAGGAAGATTTAGAGGAATTACAAGCAAGAATTTACCTTGATACTAAGAAAAAACTAAGCAAAAAAGATATTTTA
>JAEOTC010000223.1 GCA_016840035.1 Candidatus Hodarchaeota archaeon | reverse complement strand
TCAAGATTGTTTCGGTACTGAACTTAGTTTAACTTCAAATTCTGCTTAGGTAAACACCTAAGATCTTTTTTTTTTCTTAAAGGATCAGGGAAAACGGTGAAGAATGGATGAAATTTGATATATGACCTAAACTTCAGATAAGTTATTTTCTGCATATCAAAATATAGTAAGAGATACCTTTTTGGAGAACATAAATTGGGATATCCCTTTCTCCGTACAAACCACTTGAGCATCTGGATACAATGTTAAAACTTTATTAAATGTTCCAGAATGATCTGGTTCTGCATGATTAGCTATATTATGGAAGTTCATCATAATAATGTTCTTGTAGAAATCCATCTTGGAAGATCAATTGAGAATTCACTTAGATATCCTTTCAATTCCAGAAACGCTATCAAATCCCTTATCGAAGCTTATTATTTCTTCAATGTTTAAATTTTTGGAAAACCACACAATATTCGCGTCTGTTAGACTAAGATGATTATGTTTTTCCAAAATTTTCTTTGAATTTGATAGAGTGAGAAAATTATTGTACAAGATCACAACTTTTTGACTTTCGAGGAACATTACAAGCGTTTCTTGTGCGGCTGTCAATGAAATTTTTCTTAATAAGAAGTTATATGTTTCTACAATAACAAAATCAGTTACGAGAATTTTTTCTAATCTCACGATTCTATTCTTTAGATGGGTAGCTTCTTTGTGCCATTGATCTTTTTTATATTTGAGCGCAATCCATACTACGCTATCTATGAACATTACTGAGTCACATCATGTTCCTTAACAGCATCAGTTTGTTCTTCACCATCAAAAGGAGTGTTTATCCAATTTAAAAGAGTGTCTTGCTTGTCATGCTCTGTTTTGGCGCGATATTCTTTAATAAAATCATCGAAACGTTCTAAAACATAATTGGTGATAGTTTCACTCAGTTCTACTTGACTAATATCAATTCCAATTTGCTTAAGATGGATTTGAATTTCTTTCAGTTTCTGTAGTTCTGCCTCTGATACTCTTCGTGTAGTAGATCCCATATTATTTCAAATTTAATATTGAAATGATACTAATAAGTTTTACTACATAAATACAATATTGACTACAATACTACAAAGATCATTTTGCCTTGGTTATACAACTTTTTGAAAACATCTTCAAACTCGGATTTGAATTTTTAAAACTGGCTTTCGTCAAATACAGGTCACGAAACGAGTGAGAAAGGACACTAAATTTTTCTTCCTATTAGTAAAATTGAATCATCTGGTTCTGATTCTCTATATTTCTTTATTTCAAGGATAGTAAAGTTTTCTGAAAACAAATTTCTAAGATCATTTTCTTCATAATAGGTGAAAAGTAACCCATGATGGTTTTCCTCTTTGATTCCTCTCCAGAATGAATGACAAATGACCCCATATGGATTTAGAATCATTGCTTGTCTCCTAATAGATTGTATTAACTCAGTACGAGTAAGATGAATTAAAACCTTATTAGAATATATACCATGGAATTTACGATTTGTTTCAAGGGTGATTGCGTTTAAGACTAACAAATCAGCCTCAGGATGCAATTTTTGATAACGATCGATAAAAATTTTGGAATAATCCGATCCTGTGACCTTGTAATGTTTCTCTAAGAGAGGAATATCCGTTCCAGGCCCCATTCCTAATTCAAGCACTGATGAACCATGCGGTAAATAGTTAATTAAATGATTAATTATTTCCTGACCATTGAATCCTTCAGCCATTTTAATATACTGTTCAACATTACTCTCATCGTCAAAATAGCTCAAGTTATATCAGAATCCTTGAAAATATATTTCAATACTGTTAAAGTACATATAAATTAGTATCCATTCTGTCTTATTTTAGTTTTTCTTCACAAATAATAATCTTAATCTCTATTTGTGAATCAGGTCATAAAATGAATTATTTTCATCCATTATTCTTTTTGCAGATGCTTCCGACATTTCATCCGAATGTCTTCAAACACATTTGAAGACGAAATGCACTATCCTAAACACTATTCCTAGAGATTATTATCCTCTAATTCTTAAAATAGGGGAGCTTTACAATAAATGTGGAGCCAGATCCGATTCCTTTGCTGTCAGCACGAATTTCCCCTCCAAGATTATTGACGATTTGACGCGCAACATAAAGTCCAATACCTGTACCAGTTGAAGAATATTCAGTTTGAATAGAGACAAATTGATCAAAGATAATTTCCAAATTCTCCGAGGCGATTCCTGCTCCATTATCCATGATAGATACCCGAAGATAATCTTCCACCTTGTCCAAGATTATAGATATTTTTCGCTTATTTTGAGGAGTCTGCTTTAGAGCATTCTCAAGGATGTTAATAAAAACTTGTGAGAGACGATCACGATCTCCTAGGATTGTATGTTCTTCATTTTTCAATAAATTATGATATTCTAAGACATTAGACAAACTGGCTTTATACGGATCAAGAAATTCTTCAAAAAAGGCATTAAAATCAAATTCTTCTTTTTTGATTTGAAATATCCCCCGTTCGATTTGATCAACATCCGAAACTTCTTCAATAAGACGTTCTAACCGTGCAACATTATTGCTGATATTGCCAAGAATCGAAATCTTCTGTTGATCATTGATCTTGTCATAATTTGATAATAACCACTCATTATACCCTTTAATGACTGTACATGGATTCCTCAATTCGTGATTTGTCATAAAGATAAATCTATCACGTTGATCTTTGAATCCTTCTTTGAATCTATCTAATTGTTCCCGATACAGTATCCCAATGATTGTAATAAAAGCAATAATTAGTAAAAAGACTACTTTTGGCGTAATCCAGGTGATAGGATATTCTAGGATTATTCCATAAAAGAGAAACAACTCCATTATGCTAATAGTACTGAAAACAATTGTTCCTTTTCGTGAATAAATAATACCTACTAGCAGAATCCCTAAAATAAAAATCATCGTAGGATTGATAATAATCATATCTGCATCATCAACGGAGTTATACAAGGAAATTGTGATTAAAGGCTGGATTAATGGTACCCAAAATATCGCTGTGAGTGCATATTGATAGTAAATGGTTCTTCCTATACATAAGAAAGACAATGCTATTATTGAAAGAACTAGTGATTGAATAAACCCCCACGATAGTAGTGGTGTAGAGGAAATTAGAAGAAGGAAAATTCTGAAAAAAAACAGTAAATTGGAGAAGATAAAGAAAAAAAAGAATGTTGAATTAAAAAATCTTATCTTTAGTCGTAATTCTTCCTCATCAATTTCAGGAGAGGGTTCAGTTATCTTATTAAACCACTTCTTTACATTATCAGAAATTTTGGCCCAATCACTTGATGTCATTCAATTGATTATTACCAAGCTTATATTAAAACATAAGTAAATAAGGCAAGATTCTAAGACTAGTTTGTACTACGTTTTCTTGGTTTGCTAGTTTTGACCTTATTCCAAGGAAAATTCGTATAATGCTTCTCTCAATTTGTTTATTTGTATCCAACATTTTTACTTAATTAGTTTAATAAAAATGAAAAGGATTGCCCTCTCCTTGGTACAAAATTGCCTTATGTCAATCATTGCATCATTTGGGAAAAATCTATGAATTTCTAAATGTTACTAAAAGCTGTCAAGATTATAATATCTGAAATATCAACTTCTGTATCTAATTTTATTGGGTTATTGGAGAAGGCTGATTAAATGAAATTTTTTGACAAAATATTTAATAAATGAGGAATAAGAACAAAATTACTTATCGGAATGTTGCTTGTAGGATTAGGGCCCCTAAGTCTTGTGATGGTGATCGCAACCACAGGAACAGCGGACTTCTTCCGGTATACACAACCCTTGGTATCTGGTGAGGAAGGAGACAATTTGAAGGCAAGATATCAAGGAATTATGTTTAGAAGTGGAACCACAATTACTTTTTCAGTCGTATTAGCAATTGTCATAGCACTACTCCTAAGTCGTGTATTAATGAATCCAATAAAACAGCTAGAAAAATTTGCTGACCAGATTTCGGACAATGATTTATCGACAGTACCTGAATATACCAGCTCTACGAGTGAAGATGAAATTGAAAAATCGTACGTATCCTACTCTACTGCAATTAGAAACCTTCGAGATATTATTACAACGGTAAAAAAATCATCTTTCCAAGTGGATGGATCTTCTAGTGAATTAATGACATTAAGTAATGAGTTAAACTCCTTAAGTAACGAAATTTCGCTTTCGATTAATCAAATTTCTCAAGGTGCCGCTTTGATCTCTGAAGTAGCGAATCAGGGATATCAGGATGTAAGTGACATGACCAAATCTGTTGATGAGGCGTTCATTGCGATTGAAAGCACCTTGGGTACAATTAACGATATTGCCTCTCAAACAACCATTCTTGCTTTAAATGCAGCAATTGAGGCAGCAAGAGCTGGAGAGTATGGACGTGGATTTGCAGTCGTTACAGATAATGTACGCAGGTTAGCAGAGGAAACACAGAGTCATAGTAAAGATATCACCGAAATTACTGATTCTTTCACTCAAAATATTAAAGGATCCAGTACAAAAATAAAGGAGGCTTTCCAAAATTTTGCTACTCAGGCAGAAGAGTTTTCTGCAAGTAGTGAGGAGGTTGCTGCTTCTAGTGAGGAACAAATAGCTTCGATGTCACAATTAACTTCAGCTACTCAGGATTTACAAGAGATGAGTAGAGTCTTAGTAGAAGATGTTAAGAAATTTAAAACCTAATTTTCTCTCTGAAAAAATAGCATAAAAAAAAAGAAGAAGAGGGAAATTATTTCCTTCTTCTTATGATGATAATTGTGGCTAGAGTGCCTAACAGAGGTAGTAAGGTAAAACTCGGGGTTGAAGATGAATCAACTTCTTCTTCAGCAATAGTCCACAAACTGAAATGAGTTGTATTACAGTATAACGTATCACCTTCTATCCATTGATTTTTGGGAGCTTCCCATTCATTGGATGTTTCATTGTAAAACATGAATTTGAGTTTCTCCATATTCTTTATACCCATTTGAGTACGGTTCTCATGCGAAAATTCATATGCAAATGTAGCATTGATTCCTGCGGAGCAATTTAACTCAACACTCATAGTTTGAGTTCGAATTCGATGTCTTTCTCTGTTCATAAGCTGCGGAGATTCTTCATATTCTGTGACAGTAACTTCTGCACTCTTATTGAGTTGGATCTGTAGAGAAAATCCACTCTGTGTTCGGATCTGGTAACGGTTTCCACCTTGAAGAGCAAAAGC
This sequence comes from Candidatus Hodarchaeota archaeon, assembly GCA_016840035.1. Lineage (GTDB taxonomy): Archaea > Asgardarchaeota > Heimdallarchaeia > Hodarchaeales > Hodarchaeaceae > Hodarchaeum. The sequence goes on along the minus strand of JAEOTC010000223.1, from coordinate 10,793 downwards.
TGTACCGTTCTTAGAATTATAGGCATTTTCTGGATTGGGTTTATCTACTGGTGGTGCGTCTACAACTTGAGGAGCTAAAATAACCCAAGTTGAGAAGTGAGTTGTATTGCAAAATACAGCTGCTCCATCAGGACGTTCTTCTACCCAATTTTCATATGCATACTGCCACTCAAAGGATTCTTCGTTATAATACGCCCACCGAAATGTTGAATAGTTCCCTAAACCTGTCAATTCGACATGAGTAAAGTTGTGAAACATGGTTGCATTCATAGCTGTTGTACCATTTAACTCAACATTCATAAAACGTATAACATTTCTTGTCTTATTCGGTAATGGCCCTTCAGGATTATCGTCTGTCTCAGTTAAATGAAGACTAACATTTTCCTGAGTTCTAAGACGAATTTGAGTACCATTTTGTGTCCTCAAACGTGTTCGATTTCCTGCCGAAATATTTACTCTTACACCATTCTCAACATTCTGCCATCCGTCAGTAGGAGGATCAGCTGTAGCAATAGCTTGTTTTACAACATATGTATCAGCAGATGCTGCTTGACTGACGAAGCTTAGAAGGAGGACTCCGAATATAAGAGTTATTGGAATACTCAATTTCTTTTTCATTTATTATCACTTCTTAGTATATCAAACTTAATGTTAAACAATTGATTAAGTCAGGTAGTCTGTATTCGGCTAATTATTAATGATTTGAGGAACACTTTTTTGGAAGAATGAGTAATTCGCAATCAAGTTTTGAAATTGAATTTTTTATACAATAAGAATTTCAAAAAAACAGAAATCAATCTTCAGAAATCTAATTCGTTTTACCGCGTCTTTCAAGTGCAGACTTTAGAATAGAACCTTTCTGGGAATTCAGAATATACTTATTGTTAATATGATGAATTAAATTAATTTGTTCCAATTTTTTGAGATGGTACCTGACAGCTTCCTTTGATTGACCCAAATAATCTGCCAGAGTGCTTAACTCCCATGTATTCACCCGTGAAAAAGCCTGTGCGATGCGGTAACCTCCTCCTGATATAATTGAAAAGTATAATACTAGAAAACCAGGGTCGGGGATTCGACGTATTAAGTAATAAATCTCATATTGACCAAAAACTTGTCTATCAATAAGTCTGAAATCCTCAAGGACTTGTAAATGCCATCTAAGACTTGATGTGCCTATATTAAGCTCTCTTTTAAGTTCTCTAAAATGTAGAAATTCTCTTTCATCAAGAATCGTTAGGATTTGGTTTCGATATTCATTTTCCATGACATCGTAGGTATCTATTCGTCTAACAATGGGGGGATATAAAATTTGTCCAATGAAAATTATGGGAGTTAGTAGATATGCCATCAACGTCTTATCTTTTGGAAGATCAAGGTTTACTTGGGGCTTAATAGTAATTTTTGAGACAAAATACCCAAGAATAACAAGTAATACTGAGATTAATCCGATTGTAACTCCCGTTTCTAATTCCTCATTCGTAAGCATAAATAAAATCCTAGCAGGAGCTGTGGTTGACTCATCTCCATTATCAATCTCATTTCTTTCCAATGAATTTAATCCTGATGAAGTAATTGCGGATACAAACTGGGATAATCCAGTTAGTGAGGGAGAAACGTCAATTGGTGATATGGGTAGCGCAAAGATAAAGCCAGAGTCATATTCAAAAGCATTTAGACTTGTATTTCCATAAGGGGGATTCGAACTCGTTGCTATTTGATATGATTGTGATATGGCTTGTGTAATACCCACGCCTCCCTCTAGGGATAGCGTAGTATTTTCATAAAAAGAAAATGGTTCTGTTAATAATGTGCCATTTGTAATGGATATTTCAATTGAATCTGAAACATTCCCCATCGGATAAACCTTTTGACCTTGCATTTCGATGCTTAAACCCATTAACGTATGAAATGATGTGTTAAATCGCCAGATCTGTGTGGATATAATTCCAAATAAATTCCCATTACTTACATAAGATTCTAAATCCGCTATAGATGAATTACTTAATGGAGATAGTTGATTTAGGATGAGGATAATTGAATCATAATTTTCGTAATAATTCCCTGCAGAGATTACTTCATTTAGATCCTCACTCGTCTTTATGTCTAGAATAGTCGCATTAAGATTGAGTGTTTGGTTTACAGCAGTAGCAAGCTCATAATCAGCATCATTATTAGTTATAAAAACGATATTCATTTCATCAATTCCAGCACTAGAGCTAGAACTTACATTGACTACTGAAGGGATTATGAATGCAAGAATACAAACTCCAATCATTATATTGGCAATTTTTGAGATATGACGCATATGATTTCACTGGTTTGATTTCTTTTCTTTGGAGTAAGTGAGTTTCAATCTTCCTATTCAAGGAAAAATTTGTTTGATACCAATTAAATAGTTTATAGGTACGCTTTTTTGTTTTCAGTTACACAGACCTTGAACATGACCTAAATATGTTAAACTGGACATTAAAACATCAATTAAGGTTTAATTAGCGACAGAGGTTCATAAATAATTCTAAATTATGATAACAAGACACATGTAAGTATCATATAGCGATAATTGATTTATGAATTATTATTTTCTACTACAATTGTAGTAATCTTACCATCTCTGATTGTAACATGTTCTGTACTAGTGAAAGTTGATCCATCTTCTCCATGCCAAAGCATATGCAGTGTAACTTGATCCTGATTATAAGCTTCTTTAATAAATTCAACCTTAACTAATCCCTGTGAATAAATCCAACAGGATGAGATAAATTCCACTGGATCAGTAAATTTATCTTGAGGACTATAAAATGTAAAATTCTTAGCTAAACATTCCTTGACAGTCTTTTTGTCTTGATTTGCCCAACTCTGATAATAGACACGAGCGAGGTTTATTTTTTCCTGCATAAACTGTAACCGCCCATTGGTGGTTTTCTTAAATTCTTGTTTCCCAATTCACTGTTCGTGGATTATAACGAGGCTTAATTATGATTTCAGCTGTGTTAACATAGTCAGATTCTGTAACTAGAAATCCAATAGCGTGGGCCACATCCTCTGGTTCAAGAGACCAGTCTACATTTTCTGCCTTTTTCCCTCCAAACCTTGTTAGAACACTTCCTGGGCACACTGCAGTAACTTTTATTCCAAATTCTTTTACATCTTCTCTTAAAGACCATGTAAATCCTTGTACGGCATGTTTAGACGCAGAATATAAAGATCCACTCTTGAATCCGTTTTTTCCTGCAATACTACTAATGTTTATGACATGTCCACTTTTTTGGGTAATTAGGTAAGGAATAATGTATTTTGTTAAAAGAAATAGTCCTTTAACGTTTAGATCAAACATAAAATCATAATCATCAAGAGTAAAATCATCTACACGTTTAAAACGTCCAACTCCTGCGTTATTCACTAAAACATCAATTTTTTCAAATCGTTCTAATGTTTTCTCAACTAAATTCTGTATCTCATCCTCTTGAGTCAAATCACAAGAGAGAACCTCTATTTCTCCCCCTCCTAAACTAGAGATTTCTGATTTCACTTTATTCAATGACGATAAATCACGAGAAACAAGCATTAAATTAAAATCAAGACTCGCTAACTTGTGACTGATAGCTCTGCCAATCCCTTTTGATGCACCGGTCACAATTACTACTTTACCATTATGAACCATAATATCACCTTATTCGAAGTAAAAAGGTTACATTTCTTCCGCAGAACTGATGAAACAAAATACGTTTCTCTCAGAATATCATATTCTCAGAAGAGCTAGTCTACTGGAAATCTCTGTTGTTCAGGGAATAAATCTAGCAGATTCGACTGTGTAAAAGGATGAACACTCTCAAGACTATCTGTAAAGAAGTATAACATACGGAATGTCAACATTTGTTGAGGTAAGATTTGCTCAGAATTTGTTATAAGATCCAGCATTATTATCTTCAGATTTGGAGCATAAGGATATGCATATTCGTTCATATTCACGGTTGGGATTACTGCAGCCATGTAAAAGTCGCAATTCTCATTTTTATAAGCACACCATTTAGGCTGAGGTCCTTTCTCAAGCCAAACTAAAGCTTCCCAGTCCTGGAGTCGATATTTTAGATAATGATTCGGTGATTCTATATCATCAATGAAATAAAAATCTTTACTCGTGCCAGTTGTTTTCATTTTTCCTTCAATCTGGAGGGAGAATTTTCGAATTATATCAGAGTGATTATACACATGAGTCTGAACGAGAAGGAATGGAGAATTTGGGAGCGTTAAATACTCTGTTGCTATCTGTAAACCTTTAATCTTGGGTGAATACTCAATAATGCTAGATTTGAAACCAATTCCTTTCCATTTCCCGGCAGAAGGCTGGTAATACTTAAATATAAGAGTATTGAAATTTTCTACATCCCTTAATCCTTCAGGTTGCAGTACTGGTCCAATACCTCCAAAAAACTGATGAAACCAAAGAAATGGTTTTACTTCAGGAAAAGGAGCAGAGCCTGTATGAAGTAAATTCTCTTTTTTGCCGTCTAGTGATAGGTGGAATACGTTTCCACGGTACTTCTCACTTCCTCTAAAAGTAAAAACACTGTTAGAAACTTCGTACACGTCTGAATCCGCAGTGTGAGTAATTGTGACATTTTGAGATGTATCAAATATTCCTAATGCAACTGGATATTCGAAAATTCGTGTCAAAGAGTCGATGCTTAACATCCCTTCCAGAATTTGCTCTTCTTCGGGAATATCGAGATCGACAGAACGATTGAAATATTGCCCTTTTTCCTCTGGCAGATCAATTTTCAGATCTGATCCTAATTTTCCCATTGTTAATTCCATAGAGCCCTTAAAGGAGGTCTCTCGGAAAGTATCGATACTTAGTTCTAAGTTGTGATTATTTCGATCGAGAAAAGCCCCGTAAGCAATGGTGTTTCCTTCGCATGAATTTCTCAGGCCTATTTGTTTAAGCGAACTAGCAACACGTGAATATTCAACCTCATTAATCGGAGAGGGTTGATACTGTTCCTTCCATTTCTTTCGAATTGTCTGCCAATTATCAGCAAAGGTAAGATAAATCGGTTCAGTAAGATAGTATTCGCCAACGGCTAAATTTGGGACTTTAATATCGATATTTGGTTGAGCTCGTCCAATGGTTATTTTATCAATGTTCTCCTGATCAAAGAATACTCCAAATGCACCTGTTTTGTACACAGCTGCTTGCCAACCCTCTGAATACATCGAGGGTTCCTTTCCCAAATCTATAGGAAAAGCAAGAATATCCAATTCTTTCACACCAGATTTCAAGGGAAGGACACGACTCAGAAGAGAAATTGTGGAGGGCCACCAATAAGTATGATTTACCACTCCTAGATTCTCTTGCACCTTTTCAGAGTTATTTCTAACCTCCCACTCTACTGAAAGAAAATCACCTTCATTAGGAAGATAAATTCTCCTTGTAACCTCAATCCCAGACTTTAGATCGGAGGTTGAGGAGCTTAATAACCAAACCCCTCCTTCATCTTGTCGAGTCTCGTGAGTATGCTTTTTTGAATAAAATTCACTCCCCTCAACATCGAATGGATACCCAAGTACAATGGGTAGACCAAATACTTGCAATTTTCTCAGTTTATCGGTGATGAAGACCTCATTACTCCCCGGTTGGGATTCTGTGAATAGTGTTATTCGGATATGCTTATTCTCAATAAAAATCTGTTGATCTCGTTCATAATAAAGAGATTTATTTTTATTAAAGATCATTATTGGAATAGTTTCTTTGGTAAGAAGTTTATCTTCAGTAGATCTAATTTCAATTTCGAACCAATCAACTACACTCCCAGTTGACTGCGTTGATGCATTGAATTTGACGGTTGAATCATATTTCCCGAGAATAAGTTCTTCTCTATGTTTTTTGAAAGAAATATTGTTTCCGTCCTTAACACTAACTACTAAATGAGTCTCCTCACCAATATTATTCTGTAAGGTTAAGGGAATTGTCACATCATTTTCTGGTATTGTAGCAAAATTGGTAGGATAAGGATCGACTTTAATAGCCTTAACTGGAATTTTTCCCACGGTTAATGGGAAAATTTGGTTTTTATGTTTAATTTTAAAAATGATTCCATGTTCAGTTAATGTGTGGGTATGAATCTTTGTATCAAGTTCATTTGTGTCGACTAGGAAAGACCCTTGAACTTCTATCGATTTAGATAAAGAATTTGGTATTTTAATTTGGTTTTTCATCTTGGAATTAAGTAATTTAATTTTTGGGGTAGGTTCAACCTCATACGATATATTTAGATCTGTTTCTGAATTGTTGGTGAATCTAAGATTGATGGGAAATTCCTCAGAGCCAATAAAACCATGTGAATTTGATATTTTTCCTTGGATTAGGATATCTTCAGTTGTTGTTTTTAAATGAAACCCACTAATCTTGCCTATGGATCTATCCACCCAGATAACTAAACGCTGGTCTTGATCTTGAAATTCATATTCATATATTTGCATTTGATCATCTAAGTTGGTATCTGGTTCCTGTGTTATCTTAGGAACAAAGCACTCGTACCAAGACTTCGAGAGGTTCGAGAAGAATTCTTGGAAATACGGGTAGTTAAGAATCTGTGGAAGATAATTCTCCATATACACAGAAGTATTGGGTCTCCATTTGTACCCCTGTCGTTTATACAGTGGCATTGCCTTTAAATTACCTCCCCAGGTGTGTAATGAAAGCAGGAGAGCTTTTAATTTTGTTACGTAATCTGTTGCATGTAAAAGCATTGCTTTTCCAAGCTTTTGACCCTGATATGCCGGATCAACGCCCAGAAATTGAACATAGTAAGAATTGGGACTATTCCACGATTTTCCGATGAAACAAACCCCAACGATCTTATCTGGGTCATCGGGAGCTATGGCAACAAAATGCCCTTCCAAATCTTGCGCCTTCATCTCTTTTTCGATAAATTCACCCGTAAATATTCTAGTTCCTCCGAAACCTCCAGGCCAACTTTCAGGATCCTTGAACGAATTATAGCAACGTGCAAGTCGTTCGAAATCATCTTTTGTACGCGTTAATTTTCGAACAAATTGAGATTTTTCTTGATTGAGCGGACTAGTATCTTGCATTTTATCTCCACCAACGTTGGATTAAAGGCATTTAAAATAAAGAGAATGAAGTAACAATCCCCATACTAAATGATCCATGTTGAGCGTAACTTGTAATGAGTTCCAATGTCACTTTATATTCCCACTGTTGTTGGCAAAGAAAAATCTGATAGTTTTTCCTTCTTCTAATTAGAAGATTATTCTTTTTCGTAATAAGTATAGCTATACCAGTCTTCCAATCTGATTTTTTCATAAAGACCTCTTGCGGAGGTGTTAGACTTTTCTACTTGGAGAAACAACCATTTAGTATCTTCTTTTTTTCCCCAATTTATAGTCTGATACATAAGGTTTGTTGCCACACCTTGATTTCGATACTCTGGATCTACCGCTAGATTCATGATTCCCATGTATCCGCTATCAATGATTGCGAGAACTACACCGATAATGTCTGATTTATTCTTTGCATAAAAGAACCTCTTTTGGGGAATATGCACTCGATCCATTATTTCACCGATTACGGTCATCTTGTAAGGGGATCGATTTGGACTAAGTCGAGTTAATGCTGAATACCATTCTGGATCTCTATTAGTCATGAAATGATAGCTATATCCATTATCGTGACTTTGGATATCAATATCAGCAAAAAGTTTACCCATTACATGCGTTGGCATCACTGGTTTATAGGATGCTTCGGTTAATACGGAAAGAAGTTCTGGAGGATCATGCTGATCATGTAGCATGAACTTTGAAGAGGAATTAAATTTTCTGTAGATTTCTTCTACTTTACTAATATCCTTGTTGATATTCTTCCCCCAATAATTTAACGGAAGAACAGAATTTGCTCTCCATGTTACTCCCTTACTGAAACGTAATATCCACCCATTTAAAAGATAAGAAAATTCAGCTGGCCAAATATTGTTTGCTCTTTCCTGAACAATTTTTATTGACTCTTGATCGAGTATATTCGGTAGCTCCTGTGATTCACAAATCAATTTATGTACAAACTCTAATGTTCTTGATTTAAAATTTCTTATTGAGACAATTGAATAGGTTCATAAATCTATAATTGTGTAGATTCACCATGAGATTGTTAGAGGGATAAGTAATGACTGAAGATAGTAAAAAGAACTCAGATACACCACGCGAGTTGGGAGAAGAATTAAAAAAGATTATCCTTGAAAAAAGGATATTAAAAACAATCAAACCATATTTTGAGAGGTTAGGAACGTTTGATCCTGCATCTGGTGTATCATTAGTTGAATATAAGAATTATTTACATGGTAATGGCTATAACGCATTACGTGAACAGTTTCTCTCGGATGTTCAAGACAAAATTAACAAAAGATTGGGAGAGTTGGAGAAAATGGGTCGCAGAAAGGCTCAAAGCAAAAAAGAACTTGAGAAAAAAGAAACAGAGGAATATCTACAGGCCAGATTGGAAATTTATGAAGACTCAACCCAAGTACCCGTTGACCCAGAGGCTGGTGTTGAGGGAATTCCGAATTTAAAGCAGATTCTTTTAATCCCATCTTGGGGGAAACTTCTTGGAACTGGACCTTTTAATGGATTTTATCTCAACCAACCTGTATATGAAATCATACACGACAATGTGATATTCTTACCCGATTTCGCGGTTACAGGATTTGAAGAAACAAGGGGAGAACCTTTCATTTTTCTCAGTGGCGTGGGAGTATACTATGTTCAGTTTCGATTAAGCCCAGGAGAAGTAATTACTGATTATCGTGAGCTTAGTGGGATAGTTCTTCCGATGGATCTATATGATAAAGCTCAGACCGCTGAATCATTAGTTAGTTCCAAAGATCTGCTTATGACTGAACTAATGACCACCATCCCATTCGCTCTATTTCAAGCCGAACAAACAAAACAGATGTATCTTCGAGGCGTAGTAGCGCGCAATATTTTCCATCCTTATAGGGAAGCGTTTACTCAACTAAGTCGATTATGTATGAATCCAGATACTCTCTCAGAAGATGATGGTTTGAAAGTCCTCTCTGGTGGATTGAATCAAGAGATCCCCATGTACACAAACGAAATCCTCACAGAGATCCAGCTCCCGAATGAGTACTCTAGATTAACAGCAGGTTTGAAAAATATCCAACCTAAGTTAGGAAAGATTGTAACAGATCTTCAAATCGACGGTTTGAAGAAACCTATTTTTGAGAAAATCGTTCTTATTAAAAAGGAGTTTGCAGAGGTTGGATATCCGAAGTTACTAGACTGGATGCCTTGAAACCCTAGACAACACGTGAAATGATCCAGGTACACTCAGTGTTTGTAATATTCAGCTTCAATTTCCTCTTCTTCCATGACTAAAGCAATCAAGTTGTGGGCAATCTGGTGATGCTCCAAATAACAACTCTCGTGAATAATTTCAGTACAGCTATCACAGGATGTCAATAAGACATAACCGAAGAGATTTTGTCGCAAGAGAAGCTTTTTACAAACTGAACAATACCTTGGATCATTTTTCATGCTGCTCGTACCTCACTGGTATTTTCTACCAATAATTGCTCTTCTGATGCCACGAGCTCGCGTTTACTACAATTTACGCAAACTCCAAGGCTATCAGCATCTTTGGGCGGGGATAAAACAGTACCGCATTCGTCGCAAAACATTTTTCTTAGAAACCTCCGTTATTCTTCCTATACACCCAGGAATTGTAAGGAATTTTTGGTTTACATAAAATAGCGTTGTGTGACAATAAGAATCCCATTAGGGCACCAAATATGCGCCTTCAGTTGTTTCATAATATCACATCAGATATCGACAAAAGCTTCCTGGCCTTTTGTCAACTAGACATATCTTCAATTGTTTTTAAAAGCCTTCCTCTTTGTGCATGTAATAAGCAGATGAGATACTAAGAATTATACATTAAAGGTATTGCTTAAATGTAGAATTTAAAATAGTAATGATTTCATCAATATCCTCACTTGAAAGACCCACATGAGTCACTAGACGCTGATAGTGTCCTTTATGTAGACCCAAGACACCTCGTTTCACCAACTCATCATGAATCTCTTTCGTTGGAGCGGCTTCAGAGAAAGAAAAATTGATTATATTCGTCTCTGGCATAGTAACCACTATTTGTTCATTTTCTTCCCTTAATGCTGTGGCTAATCGCTTTGCATGGATATGGTCCTGCTTTAGCTGTTTTTTCCAATCGTGTGTAAGGGCTACAAGTCCCATAATGGCAATTACACCCGCCTGTCTCATACCTCCACCAAGCATTTTACGGAATTTTCGTGCACGATCAATAAACTCTTGTGATCCTACAATTAATGATCCCACAGGACATGCCATTCCTTTAGATAAACAGAACATAACTGAATCCACATGATCAGTAAATTTTGGTAAAGGAAGATCAGCTGCTGTCGCTGCGTTGAAGATTCTCGCCCCATCCATATGTAATTTCATATCATGCTCCTTAGTGAATTTAGATAATTTTGCTAGGTCATTAGGATGTACTACCTTTCCACCATGAGTATTATGGGTGTTTTCGACTGCGAGTAATGTTGTCCAAGGTTGATGCACATCATCTCTGGGACGAAGCATAGTTTCAAGTTTATCGATGTTAGGTACTCCACTTGAAGATTCAAAAGCTTTAGTTGTCAATCCTCCGATTCTAGCAGCACTTCCAACTTCATAGAGAAAAATATGACTTTTACGCTCTATGATGATTTCTTCTCCAGGATTGG
>JAEOTC010000222.1 GCA_016840035.1 Candidatus Hodarchaeota archaeon | reverse complement strand
GTTTCGTTATTGTATTCTGCCCGAATTTCTGTTTTTAAAATCGCCGGAGTATAAATATCACCCGTAGCTGACTCTACTGTTCGACTGTTCCCATAAAGAATTTGAGCATCAGCAACTTTGGGATTAGCACTAAATTCCGCACGAAAAGCTTCGATTTGAACATCAGATAATGGATCATCAAAATCCATACGAATCTCATATGGAGCGCCATCAATAATACTCAGATAGACATTATTCATTAGTACAGTTGTATAAAGAAATATTCCTGCAAGTATTGAAATCCCTAAGATTAATCCAGAAATCATAGAGACTGATCGCCGTTTATTTCGTTGAATTGCACGGAGAGATTGAAAGAAGTAAACAACTCTGTCACGAGGGTGGAATCGGTCTGCTTTAGGCAGGTCAGACATTGTTAGAGGTCCTCCAAAACATCTTCTTCTCGATGTAATAATCCATCTCGAAGGATAAGGATACGATCTGTTTTCTTGGCTATTTGAATGTCATGAGTAACCATAATAATCGCTATATTCTGATCGCGAACAAGAGAACGGAATAGTTCTATAATAGAATCCCCAGTTTTTGAATCTAAGTTACCTGTGGGTTCATCCGCAAGAATTAACTTGGGATTATTAGCTAATGCACGAGCAATCGCTACTCGTTGTTGTTCGCCTCCCGAAAGATCATCAGGAATATGATTAATTCGATGTCCCAAACTTACTTTTTCTAGAAGCTTATGAGCAATTTTTCTTGCTTCTTCTAATTCCATCCCAGCAAGTGTCATAGGAAACATCACATTTTCAAGAGCACTCAAATAGGCGAGATTGTTGAAATCTTGATAAATAATTGAGGTTTTATGTCTACGTATCTCTACTACGTCAACTTTAGAAGTTTCTACATTGTCTAATAATACATTGCCACTTGTAGCTTCTTCAATACTTGAAAGAATGTTTAGTAATGTAGATTTTCCAGACCCACTTGGGCCCATTATAGCGACAAATTCACCTCGTTCAACAGACAATGTAATGCCTTTGAGAACTTTAATATCCTCACCAGGAATTCTAAAATTTTTATGTAAATCCTTTACTTCAACAATTGCCAAAACTATCGACCTTCTATTATAAATCATTACTATATTTTACCGTTATTACAACATTTCCCGCCTTATGTCCTTTCTCAACATATCTATGAGCTTCAACTACTTGCTCTAGAGGAAAACTCCTGTCAACGACTGATTTGAGTTTTCCTGCTTCTGCTAAATCTCTGAGGAAAAGTATTTTTTCCATTGATTCCTCAGTAGAGGATCTAGCAGAAAGAAAAGTCCCCTTTCGTTTTAATAGTCGTTTATATCGTTTTTTGGGGATTTTGATAACTGCATCAAAGATCACATCATAGGATTCGCCATGACTGGCAAATAAATCTGCCATACTCTCCTCATTGGTATAATCATAAACAAAATCCGCTCCCAATGATTTTACCATCTCCAAATGGGATGTGCTGCATATGCCTGTCGTGCTGCTAGCTCCGAGATTCTTTGCCAATTGGAGAGCAAAAGTGCCCACACTTCCAGAAGCACCATAAATTAGGACTTTATCCCCATTTTGAATATTTCCTTTACGTAAGATGTGTAAAGCAGTCATTCCCCCAATACAAAGTGCTGCTGCTTCTCCATAACTGATATTCGACGGTTTTAAGGCTAACACACCGTCTTTCCATTCTTCTGGCAGGCAAACATACTCTGCGTTCCCTCCAGTACGTAATCCACTTGTCGTTCCAAATACCTGATCACCTACTTTAAATTTGGTGACATCTCTACCTATAGCCTCAATTTCTCCAGCAATCTCATGCCCAGGTATATATTTTTTAGGGGGAAAACCAAATAATCCTAAGAAAAACCAGCCAATTCTCGGAATTCGAAGTTTTCGAAGTATAGCATCCCCTCTGGTAACTGTTCCTGCGTATATTTTAACCAGCACCTCATTATCTGCTGGTACAGGTTTAGGTATCTCTTGAAGTTGCAAAACTTCAGGAGGCCCACTTTTCTCCCATATAACTACTTTCATTTTTTCTGGAGAATTCATCAATCAACACATTTTTTTTAGGAAATTGATATGTTTAGATGCCTACTTTTATCCTTTTCCTCTGTAAGATAGATTAAATTAGGCATAATACTCTTCCTTGAATGTACAGATGGAACAGATACGGGTAATCCATAATACTGAGAGTTAGATTCGCACGTTTTCCACAACACTACCAAATCCTAATTTAACTATTATATTGACGGTCTTGAGAAATTGGATTTTGCAAAATTTATCTGAACTAAGTTTATTTTTAAATCTTAGGATGAACGAAAACTTTATACTTAAACAACAAACTTTCTGTTAATAACAATAATGAAGGAAGCTCCTTGTTCAAATATAGTTTAACAATATGACTTGAGATAGAATGAATATCCATATCCGTTTTAATCTTCTGAATTTTGAACTTAAATCTCAAATTTGGGTGTATCACTAGTCCTTTACTTTAGTTTCTTTACAAGAAAGCGGAAATCTTTTACATCACGTTCTTCAAAACTTAATAATTCCTGATTAGTAACATGAATCCATGCAGGAATATCTTTGACACTACCTGGATCTGTAGTGAAAATTTCTAAAACCTGACCAATCTTTAAAGCATTCAAAGCTTTCTTAGATTTTAAAATAGGTCTTGGACAGAGCATATTTCGGGCATCTACAGTCTGGATTATTTCTCCCTCGTATTGTTTTGAGGAAGTATCAACACTTGATTGACTTGCTATCCCGTTTGGAACCTCGATAGATGAGCTTTCGATCGACACGGCTGACTTGACAAGGGGAAATCCCCGCTTGGTCCATTCCCATATCCCGCCTTTCAGGCTTTTGGCATCAAAACCTTCCTTGATTAGTAGTTCTGCTGCAACCAAAGACATTCCCCCTCCAGGACAGATAGTTACCATTTCTGTTTCTTTAGGAAGTTCTTCAAACAATGAAGAGAGTTCCATTATGGGAACCCATCTCGATCCTTTAATATGTCCATCTTTATCATATTTAGTGGTTCCAAGACCTTCAAAATCTGTTTTATCTCGACTATCAAGAATGATTGGAGGATTAGAAGATTCTAATCGCTCCGCTAGTTGATCTACAGTAATCTCGGGAATATTAGGTAAATACCATTTTCGTTTTATAGCTTTGAAGAAAAACAATCGAAAAAACTTTAATCCCATTCGAGGTTTGCTAATAGACATCTTCTTTCCACCAATCTTTCTATGAATAAACAGGAAAACTCTCGTCTTCCATTATCCCATACAATTGAGTATTCTTATAGACTTTAGTGGCCAAATCAATGAGGGAACCAATTACTCCTAACAACGCTAGAAGGAATAATACAGTATCAGATAGGGGAATGACTTCTGCTAACAAGTGTATATTAGCAAGGATATAAGCTGCAACAACAAAGTCAGCAATTCCTGTGAATATCAAGAGTATATTCATTTTAAACTGATATCCTGGTTCGCTTGTCCCAATTTTTGCCAAATTAATGATACCCGAAAGTATTGCTAAGATTCCAATTATTGTTAACCATATTTGTAACTCGACTGATAATCCTACGACCTCTGATCTCATTGCGACTGTGTTTCGACCTAACAGATCCAAGATAAAATTGACAATAATCCTGAATAGATTAATCATATCTATTGGGATGATGATTATAAGTAACCCAAAGAGCGCTCCTACTAAACCACTAAACAGAAATTCTTCTGGTTTGTAGAATTTAGATTTTGGATCTTTTTCTTTGTCCGCTTTTTTGTCAGGGTCTAGATCTTCTGGGTAGTAACCTTCATGGGATAAACCGACGAAAATCCAAGTAATGACCATCAGAAATGTCATGATAGTGGGAAACGAAAGAGTTATTCCATTGATAAGTGCTTGTACAAGATTATTGGGTTCAATTACTACTACTTGAACAGTAGCAATTACTAGAAAGACAATAATCCCTACTATCCAGTTAACATTCGAATAAATGGACCATAACTCTTCTGAAATAAAATATTTAGGAGTCCCTCGTTTCTTATAACTCCGAGCCATTTCTTTGGGAGATCCTAGTCGATTTATTGCTTCTTGCACGAACTTAGGCTCTGGATCTTCTGAATTGGCTATTTCTTGTGCACTATCCCATATATGAGAATTAATTTCCAACATAATATCTTCTAATTTTTCAGCATTATTCTTAATCCAATCTGGTAAATGTTTCTTTACTTCTTTTACGTAATTGTTTACCAGTTTATCTGTTTCAGTTTTCATTTGTTATCCTCCTTAGAATTGAAATTTAATTTATTTCCACAAATTTCACAAAATTTGACATCACTGTCTGAATAATCTATACGTGTTTTACAGTTAGGGCAAAAAATGTACTTGTCTTCATTCAGGAAGATTTGAAAATCATTTATTCCTGCTATTGATTCAAGTAACTTAAGGAAAAATCCTTCTAGGTGCGAGAGAACTTTTTCACCTTCTTCCGTAAGATAATAGTATTTCCGCATACGATCATCTTCAATCTCTTTATAAGACTGAATTAAAGAAAGCCGGTTTTCTCCAGATCCCCAATTTTCGAGATTTCTCAATAAGGGATAAAGAGTACCTTCTTTAATTATTAACATTTTATTTGTGTCCTCCTCAAGATCTTTTAGAAGTTGGTAGCCATAAACTCCTTTTTTCCCATAATTTTGAATTACTTTCAGGATATTAAGCCTTCCGATTCCACGTAGAAGATCACTTTCGAACTTTTTGAGAAAGTCCCGGTGAGCTGAGGATTGTTCCAGCACAGAGGTGTCAGATCCTTCAATTTTACCGATCATACATATTCACTCACAATACTCTATTTGCAATTATACTGTACATTCAAAGGTATTTAAATTTTTTGATTGTTGAACTAAATCATCGAAATTTATCAAAAGGAAAAGATGAAACAATAGTAAATAGCTTTAAATCGATCATAATCCGATTAAACGGAGCTAATAGAACTTCCAAAGATATTTTTTTATCAAAAGTTTAAATATCCTGATAAAAAATTATAAAAAGAGAGCTATCTTATTCTACATCCTCAAAATAGGGAAAGGCCACCGAAATCGTTTGATTAAGCTTTTCTAATGGATTACTATCAATACTTATTTCGCCCCCATTTTTCTGAAGTATTGCATTAGCCACGATGAGATTAATTCGTGCAGGGCTGGTAGCGGTTGCAACAAGTTCAGATTTGTCAATTTGTGAATAATTTTCCATTAAATTGAGTTTTATCCCTTCACTTCGGAACTGAAAGTTGATTCGGTGAAATTTTTTACTTACATCTGTATCTATAACAGTTTTAACACTTTTACAGTCAGATGAACAAACTTCTATTATTGATTCAATTACCAATTCCAGAGCTGTTTCCAGTGTCCCATCTGTCTTTACATCTTTTATGGAGGAAAAATCAGCGACTTCTATATCAAAATCTGGATATTCTTCTTGTTCTTTTTCGAATAAGGTTGATAAAAATGTCCCAAATTCCCGATCGACCTTAGTATATTGAGTGATGTTATCAATGGAAAGAAGTGTATGTGCACCTGAAACTAGATTTTTTAGTCGAGAATTTTGGTCTTGGGCCATTTTAATTATGTCCCAAGTTTCTAAACTTACAAAATCTTCATTCTTTATTGAATCAAGAGCGAAACTTAGAGTTTGTGAGACGTTTGCAATATCGTGTGTAAGGATATCTAGTAGAAAGTCTTTTCTTTGTTTTAAGAATTGAATTTCGTCGGAATCAAGCATTAATATACCAATACGAAGGGGAAATTGTGTTTCCTCCCCTAACAGATAGAAAGTAAATTGAATGTTCTGATATTTTCGAATCCAATAATTAAAAACTCGCTCTTCAATTTGAGTGGCTCTGGTTTCTGTTTTCACTCGTTGATAAGTTTGATATAATTCTGTGTGACTAGGCCACACCTCTTTAAATTTGAGATTTGATTTCCTTCTCAAATCATCTGTTAAAAATTGTCGTGCAGTCAAATTCAGGTATTCTAGCCTTTCGTCTTTTATATTCACAATCAAAATCCCTGAGTCCACAAGCGTGGCAAATTGAAAGAAGGGAAGAATTCGAAATCCAATCAGTGTAACCAAAATTATTATTGATCCTAAAATGGGAGCTAGTAGTTGAAGGGGGGCAGATATAAATATCCAGTAAAATAGAAGATCTCCAAAACTGATTAGAAAGAATCCTGCAAATAATCCAGCTTGGTACCAATGAAACACAGTTTTTTTCTGAACAAAGGATGGAAGGATGCGAAAGAGGGCCTGAATTACTAACGTAATAATGAATATTGTATTTGCAATTGATAGAATTACATTTATGTCATTTACTGCTGGAGTTGCGTGAAGTCGTGAGGGTAAAAAGAGAGTTAGGGGTACTATAACTCCAGTTAGAATCATAATGGTACTCCAAATTAGAAATGCATTGATTTTTCCCCATACAGTATCTCTAGGGAGAAAAAACGCGTTTTTGATCCAAACAGATACTACAATTAACAATAAAGCAAGATCTAAGGCAACAAGACGGTTTAAAATATCATTTTGAACCTCAAATGACACAATAAGGATCCAGATATATCTTATGGACCATAAAATTAATGCAATTATAGCATAGAGAATTTCATCAAAGTTCCTATACTTTCTGGTATAATATAGATAGAATGCGATAGTGAGGGGAAGAAGAATATTTAGAACTAGGAGTATAAATCTATATGAATCCACCTGCATCAGAAAAATAATCCTTAGCCTTCATAAAAAAGGTTGGTAAATCAACTAATTCCCTAGTCACAGGAAAAAATGCTTATTTTGTATTTCAAGAACTCGAGTACCAGCCATATGTGTAGTTGCACTTTGGTGAAGTATAATTTAATATAAGTACGGTTCACAGAGGAGAAATTCGGTTGAGCACCTATGACAATTATTGATTTTTTTGAGAAACACTATAATATTAAGTCAACCAAGGTCTTAGAAGCCTACCAAGGATATTTATTAGCTGGAAAAGTGAATAAAAAACCGAGATGTTTTTGGGTAAACAAGCAAAACATTGAGGGTCTATCGGAAATTACAAAAATTCTTGCCATAGAAACAGCTTTCCATGGAATTCTATCCTTAATCCCCGGGGGTTCCTTTGCTTATCGACTCATCAAAGACCAAATTGGCACACCTCCTCGTTTTAACATTATTTTTGAACCAAACTTATATGAAATCAAGTACAACTATATCTCTCTTGATAAAGAGGGAAGACCTCAAAATATCGTTGACACAGTGACTCAAACAGTTGATGATGCGGCAAAACTAGCCGTTAAAGCTGGTGAAAAACTTCAAGACACCATTTTTGATCTACTCAAGAAGAAAAAGGATTCAACTGAGCCTACTGATACCTCCTCTGACGATCCTATTCTTGGATTCACCTATCTACGTTTTTATGATAAAACAAGTCTGATCCGGAATCGGATTATCAAACGTCGGATAGAGGGTACTAAATCACGTTCTGGTAAGCTTACGAAGAAAGTGGTTTCAGAACTGGCTCCTTCAATTATTGTTAGTTTTAAAACCACCGCAAACGATGAAGCTGTTGAATTCTTAAAACATTTAGAATCCTTGGGATTTACCGTGCACTTCTCTGAAGAGATCCAGGATTAGTCTCATGTTAATCTTCAATTCTGTAAATCACGTCTAAATACGTGCCATCGCGGTATTCGACGAGTGTTGTGATCTCAGATGTTAGATCTGGGCTTAGTGGAGCGGTTTGACTTTGTGACTCTTCTTTAAGATCTTCAATGGATCTTAAATTGAGCTTTGCTTTTCGTAATCGTTTTTCAATCTTGGATC
>JAEOTC010000221.1 GCA_016840035.1 Candidatus Hodarchaeota archaeon | reverse complement strand
TATTCAGATTTTAAACTTAGCCACTCTTCTCGTGGTTATGTTTCTATCAGTGATTGGAATTCCTATAGTGATGACAATGGAAATGGGGTAAAATATGAAAGTACATGGTCAATTCATGTAACTGGGTATCAACAGGTAACTGTTACAATGACCTTTGAATACGGAAACTATGTAGTATTAAGTGATACTTCGGAATTATATGAAGAGACATATTCACAACGATATTATGAGAATGGAGTATTCCAAGAAGAAGTGAATTGTCATGATCTCATGGAACTAGAAGCGGTTGAGGATAAGACAACAGAGGCCGGTAGATTTGAATGTGCTCGAATACGAACCACATACTATGAAAATGGAGGTTATAGTGGTTACTCACTTAATTGGATAACTGAGGAAGGAACACTAGTTAAAACAGAGTCCTATGATGAAAACGGATCGCTTTCAATGGTTATGAGCTTACTCTCAGAGTCTGAACCTTTAAATCAGATACTACTAATAGGCATTATCGCTGTTATAGTCGTTGGAAGTTGTGGGATATTAATCTATCTTTTTAGAAGACGAAGTTCAACAAGTAAACCAAAACTTCAACCAGAATCAATTTCCAAGCATATGCACCAAAGACGCTGTCCTAATTGTGGCACAGCGATTAAACCGTTATATAGATTCTGTGAAAATTGTGGCAGAAAAGTAGAAAATTCATCAGCAAGAAATGACTAGGTGTAACTTATTTTACACCTAGTGAATTTTCCTCAATTATTGCCTTTATTTGAGACCAAACTTGGTTTGGAGTGCCATTACCGTCAATTAAGTGCCAATGATAGAATTTAGTAACATGTCTCATTTTTCGTTGCATTTTTCTAAGTTTAGGGAGAGTTTCAAACATTTCCTCCGTTCCTCCTCGCTGTGAGATACGTTTTCGTGCCACTTCGGGATTAACATCTAGAAAAAACGCATACTCTGGTGTTGGTAATAGATGAGAGAATAGGGTATATCCAAACATCACAAGAGAACGCGGTAAATAACATACTCCAAGAAGATAACGAGAGAAGATTAATACTTCCTCCCTGTGTCGATAATATTTGACTAAAGAACGGATGACATCGAGTGTATAAAATAATGCTGCTAATAAAAGAGATTTCGTGCCTTGAGATTCCAAAGCAACTTTAGCACGTCGACCAAATTGATTGTCCATTGCTGGGTGGCTTCTAATTCGGACAGATGAATAATTTTTTTTAGCAAGATATTTAGCTATCAATTTAGCTTGAGTATCCTTGCCTGAACCATCCCCTCCATCCACTACAACAAAGAGTGGTCGTGTTTGAGTTTTTCCCATCAAACTTAATACCCAAAATAACGTTTAATTAATATTTTTCCTCTTAATTGAGAAAATTTTAATGAAGTAATCCTCTAATGAGGGTTTAAGATGGCCGCCCCTAAATCTAAGAATCCTAATATCTTTTTATCGGCAGATGACGGAATCTATTCCCAAGGAATTCAAAGTCTAGCAAGAGAAATGCATAGTCGCAGATATAATCTTCGTATTATTGCTCCTAGATCTCAAAGGTCAGGAGTTGGGAAAGCGATTACATTTGAAGAACCAATACGTGTGGAAGAAGTTCCATTAAAGTATCTTGGAGGTGCACCAGGATGGAGAATCTCTGGAACCCCTGCTGATGCAGTTATTCATGGGATTTACGAACAAACTCAGAATAAAGACCAACCCCCCTATGACTTGATTGTGTCCGGGATAAATGCAGGAGAGAATACATCTGTGCACTCAATATTAACATCTGGGACATGTGCAGTTGCTTTCGAAGCCGCTATTATGGGAAAACCGGCTGTTGCTTTTTCTCTTGATGTTCATGATAAATTCTTTTTTGATGATAGACAGTCAGTGAAGGAATATGAAGTCGCCGCGGAAATTGCATGTGATATAGTGGAAAAAGTCATTAAGAATGATCTTCCCGACGAAGTAGCCTTTTTAAATGTTAATTTTCCAGATAACGTTACTCACGATACTCCTATTGAAATCGTTGGTCTTTCACCAACTAAATATTTGGATTATACGATTAGACGTGAAGATCCGCGCGGAGTAAGCTATTATTGGATTTGGGGAGATCGACTTGAAGTTCCACGAGGCACGGACGCCTATGCGGTCCTTGAAAATAAGACAATTAGTATTAGTCCCGTTAGTTTAAATTTCACTGCAGATCTCGATGAAACAACTCCCAAACTCAAGTACTTATTTTGATTGAAAGTGTCATTCAGTACTGACAGTTTTGACAAGGTAGTTTTTATAAATAGGAGAGTAAGAAAAAGTATAAGTAGTAAATCAGATTTATTCAAATTTAAGTAGGAGATTAGATCAATCATGGGTTTCTTGGATAAGTTTACATGGAAAGAATACTTCCTCATTGGAGGATTAATGATTATATGGGCTGTTGTAGCCTATGCGGTATTTACGAGCTTCACTGAGAATGATATCGTGACCTTAGGATTCGCTCTTTTTCTGGGTGTTATCTTTACTGGAGTCTTATTTATCTTAATTGCGATAATAGATCGAATCTTCTGATTCTTTCCCTCAATATCCAATTTTGATTCTAGGGTGTGCATTCATTATAACTTATAGACGAGTTGGATGACGACCCACAAATGGATGACCTTATAGAAAAAGTATTGTGTGGAAATAAAAGGGCTATAGCAAAGGCAATTACCTTAGTTGAAAATCACCCAGAGGAATGTGAGCTTTTTATTAAGAAGATCTTCCCTCATACAGGGAATGCCTTAGTCGTTGGTACCACAGGACCTCCTGGTTCAGGAAAGTCTACTCTGGTAAATAATCTTGCACTAGAATTTCGTGAACAGGGAAAAACCGTTGGTATAATTGCTGTTGATCCTACATCCCCGTTTAGCGGAGGAGCGTTATTGGGGGATCGAATACGTATGGATGAATTAAGTGCTGATCCAGATGTGTTTATTCGCTCAATGGGATCTAGAGGAAGTTTGGGTGGCTTATCTCGAGCAACAATGGATGCTATTCGCGTATTAGATGCAGCAGGTTTTGATATAATTTTAGTTGAAACAGTTGGAGCGGGGCAAAGTGAAGTAGAAATCGTTCGAACTGCACATACAACTATTGTTATCGGAATACCAGGAACAGGGGATGCAGTACAGGCAATTAAAGCGGGTATTTTAGAGATCGCTGACATCTATGTTGTAAATAAGAGTGATCGACCAGGTGCAGATGAAATCGCTCGGGAGTTAAGGTTACTCCTGACCCTTGATCCTCATGCGAAAGATGCAGATCGATGGCATGTACCAGTAATATCCACAACAAATGTGCCACCCATTGATGGGATTCATAAATTAGCAAAAACAATCCTAGAGCATCAAGTATTTCTGAATGACCCAAAAAATGCAAAGTTCGCTTTTGAACAGGAAAAAATTCGTAGAAAGAATGAAATTCACGAAATAATCAAAGTAGAAATCTTTGAAAATATGCTAACCTCAATTATTGGGAAACAGGAATGGGAAAAACTCCTTACGGATGTTATATCTAAAAAAATAGATCCTTATTCAGCCGCTCGCTCAATAATGGATCCAATTTTTCGTTAAATCTTTGTTTTACATCATATTTCTGTAATGGCTAAGAATTTATAGCGAAATATTTTAGCAGAATCTATTCAATTTCATTATATAGGAAGTGCATTGGTGAACTCTAAAACCCCAATCGACAAAGTTTTGTCCCCATTTACAACAGTAACAACAGCTATCCTTCGTGAAGGAAAATCAATTCCCCAAAAGTATCGTAATATGGTTTCATTAGGATTATATGGATTCGCTAACTCATTAATCGTGTCTTTGATTATTCTCTATTATAATGA
The DNA here is from genome assembly GCA_016840035.1 of Candidatus Hodarchaeota archaeon. Classification (GTDB taxonomy): domain Archaea; phylum Asgardarchaeota; class Heimdallarchaeia; order Hodarchaeales; family Hodarchaeaceae; genus Hodarchaeum. The sequence goes on along the minus strand of JAEOTC010000221.1, from coordinate 5,641 downwards.
TGATTATTTACAAGTCCATTTAGAGATTTCAAAAGCTGTTGCAAATTCAATTTGGAGTTACTCAACAGCAGCTGGTTCGATCGGCTTATTAATTGCTGTAATCGTAGGAGGAGCATATAGTGATGATTTTAGGTCAAAATTTGGAGCTCGGGCACCGTTCATTCTAGGGGGGTCACTTCTTGCTGGTGGAATGATCAGCTTGATTCCTTTCTTTGCAACTATCCTCCCTCGAGATTTTCTTCTCGTAGTATTTCCAGCCTGTTTTTTTATCGCTTATATTGGATTAGGTATTGGTTCTTCCCCAACCAACGCCCTTCTATCCGAACTTTTTACCCGCGAGCAACGAGGTTGGGTTGGTTTAGCAATTGCTGGTTTTACAACATTAGGTTCATTTGTAGGAATAGTAGGTTTAGGAATTATTGCAGATCAGATGTATATCACGGCAATCTTCCCTTTTACCGGTATTTTTGTTGCTTTAATTGGGATTGCTATTTTCTTTCTTGTTGAAAAAGCGAATCCTCCATTTGATCCAATTGATCCAACCATTGAAGATATACGGAATACTCCCAAGTACTTAATAACCTTCGGAGGAAAAGATTTTGGAAAGATGCTCGTAGTTCAGAGTTTTTGGGCTTTTTCTATTGCAGCAATTTCTCTTTATATGGCTGAGTTTCTACGGTCAGATGCTGCTCGTGAGGCAATTGGTAATAATGAAGGAATAGTATTAATTATCGCTGGGGTCGTAGCTGCAACGATGGCCATTCCAGCAGGATTTATTATTAAAAAAATAGGAAAAGTTAACACAGCACTTCTCGGCTCAGTTATTTTCGGAGTTTATTGTTTTCTCCTAGTGTTTATAGACTTAGAGGGTGTCTTTATCTTGTTATATCCTGTTGCTATGATAGGTGGCCTTGGTTCTATATTTATCGAATCGGTTAGTCTTTCTTTACCAGCAGATTTAGTCCCAGAAGGGAAAGAAGCTCAGTTCATGGGAATCAATAAATTCGCTTCAACTTGGACCCAACCTATTGTAGCAATGATTGGAGCACAAATTTTCATTATTTTTGAAAATCAAAATCCAACAGCGGTAATTTTTACCCTCGGTGGCATTGCTGCATTTTTAGCAAGTGCGGTCTTACTCCTGATCAATTACGAGAAGATGCTCAAAGAAGAATACCACAACTTCTATAAACGGTATGTTCGTGCTAAAGGGTTCCTTGAGCAGCATATAGGTGATATTACCGACGGTATTGTATCCAAATTCACCTGAATTCTTGGATTTTTCATCTTTGGATATTTTTGGGATGACGTGTTCTACGTGAAAGTGGAGATAGCCAAGAATAGATGAAATCAATAATTTTCTGGTTGTTACCGCTTACTAACGCAGTGTGATCGCAATCAACGATAACTCTGGTTGAGAATTGTATATCAATATCCATTGCTAAGGCACTTGGCCAATCAACTAAACCATCACACGGGACCCCATCAAATACTAACCGTTTACTAAGATAACATAGAGGATCAGTAGAAACTCCACCCACGAGATACCAAAGAATACCATTCATATATTCCTTGGGATTTGAGTTTAATGTCTTCATAAAGGTAGACCGAGGAGCAATGCAGTCTATAACTTTCGTATCCCAATCATCATCAATAAAAACTGAAACTGATTTCCTAAGTGGATGAGTTGATAGCTTTGAGCCAAGGTGAGGAGAACCAAGAGTTACAACAGTTCTTATCGTTATATTAGATAAAAGTAAATTATGCCTGTGCAATCTCAACATTTCTCTAACAATTAAACCTCCAAGGCTGTGGGCAATGATATCTATTTGAGTTGGGAATGGAGAAGAGGTTATTAGTTCTTCGTAAAAATCGGTAGCGAATAAAGATATCCCATTTGCAAAGTTGTTAATGTCTTTGGTTGTGAAGCCGAGGACGAGATACTTTCGATAATAATCAAAGAAGTACGGAAACTTGGTTTCATAATGATTAAGAAGACTAGTTGCTGATAGATATTCAATCATGGGAATGAAAGCTGAATTGTTTGATTCATAGCCATGTACAAGGTATAATTTGGAAGCTATCCTCGCTGAAGCTTCATTAGAAGGAAATGGTTCATCACCTATGATTAATGGGTTTGGAACTAGTACAAAATAAATATCGAAGACAATTAAAAACAAAGGAAGGAGAAAGTAGCGCTTATTTTGCCGAATTTTTCTCAGATATCTTTTGTGGCTGTTTTGAGTTTTCATTTTCAGATCAAAAAAAATGTGGGAGATTATCAGACTTGATAATCTTGTCTAATTAGTCTCCTTTTGATAATATAGATGTACATTAGTAAGGCAATTCCAGTTCCTATTAATGCTGTTGGTAGAAAATCAGTGAAGAAGTCAATTTGGCCCATAAACACTCCAACAGAATCAAAGTAGCCAAGAGGACTTAGATAAATCAAGAATTGAGAATCCCCAAGAAATCCTGCAATTAAAAGAATCACAAACAAGAAATAACTTGTAGCGAGAACTTTAAGTGCATGTCTATGTGGAAAGAGGAGAACCAACGAAAGGATAACTAGCAATAGGACACAATAAGCCCATGTAAGAGCAATAAATCCTAATACTGCATCAAGAAGGTTCAAATCTGCTCCAATTGCAGCACTCATCGATGTTGTTGTAATCATTGAAACTGCAAAGATCAAAAGGAGGGAGAAAACCGCTGCTACTGTTCGCTCGAACATTATTCTAGGACTACTTCTAGCTAGGGTCCAAGTAACTTCAGCGTATCCTCCTTTCTTGTCCCGTTTAAGCATGTTATAAACACCAAGAAGGATAAACGGACCAAATATCATCCAGGCAAAAGCAAATAGCTCATAAGCAAGGAAATAAGAAAATAAGCTTTCTGCTGAAGCAAAAGTATGATTATACATTGCTGCATCAAAGATAGGGAATTGAAATCCTTCAAGTAATTCGAGTGTCTGTTCCTCGCCACCTTGTAGAAACATAGTGATGGCATAAAAGGGTATAAATGCGCCAAAAATTGTAAAAAAGGTGACTAATCCTACCTGTGCGTGAAGTTGATCACGAAATGCTGCATATTTCCATCCAACTCGTGCAAATAACATATCCAAAGGTTTTTTCAGGAAAGACAACTTTGAAGCGCCCCCTACCTTAGGATCATCCTCTGAAATTTCTTTACTAGCTCGAACACCACCTTCTAGAAAATCTTTACTGTATAAAGTGATCAATGTCACTATCATAATGACTATCACTAGTACAACAGATAACAGCATGAAATCAGTATTCCACGTTCCTAGAAAGCTGTTCTCAACAATTCTAGCATGATTATGCAAGCTTAAATTCTTGAGAACATCGAATCCTTCAATATTCTTCCCTAAATCGATTAGAAAAGAAATTACAATGTATCCACCTCCGAGTGCATATCCATAAGTTTTTGAATATTTGAGGGAACTACCTAAACCTGCCAGTAGACCACAGACAGTAGAAAATGCAATTCCTAGCACATACCCTATAGTTAGATTAGTTAGGGAAGCCATTGCATCATTTATGTACAACATCCCAACTGCAAGTAAATATCCTGGGAGAAGGATGACACTCATAAGAATGACAAACAGAAAAACATTTTCTAGATAGAATCTGAATGTCGATTTTGCTGCTGTAACCAGTAATTCCTTTCCATCTTTTTCACTAAATGGTAGAAGATTTACTCCTAAGAAGATACTGATGAGAGCAGGGTAAATTGTTAACATGAGAGAATTTACAAAAATGAGCCAAAAATAAAATCCTGGATTTTCAACCTCAATTGTAGCTAAGAACGCAAGATATGATACGAATTGACTCATTGGTTCTTCTCCCGGATAAACTACAGCAAATACAAAGGTAACGGTTGTTATAAACATCATAGAAATGAGAAAGGGTGTTCTATATCGTAGAAAATGTAAGTAGAACCGTTTGAAAATTTGTGATGTGCTCATATTTATCCCTCGGTTTGCTGTTTATCTTCATAGAAGTGCATGAAGTAATGTTCTAAAGAGGCAGGAGGAAATGATAATTCAGTAGGGTACATTGGTAGTAGGATCTCAAGAAATCTTTCGATTGATTCTGACTGATGAACAAGTATCTTTACATTTGTTCCATCAAAATCAAGTAGGTTCTTTCCAAGTGCGACGAGTTTATCCTTATCGGGGTCACGAAGTGATACGTCTAAAACACGAGATACTTCTGTATTTAGTTTGTTAACATCCACAACATCAATAAGGAATCCATCCTTCACTATTCCGACCCGACTACAAATCCGTTGTACTTCTGCAAGATTATGACTGCTGAAGAATACCGTGCATCCTTTTGATTTTGCTTCTAGAATTAAATCGTAGGTTTCCTGTTGCAAAAGGGGATCTAATCCAGAAGTAGGTTCATCGAGAATTAAGACTTCGGGTTCGTGCATAAACGCGGAAATTATTGAGATTTTTTGTTTATTACCCTTTGATAGCTCGCCTATTTTCTTTTTTAAAGGTAGTTTGAATCGTCTCACGAGTTCTTTTCGTCGAGGACTAGGTACACCGCGCATGCTCTCCACATAATTTAAAAAATCATTACTTGTATAATGTTCAGGAAGAGTGCCAGCTTCAGGTATGTATCCGACTTTTTTGTAAATTTCTGAATTTGTTCGTTTTACGATTCCTCCATTAATTCTTATACCTCCTCTGGTAGGTAGTAAGATGTTCATAATACAGCGTATCGTGGTACTTTTTCCAGCACCATTCGGTCCAAGAAATCCAAAGATTTCTCCGCTCTTAACTTCGAGATTTAGATTTTCTATACCTCTAGTAGAGCCATAATATTTTGTTAATCCCGTTATTTGGATTTTATTATTATTAACCATTTTGTTGACATCCAATTTTGGTATCATTCCACCGGTAGAATTGTTCCATGATTGCATCACTTGCGCAACTTAATAAATTTTGCGCTTTTGGCTGAAATCTGTGAAAATTCAATAATGCAGAAGATTTTAATAAAAATCCGATAATTCAAATTTTGCTGGTTGTTTCAATCTTGGAGCTCACTGATACCAATAATCAACTTTTACAATTAAAAATTGATTTTATTCAACTGGCGGCCCAAACTGGTAAACTTTTGGGATATGATCCTCAATTATATGCCATTCAATACGCATTATTGCTAGAAAATACGTATGTTACAGTTGACAAGATAATGCAGTTAACAGGTTTACGAAAAAGAGTAGTTTCCGCTATTCTTTCTGATCTTGCTGATCCAGCTAGTAACTTTCACATCCTGAAAACACGAAAACCTAGGGAAAAGGCAAAGTACTACAAAGTTTCAACAAACTACAAGCAATATATACAGAATATACTCGCAATTGGTTTTCGAGCTTTTACCTCAAATATTGAGGCAATTCCTTTATTAATATCGAGGTTGAATCAGCTTAATCAACAAGATGAATCAAATCTACATATACAAAACTTTCTAACATTTTTTTACCAGATTATGAATTGTTATGCATTCTTTGTTGAATATAGTTCACGCCATGTCAATGATTTATTCAGTAACCCAGAATTTATGAATTCGATAGAAGAAGAGCTTGAATTAATTTTCAACGAAAAAATTCC
>JAEOTC010000220.1 GCA_016840035.1 Candidatus Hodarchaeota archaeon | reverse complement strand
TGCTTATCTTGAGCAATCCTTTCCTCGAGGCTATTTACTTTAGTCGTAAGTTCCTCAAATATGGACACATTTTCAGAAGACTCATTAAATAGATCGGAATTCTTCTCCTGTTGGAAAAGTGAGGATCGTTCCTGTTGAGTTGAAAGTTCCTTTATTAAAAGAGTATTCTTTTGAACAAGTTCTTTTAACTCTTGAATTTCTGTTCTTAAATTTTCTTTTTCCTGATTCGACTTCTCTGAGCGATAAAAATCCAATGAAATAGCCCCTTTCTGGTAATCTATTGAATTCTCAATAAACCCACATATTTAAACATTCAAGTATAATCTATCTTAGAGAATTTAGTGAATGGTCAAGAAACAGTGTTAAGCTCTCAGATTTATACATGATAGTCATATATCGGTTATATTTTGAATTAAAAGGGATCTCAAGCCATGTCTGATGAAGTTAGAGTGTTTATTGTGGATGATTCAGCCGTATATCGCCACAAAATTAAAGAAATTCTAACTAAAGGCGGAAAACGTATTAAAGTCATTGGTACCGCTCCTAATGGAAATATCGCATTACAGAAGATGAGTCTTCAAAAATATAAATCAGATATTGTTACCATGGATATTATGATGCCAGAAATGGATGGATACGAGACTATTGGACATATTATGGATAGATTCCCATTACCTGTTGTGATTGTTTCTTCTTTAAGTCAAAAAGACGTTGATAAATCACTTGAGAACTTGGGAATGGCAGCTTTCGAATCAGGTGTAGTAGAATTTGTAAAAAAACCTTCTCACGATGATTCTATTGATGATAAGAGGTTTCAACGAGAATTAGTCACCAAAATTCAGAGTCTCTCTCAGATAAATCTCACGCGAGCAATAAAAAGCTTTGATTTCGATTCCTTTATGGAAGAGGAACCTAAAGTCGTTAAAAAACCGAAAAAAGGACTAAAAACCTTTCAAGATCGGATCTATATTATAGCTTCATCAACAGGAGGACCTAGAGCAATTTCTTTAATTTTAACCAAAATTAATGAGATTTTATCTAAAACAAAGTACAAGTTTCCACCTATCGTGATTATTCAACATATGCCTGAAGAGATGGTGGGACAATGGGTAGAACGTCTAAAAAAGTTATATTCATACTTATCAATCAAAATTCCTGAAAACAACGAACTTATTCGACCTAATAAAGTGTATATCGCTCCTGGTGGATTACACTGTGCAATTGAAGGAGGAAAAAGATTTAACATCTACAAGGGTCAGAAAGTTAATTTTCTTATGCCATCAGCAGATGTTACTTTTAAATCTGCCGCTAATGTATATGGAGATAACACCATTGGGATAATTCTTACAGGAATGGGGAGAGATGGGTATAATGGAGCCAAGAAGTTAAAAGCAGTCAATGGAAAGATAATTGCAGAACATGAATCGACTTGTGTCATATATGGAATGCCAAAAGCAGTTATTGAGGGGCAACTTGTTGATCATGTGGCACCTTTACACAAAATTCCTCAGCTCCTAATTGATTATACATACGAAAATTGAGAGAGAAAATTGAATATAAACCAATTATCATTTGTATTAGGATTACTTTTCAGGTATTTTCAGATAATGCTTCCTCTGACATTATTTCAGGATTTTTCGGATAAAATTATTTCATCTATAAAATGAGAGCTCTGTTTTTACGAATTTTTCCATATTCATTACCGAATTTCTATTTATTAGGAAAGCTCATTCTATTTCGATAGGTTATAATTTGAGGAGAATTACTAACAAAATGCAAACTAAGAATTTTGATCAAAAAGAACGTACGTTTGACTATTCTATTTCTATATTTCGAGATAGTACGAAAAAGCCCCCAAGTGAATTTAAAGGTATTCATTGACATTATTGTGAGATTTAGGTGTTGCCAATCTTTATTCAACCAGAATTAAACAATGGAGACAAAAAACAAAACGAATTTGCGGAAATAAACCTCAATGTCCGCGAAATTTTGTTATTAAATAAACGAAGTGGACTTCCTGTTTTTTCTAGAGTTTATAAACGCACCTCTAACTCTCCAGGAGAGGATCCGGCACTAATCGCTGGATTAATGGCTGCTATCGTACAATTTGGGGAGATGATCGGAAATAATATGGAATTAAACGATATCGGTGTTCAGGAAGGATCACGGATATTTGTTCGCACTCAAAGTGATCTAGTCTGCCTTCTCACGGTCACAAATTTTCCAATCTCTTATTTAACAAATCGAGTCTTCATCGAATCGATTGATGATCTTGCTTCTAGAATATTTGAGACAATCTTCATGTTAGTAAGCCTTCACTCCTATGAATCTGGATTAGTAGTAGAGATAAGCTTCGATTTTACAGATCAAGCCCTTGAGGAAAAAAAATCCTCAATATTTCCACAACTGGGCAGTATAGTTGATAATATTGTGATGGAAACTACGACAACTTATATTGGTGATCAAGAACTTGAAAGAAGTTTGGACTCAATGGAGGAGTCCGATTCCACTTATCTTAGTTCCGAATACTCTGGAACTACAAAAGAGATCAATAAGCCGATTTCGTCGAGATTCAATAAAGTAATGAAAAATTTTCGGCAAATATTAAACGCAAATAAAAAGGATTGAAATTCATGAACTCTTCACTTCATACACCAGAAAAATATCTTGTATTTCAAATTGTAAAGGAAGTTTATGGGATTAAAGTTGATTATATAAAAGAAGTTTTCCAGACTGATAAAATTTTAAAACTTCCAAAAACTTCCAATGTTCTTTCGGGTATTACAGAACTCAGGGGTTATATTCTAAGTGTGTTTGATTTATTATATCTCTTATGGGGAAATGGCTTCGATATTGAGCGAAAATTGGTTAATCAAAGTAATAACGTTCTAGTGATCTCAATAAAAGGACAAGATGTTGGAATTTTAGTTGATCAGGTTCATCAAATCTCAAAAATCAAGGAAACATCTAGTGCTAATGAATCACACTTCAAGGGAAAGACTCTAGTTGATGAATCACTCATAACTCAAATTGGAGTCCTTGAAGATCAAACTGAAATCATGATTGTAAATCCAGAAGAAGCGTTAGGAAATTACTTTACATCTGTTAAAACTCCAAAGAGGGAACAAGAAGATACAGATGACATGGATTTCGACTTAAGTCAGTACACATTACCAGATGAAAGTTCAGATAACTTTATGGAAAGTATAATCGAGGATGAGGATCTTTCGGAATAAATATGTCCGCAAAATTAAACATATCAGGATTTGAATAGAGAACCATTTAATGAAATTGAGGTAGGAACCATGCCAATCGCAAGTACTATAAAGAGAAGAAATAATGAAGAAAGTTTAGTTATTTTTTCTCTTAATCAGAAATTCTTTGCGATTGAAAATACCTATATTTCTCAAATTATACAAAACGCCTTCATTAATCCAGCCGCTAATACTCCTCCTTATTTATTAGGTTCAACAGCTTATCAAGGAGAAGTTCTCCCTGCAATAGACTTAAACATCTATTTTTACGGAGAGAGATTAGATTCACTCAATGACAATCCTAGGAAAACACAGAATTTTCTTGTGGCAGAATATGGAGGTCAGTCAATATTCTTACTCGTTGATAATGTTATTGGGATAATTAGTAAGCCTGGCCAATCAGTAACAAAAGAAATCTTCATCAATAGTAAAGTGAAATCTGAATCTTTCTTTAACTCAGCATTTATGTGGGAAGAAAACATAATCGTAATGCTTAACATTGAAATGATCTTTAATCAAATCATGATTGATTCAAACAAGCATTTTAAAAACTCACAAATTGAAATTACTTTTCAGAACTATCAAAACGGAGGGGAAGTTCCACTTGATGAATTTAACATCGAATTACAGCATAATCAAGATTCAACTCAGGTTTCAAGATGGAGACCTGATAGATTTATCCGTCCAGCTAAAGAGGAAAAATTTACTGGGACGATAGTTAATGTCCAAAACTTATCAATCCTAATTCCAAATGAAAATTTGTCGGGAATATATTCAATTTCACAATTGACTGAAATTCCAAATACATCTAACATTGTTGTTGGGGCTATTAATTATCAGGGTGAAGTAATAAACGCAATAGATCTAACCGCGCTACTTTTCACCGATCAAACTACGAAAATTAATGACAATCAGAAATTCACGGGATTAAAATCTTTAATTGTGGAATTTGCTGGTGAAAAGCTTGCTTTCATGATGGATGAAATTCCCAGAATTGTAGAAGTCGAGAAAAGTGAAATTAGGCAGACACTAGTATTGAATACAGGCATCAACGACAATTATATATTTCAGGGAGTAATGTTAGAGCAATCAGGGAATATTGTCTTTGTTTTAAACATTAATTATATTTTCAGAATGTACTTCAATACTGGTAGTCTTGAAGATGAAAATTACCCAGTAGTTTCCTTTTACAATCCTATGACTGTAACTGCGGAGTCGGTTAAAAGCAGGGCTCAGGAAGGCCTATTGGTTCAAAACAAGGAAAACTTATTTTTTATAGATTCTGAATTTATTACGCAAATCCTGGATCAAGTTTTATTCTTCAGAAGTGAATATTCGCATGAGGCAATACTGGGTGTTACCACTCATCGTGAATTAAGTCCTCTTGTAGATTTTAATTATTTAGTCCAGGGTGCATGTTTAGGATTTCCAGAAACGAGTAAGGTGGCTGGAGTATTACTACATGATCAAAAAACTGATTTAGAAGCAGCCTTTGTCGTTGAAAAAATACTAGGAAGAGTTTCAATAGATCAATTGGATATCTTTCAGCCTGAGACTAGTTTTTACACATCCATGCTCTCTCAAATGATTTCTGGATTTTTTTCCTTCAATGGAGCTTTGGGTATTATAGTGAAACCAGCACGTTTACTTGAAGAAACTTTTTCCATTCTTAAATCAGATATTGGTATTAATAATGTTGAGGAAATGATATCTCAGCTAAATCCTGATGATGAAAAATCATTAGCACAGCTTCAAGATCAACACAAGGAACGAGAACTATATCTCCTGTCTCATGGTGAGGAGGATAGATGCGATTTCCTTGTATTTCGATGGGGAGGAGATAAACTGGCGATTGATGTATCATTTATTCAAAGCGTTCTTAGTTCTTCTGTTAAGATTAAAAAGTCAAGAGCTGATCTTCCTCCTCATATTAAGAAGGCCACTTTAGGTGAAGAGGAAATTTGTGTAATTGATCTTCAATCTTTGATGATGAAAACACCTGGAATAACAAACTATGACGAAGAGGTGGATTTCTTTACAGTTAAAATTGAGGACGAAACTTACCAAATACCCGTAGAAAGCTTGGAAGCGGTAATAACGGCGTTTAAAAGCGATTTTCATTCATTAGAGGGAATCGATATATTTTCAGAGGGAATTAAATGTTGTCAGCAACAATTCATTGATGAAAAGGACTCATCTTCAGTTTTTATAATTGAGAATGAGTTTATAGAGAAAACTTTAACTGGAGAAATATTGAAATCTCCGAATAATGATAAAATTACTAATAAAACCAAATAAAAAAAGAGGATTAGAAACATGGCTACTGTCCTAATTGTAGACGATTCAAAATACCTACGTCTAATGATAAGTAAAATTTTGAAGAAACACGGACATACTGTTGTCGCGGAAGCTGAAACAGGCGCTGAAGCAATCGAACAGTACAAGAACTTTAAACCAGATGTCGTGACAATGGATATTGTTATGCCAAAAATGAATGGTCTTTTAGCAATGAAAGAAATAATGGCTATTGATCCAAAAGCCAATTTTGTCGTAGTCACAGCTCTTGGGCATGAACCACTTGTGCGACAAGCCCTAAAAATTGGAGCTAAGGATTTCGTTATTAAACCATTCAAGGTAGATCAATTAGTTCAAGCAATTGAGAATGTGTTGCTTTAATCTTCAAAATTATTCTTAGAATTGAGTAGAACATTAAATTGAAGGTTCAGATGAATGGAAGATTTTGAAACAGAAGAATTCCAAGAAGTTATGCTCCAAGAACTTACTGAGCGTGTTGAGGAGTTAAATTCAGGTTTATTGGAACTAGAAAAGAATCCTAATGCGAAATCTGATAACATTCTTCACACATTACACAGCTTAAAAGGACTCTTTTCTTTATCAGGATATCCACAACTTAGCTCTCTTACCCATAGTATGGAGAACTTATTGAATACTATTGATAGTGGCGGAGTCGAAAAAGTTGTTGCACTCCTATTCCAGTACTGTGATGAGATACAAAACCTTGCAAATTCATTACGTGGTGGAAAAACCCCAGAATTACTTAGGTTTGATCAATTGACTCAACAATTAGCTTCTTTCGATGATTTCATTGTTAATCTTGGAAATAAGTTTGGAATTAAGATACTTTTCAGTCCTGATTGTAAGGTTATAAGTGCACGAAGTTTAGTTCTCCTAAAGAAACTACAAAAGAAAGCGACAATTGAACGTACTGTTCCTCCGATGGAAGAAATTCAAGCGGGTACTACGTTCAAGGAATTATTTGTGGAGTTAACTACTCAAGAAGATGAGGAGGCAATAACACAGATCATCGAGGAAACTCAAGATGTAATGTCTGCGAATATGTCTCGACTATTGGATTCAGTTAGTACTGTTGAAAAACCAAGCATTATGGCTGATAGCCAAGAACCTTTGAATGTGAGAGTTGGGTTAAAGGATTTAGATAGAATAATTCAGCTATTAGGTGAATTAGTAATAAGTGGACAATTCATTAGAGAGATAGGTGAACAACAAGCCTATTCTAGATCTTTTAAGGAAAATTTAGCTAGTTATGAACGGACTATTTCAGATATCCAAGATTTAGTTATAAAAATGCGACTCGTACCCTTAGAAACCATTCTTACGCGCTTTCCAAGAATGGTACGTGACTTAGCACAGGATAACGGTAAGAAAGTTGATTTGATTATTTCTGGTAAACACATTGGTGTAGATCGTTCAGTTATTGAACAATTAACTAATCCTCTAACACACCTGCTAAGAAATGCAGTCGATCACGGAATTGAATCACCTTCTGATCGAATGAAAAAGAATAAAGATGAAAGAGGAACCATCAGACTTAATATTAGCCATGAGCGATCAGATATTGTAATCGAGATTAAGGATGATGGACGTGGATTGAATTATGATAAAATCCAGGAAAAAATTAAGAATCTTGGACTTTCCTCTTCAAAAGCTCAATTATCTAGGGAAGAAATACATTCCTACATTTTCTCTCATAGTATCTCAACTGCCTTGAAAACCACAGAAATTTCAGGAAGAGGGGTTGGACTAAATATTGTTAAACAAATTATCGATGAAATTGGAGGAAATATCGAAATTGATTCTGAACCGGGAATATTTACCTCAATTCGTTTAATAATTCCAATTTCAGTAGCAATTACCAAGGTATTGATGCTTAGTATTCAAGAACAGAGATTAGCAATTCCTATGGCGAATATTGAACAAATTTTAACAGTACCAGCAGAAAAGATTCTTCAAGATTCAGAAACTGATAGTAAAACTATAATTGTTGACAATGCACCTGTTCCAGTTATTGATTTAACGAGTTTATTGAACTATAGGTCCTTAGAAACAAGTTCATCATTTCTGCAATCATCTATTAAGGGTAATCGGGTAGTGGAGAAAAATAATATTGTACTATGGCGTAAAGGAGCTCGAAGCTTAGGTTTTCTTGTGAATGAATTACTTGGAGAAAGAGACGTTGTAATCAAACCCATAAATGATTTTCTTAGTCAATTAGGAACTTTTTCTGGGGCTACTGTTTTAGAGGGAGGACAAGTTGTGTTAATACTTGATCCCATGAATTTTTTGGAGACTTCGATAAATGCATAATGAAGAAAAATATAACTTTGAGAAATTGTCAGACTTCCACCTTGATGCGTTACAGGAGGTAGGAAATATTGGCGCTGGTCAAGCTGCTACAGCTTTAACTCAATTTTTAAACCGTTCAACCTATATGAGCATTCCTAATGTTGCTCTTGATAGTGTAGATTCCATCCACACTTTAGTAAAAATGCCCTCCGATCAAGAACTGGCAATCATTTCATTAAAAACGGTGAGCGATTTGAAGTATACACTTCTTGTCTTTTTTGACAAACTTAGTGTAGCTAAAATCATTAATCTAATGACTACTTCTGCTCCAGATCTTGTTCAATCAAAACTTTCTGAATTATCACCTTTATATTTATCATTAATTAAAGAGACTGGATCCATCTTGCTGTTGAAATATTTGGAAGCCTTAAATTACTTTTTGAAAGCTAATTCCTTTCCTTCTCCCCCTGAATTTAGGATTGGAACGATTGAATCACTTGAGAAATATGAATTAAAGGAATTAAATCAAGATCCTTCAACAGTTCTTGTAGTAGAGTGTGATATTTTCACTTCAGAACGTAATATTGCCGTAGATTTAGCGATTGTTCCTGAAAGTGATACATTTGACGCATTCATGAAATCCTTGTTTTCCGAAGAGATGTATTAGATCGTACAGTAGATGCTGAGCTCTAGATGTGTTTCAATGACAAAGAAATTATCTCTTCCTGACGAATCAAAGAACGATTTGAGATTTAATTCAGTCTATGTTGATATCAGTCAGATTGTCATTGGTTATGCTACAGATCACCTAAAGATACCTGCATTAGGATCGTGTGTCGGCCTCGTTATATATCCAAAGCATCTATTTGGTGAAAGTAGATGTGCGATTATGGCACATATTATGTTACCCGAATTCCATAAGAGAAAACAGAAGAAAAAACCAATAAAGAAAATTTTACCTGCAAAATATTCGGACAAAGCAATTCCCTGTATGATAGACAAATTAAGAAATCTTGGTTTTCAACCAAAGACATATGAAGCAAAAATGGTTGGTGGAGCGAAGATGTTTGGGAAATCTTCAGATACCTTAGACATTGGGAAAGAAAATGTTCGTGCCACAAAAATTAACTTGAAAAAGCATAGTATCCCCCTAGTGAAAGAGTTTACAGGGGGCGATCGGGGTATGAATGTGAAATTCATCGTGAAAGATTATGAATTAATAGTCACACCAACAGGTGGAACTTCACTTATTCTCTAACAGAGTAAATTAAACCATGAAGTCAGGAAGCAATGCAAATTACGTACGACAAGTTTTCAATTAATTTGGAATCAGATAGAGGTAAAAGAGAAATAATTGAATTCCTCCGAGAGAAAAAATTTGAATTTACCTCAAAAGATGAAAAGCGTATACTTCTTCGACTGAGATCTCAAACTAGGAGGATGGGATTAAAGAGTTATTCTGAACTATTGAGCTCTCTTAAAACCGATCCTAAACTCTTCGAATCTGTCCTGCAATGGCTAGAAAAAGGAAGGGCAATTCATGAAGAGGATAAAACATTTATTCCTCTAATAAGACGGAAAAAGACATTGAAAGACTTTTCAACAGCTCCTTCGACTGCAAAAAAGAAAAAAAGGAAACCTCTCGTTGTTCTTCCCCCAGAATTTGAATCTAGTCTCAACACGCCGACGGATGAGAAGAATTTGACCTTAATATATGATTTATTATCGAGTCGAGATATTAATTATCAAGCATATAAACAAAATCATTTTCTTCGAAGATTACATGCTAGAATGAAACGTGTAAATAAAAATACCTACAAAGGCTATTATAATTTATTATTAAATTCTTCTACTGAATTTAAACTCTTAATGGATAATTTTTCAATCAATGTAACTCGTTTCTTTCGGGATCACGAGTTATTTATGGTTTTAGGAAAAGAGATTTTTCCCCGGATCATTGATAGAAAGAATACTTTCCGTGTCTGGAGCGCGGGGTGTGCAATCGGTCCCGAACCCTATAGCATTGCAATTCTCTTAGATGAATTACGATCAAGAACCACTTTTTTAAAACCATATATTCTTGCTACTGATATCAATCAGGGATTACTTCAACAAGCAATTAAAGGAATATATTCTGATAAATCTTTGGAGGAACTAGACAACTCGAAAATAACCAAGTATTTTTCTCCTATCAGTGATTCTGATCTTTATCAACTATCTTCACGAATAAGGAATATGGTGACATTTAAGCAACATGATCTTAGAACTTCACCACCTGGACGTGATTTTGATATTATTCTATGTCGAAACGTATTGATTTACTTTTCACGCCCACAAAGTGAAATATTCTTTAAGCAGTTCTACTCCGCGTTGAAACCTGACGGATACTTAGTGTTAGGTAGATGTGAGGTATTACCTCAATCAATTAAACACAAATTTGAGATTATCGATACCCGTAATCGTATATATAAGAAAAAACCAATATAATTTACTACAAAAATCCAAAGAAAGGTCAGCAATAATGATAATCAAGAATCTCTGGATAATTTCCAAAATTGGATTGTGTCATTATCACTATCATGCGGACTTCTCGGATTATAAAATTGATGATTTATTATTTTCAGGTCTTGTAGCTGGTCTAGCGAACTTTGCAGAAACTCTTAGTTCAAAAAATCAATCGGTTGAGTATTTAAAGCTCGGAAATGACGAATTGTATTTTGAATCGATTGGAGAAATCATTGTTGCTGCAATATTAGCTGGTGGAACAGAAAAACTCCAACCTTTTTCAGTTAAACTGATGTTACAGTTTATTGGGACAAAATTCTCCGATAAATACCTTAGTACTATGGAAGATCTATTATTTGATTGGTCTTTAGAAACAAATTCCTTTACACGTGAGATTAACAGCTTTCTCACTGATAAGGACCTCCTTGAGGATATCCAAAGAGAGCAGTTCCAAAATTTGTTTATGAATGCGATGGAGGGTAATATCCCAATTGAGGAATTGTACTGGAGAGGTATGCAATTATTCTCCGATGCAACTCCAGATGTTTTAAAACGTTCGATTAGAAAAATTTCTAGCTTAGAAGAGGTCATTTCATCAGTTATCCAAGATGAAATATTAGAGGGAAAGCTCCATGATGTCCTTTATCGATTGTTGAAAGACCTCAAAGCGAGTGCTTTAAAACAAGAACAAAAGAAACTCCTCGTTCTCAGTGACAATGAACAACAATTCGAAAATTTGCGTAAAATTCTTCAATCAAGAGAGATTTATTCCTATCTTTGTACCACGATTGATGGTCTTCGAAATAGCATTGATACCTGGACTGAGAGTGTTTCCTATGATATTTTGGTTATGAAGTCAAATCTTACACCCCAGTATATTCGTCAGATACATGGATTAAAAACAAATGGAGATACTAAGATTTTAGCTATTGTAAATCGCATTCCAAGAATACCTAAAGGACGAATTCTACAAAAGAAACCAATATCATTCATTATTCAAGAAAACTTTGAAGCTTTCAATCGAGATAGTCCCTTTATCGAATACTTGCTAACTAGTCTAGCCCATGAATAATTTTCAAATCGAATCATTGAACCCTATATGAAAGAGAAATAATTCTCACTTTTGGAGATATTCTCTGGTATTTTGCCCTATTTTTTTCCTTATCCTTATTTTATATTTGAACATCTGTTACATACAGAGGATTATGTCTCTATTACCAGGTGTCTGAATGGAAAGCTCCTATATTTTTACATCAATTAAGTCTTCAGCTCCAATTGAACTTGAAAAAAAACCGGAAATCTGTCAATATAAGAATTTTAACCTGAAAGCAGGAGATTTATATCTTGTGACAGATCTAGGTTCAACTATTTCTTACCTGCTTCTTAATGAATTGATATATTTGGGATATAAAGGTATTATAATATCGAAAGAGACAAAGGAAGATATCAAAGAGAGATTTGCTGAACTTGTAGACCTCCAAGAAGAACATAGAATATCACAGGATATTGTACCTTCAATGTTCTACAAGACATTCGGGTCAATAATGAACGGATTGGATGGAAGTAACTTCATTTTTGTTGATAGATTGGAAAATCTAATCGCAAGAAATGGTTTTGAAGATACTCTTAATTTTGTATACAATCTACGTGAGATAGCACATTTGAAATCAATAATTATACTAATTTCAGTGAATTCGAGTGCCATAAAATCTCGATATTTGCGTTTACTGGAAAAAGAATCAAAATCCATTGAATTGGGAATAAAATACCAGTAGAAATCTCTTCTTTTCTTCTTAATACCGAAGCTTCATTTGTAATGGTTTTAAACTATGAACTAATACTATAATATGTTCCAAATGAAGAATCTTGAAAATCTCTTGGAAAGAGAGGATATTCCAAAAGATATGAAGGAAACAATAAAAGAAATATTAGTGGAAATTAAAGAGAAGAAAAAGATCGAAGAAGAGTTGGTTACTAGTGAAGCGAAATTCAGAAGATTATTTCAAGATTCACCGACAGCTCTTCTCGAAGTTGACTTCTCTGAAGTAAAAACATACGGTAACCATCTGGAAAAGACAAGTATTTACAATATTTATGATTTTATTGAAAGTAATCCAGGTGAGTTAGATAAATTAACGAGTAAAGCTAAATTCGTAAACATAAATCGTTCCGCTTTGGATTTATATGAAGCAGATACGATAGAAGATTTCCAACAACCTAAGTTCACCCAGGTTAGAAGTGACCAACATTCTGGCTTTGCTAACTTATTATTTGCGCTTTTATCAGGGAATAAACGATTTGAAGAGGAGACAGTTGCATATAGCCTAAAGGGAAGAAAGAAAGATGTACTTCTTACGGCATTAGTTGTGCCGGGATTTGAAGAAACGTTAGCAAAGGTATTAATTTCGATAACTGACATATCAATAATCAAAGATGCGGAAAAAGCCTTAATCGATAGTGAAATCCGATTTAGAAGACTCTTCGAAGATTCACCTGTATCTATGAGAGAAATCGATCTTTCCGAAGGGAAAAAGCTTGTAATGAAGTTGAGAGAAGAAGGGATTAGAGATATTCGTAAGTATCTGGAAGAAAATCCCTACCTAATTGCAGAGAGTACAAAAGTAACAAATGTCAATACTGCTACTTTGGAACTATTTGAGGCAAAGAGTAAGGAGGAACTTCTTCAGAATAAGATTTCAATTTTTGGTGACCAGTTAGCTACTTTTCGTGAGGATTTTATTGATCTCCTTAAAGGTGAAACTGTAATTGAACGAGAAAGAGAGATGTATACAATCACAGGGAAAAAAATTCAAACAATCATTAAGATATTCGTTGTCCCTGGATTTGAGGACTCTTTGTCTAAAATTTTTGTTTCTGTCACAGATGTTACTAAATTCAAAGAAGTAGAATCTGCTATTCGAGAAAGTGAAAAGAAAGCACGAAGTATTATCGATTATTCTCGGGATGGAATAATCTTAATTGATGAAGAAGGGAGCATAGTTGAATGGAACGCAGCAATTGAAAAATTAACTGGTATATCAAATGAGCAAGCTTTTGGTACAAGTTTCTGGGAGATTTATGATGGTCTTATGCCTGAATATCTTCGAAATTCTGAGTCTCTTAATCTCATCATTAATGGTCTTAAGAATATCTTGATGGTGGGGGGTGCTGAGTGGGTTACCAGGCCAATTGATACCGAGATCATGCAAAGAGATGGCACTCAGAAGTACGTACAAATCAATGTTTTTCCTATTAAAAGTCAATCTGGATATATGGTTGGGAGTATCTGGCGAGATGTCACTAAATCGAAGACATTAGAAAACAAGATGAAACAAGAACTTTTAAAATTTAAAATTGAAGATCAGGTGGTTTACCTGGTTAAAGAGGCAGATCCGATTCTCTCACGTGAAGTATTCGCAGATTTGCTAAGAATTGGATATTCAGGTTTAGTTATGTCTAGAACCCCAGAAGATGAGTATAGGGAAATTTTTGATGCATCTTACGAATATATCTGGTTAGCTGAAACAGGGTTGGGTGATAATTATGATTCGTTATTTCATAAAATTGAAATTAGAATGAAAGCATTACCTCCCAAAAGTGTTACTTTGATAGAACGAGTAGACTTTCTAATTGCGAAATTTGGATTTGAAGAAACACTCAAATTTATATACAAGGCTAGAGAGATAGCCATATTCCTAAATCTGGTCGTTATACTCTCGCTTGATGAACAGACGGTAACATCGCACCAGCTAGCACTATTAGAGAAAGAGACTGAGATGGTTGAAACAAGAATTTTGGCTGAAATTCCATTACACTTACTCGATATTATCAGATTTATTTATACAAATAATAGTCAAGGAGTTCAACCTTCATATACACAGGTTGCGAATCAACTTGGTATCAGTAGGCCAACTACTAGAAAACGAATCAAACAGCTCACGACGATTGGTTATATTCGAGAGAATCAAAAAGGGCGGACTAAAGTATTAGAGTTAACTCTTCGTGGATTAAGTTCATTCACCTCAAGAACCGAATGAGTTCAATGACTGTAGATAATAGTTGAACATCTCCATCACTCTTTTACAGTTAAACATTAACAAATTTTTCCAAATTTTCCCCTTTTCTTTCCCTCACCCATATATTATATGATTGTTATTACTCTTTTACCGAATTCCCCTCAAGCTCGAATAAGGGTGGAAATGTATGCTCGAAACAAAAGAAAAAATAAATGTATTCAACGACCCAAATTACGTAAAAACCCTGTCAACATTCTTTGTTGTATCTGTAACCTTAGGTATTTTTGCTATCATTCTAACAAATGTTTTACCAGCCGAAATTATGGAATCAACGACACCAACGGAGACAAGTTTAATTATGAACATCGGAATTGGTGTGGTATTCTCAATCGGACTACGTCTAATCTTCAAGCAGAGTATCTACTTTAGAATTTCATTATGCTTCTCGTTAAGTGCAACAGCAATCGGATTATCATCTGCAATAACAAGGATGGCTGGAGAAACGTTAGCAATAACTCTCATTATCTACTCGATTATTGGTTCATTCGCCGTTTTCTTAGTAATTTATACAATTAGATCAGTTCAGACTCCTCTCACCTCTTTGCAGAAAAGACTAAATCAGATAGATCAAGGAAGTTTAACAGTGAAAAATGAAGGGTTAGTTGCTTATGGAACTGAATTCGGCATGGTTGAGGAAGCACTTACGAATATGGCTGAAAATATTTCAAGAATTATATCTGAATCACAGAAAGCATCAGAAAATCTATCTTCCTCTTCAGAGGAACTCGCAACCACTGCCACAGAAGTTAATGCCCTATCAGAAGAAATTGCAGCAACAATTCAACAAATCAGTCGTGGTGCCTCAAGTCAGTCAGATTTAGCCAGTCATGGAATAGAGAATGTACAAGCAATGTCAAAAGCAGTGGATCAAACATTGCAAAATATCGAGGAATCAATGCAAGTCATTGAAGACATAGCCAGCCAAACTAATATCTTAGCTTTAAATGCAGCAATTGAGGCTGCACGGGCCGGGGAATATGGAAGGGGTTTTGCAGTTGTCTCGGACAATGTCCGTCGATTAGCAGAAGAAACAAAGGAAAATGCGTCAGGAATCAGTGAATTAACTGATGACATCGTTAAAAACATTGGTGGGAGTGTAGTCACCTTACAGGAAACCTTACAAAGTTTCGCTGCACAATCCGAAGAATTCAGTGCATCTAGTGAGCAAGTTGCTGCTGCAACCGAAGAACAGACAGCTTCCATGCATCAAATGACAAGTGCTGCCCAAGAACTTAGTCGATTAAGCGAAGATTTGAATGTAGCCATAACCAAATTTCAACTTTAAGAAAAAATGGTGAAAATTATTCCTTTTTTTCTGTTATTTCCCTATCTTTATTTAGAAACAGTGACATTAAACTAATATCAATATTTGGTGACTCTAAGAATGTATGAAAGAACAGTGAATTTCATCAAAAATAAGAAATGGTTTCATTATCTGGAGATCTTGATTCTTCCCTATTACTTTCTCATCTTAGTTATGGCTGCAAGTTCAGGAAAATACTTAGCAATAGATTTTGTTGACTGGTTGGCATTTTTTGCAATCCTAATAACCGTTTCTGCTATTACATTGGGGAGTGCATACATAAAACTTGGAAAAAATGATTATCGATTGAAATTATCTTTTCATATCATTATTATAGTCCAGGGTGTCGCTTCAGTTGCAATGATTGTTACTGCAATGTCTGCAGAAAGATTTATCCTGAGTGTTGAATCTATTACACCCATTGTCATAATCTGTTTAGTCATGATAGGTACAGTAAATGCCATCTTTGCCTTAACGGAACGGTTTTTGAATGAATTTCAAGATCTTAAAGATAAAATCGAGAATAATGACTTCTCTGTGCGATTAAATGCTCAAGAAACTCTTGGTGATTCCGTTTTCGGACCTATCGCGCTCCTAGTAAATGATATAATGAACTATTTAATTAAAATTATTGAAACAGTCCTAAATTCTGCTCCACGAATAGCAGCTTCATCAGAAGAACTTGCATCAACATCCTCAGAAGTCAATGCGTTATCAGAGGAAATTGCAGCTACCATCCAACAAATCAGTCGTGGGGCAGCAAATCAGTCTGAATTATCGGTAAGAACAATGGAAGACATAAAGAGAATATCTGACATAGTTGATCAAACATTAGCGGACGTTGAAACGACCTTACAAATAATTGAGGACATTGCAAGTCAGACAAATATCCTAGCTCTGAATGCAGCTATTGAAGCAGCACGAGCAGGAGAATTTGGGCGGGGTTTTGCAGTTGTTGCTGATAATGTAAGAAGACTTGCTGAAGAAACAAGATCAAATGCTTCAGATATTTCAGATCTCACAGATAGAATGGTTACAAACATTGGTGGGAATATCTCTACATTACATGAAACATTACAGGGTTTTTCCGCACAGTCTGAAGAGTTTAGCGCTTCTAGCGAGCAGGTTGCAGCTGCTACAGAAGAACAAACAGCAGCGATGAACCAGATGGCCTCTTCAGCTGAAAATTTAACTGAATTGGCTGATCACCTCTCAGAGACTGTTTCACGGTTTAACCTAAATACTTAAACTTCTCTCGTTTTCTTATCTTTTTCTGAGGTAAGATTATGGTTGGTCAAACCCTTATCCAAAAAATACTAGCTAGGGCTTCGGGAAAAGAATCAGAAGGTGTAATCGAAAATGAAATCGTTTTTGTATCGCCTCACAGAATTTTATCACATGATAACTCAGCTGCAATCTCTAAAACCTTTCACAAGATTGTGGGGTCAGAGGGAAAAGTATGGGATCCAGAAAGGATCTTTATCGCATTGGATCATGCTGTTCCTCCTCCTGATGCCGTGAAAGCAGATAATCACAAAGTTATTAGACAGTTTGTAAAGGATCAACAGATAAAACACTTCTATGAGGGTGGTACGGGCATCTGTCATGAAGTTTTACCAGCAAAAGGACATGTACCCCCTAATGTAGTTATTCTTGGCAGTGATAGTCATACTACAACTCATGGGGCATTCGGTGCAGCTGGTATTCCAATCGGTAGAACAGAAACTGCTTCAGTCTGGGCAATTGGGGAGACTTGGTTGAAGGTTCCAGAGTCTATTAAGATCATATTAAATGGTTCGTTACCTAAGGGAGTCTATGCAAAGGATATAATTTTAGATATTATTAGACAAGTTACTGCTGCAGGAGCTACCTATAATTCGGTTGAATTTTATGGATCCGCAGTCAAGACACTTTCTATAAGTGAGCGAATGACATTAAGCAATCTCACCGCAGAAATGGGAGCAAAGAGTGGAATATTCCCAGTGGATAATGTTACCGATGAATGGAATAAACAGTTTGGATTTAAGTACGATCGTATGACTGCAGATGAAGACGCACGATATGTTAAAACACTAGAACTTGACATCTCAAGTTTAACACCTCGTATTGCTAAACCTCATAAAGTTGATAATGTGGTACCAATCGAAGATTTAGAGAAAACTTACATAGATGTAGCATTAATTGGTACTTGCACAAATGGACGGTTAGATGATTTGGAGATTGCAGCTGAAATCTTGAAGGATAAGACAATCCCCCCTGGGGTTCGATTGTTGGTTTATCCTGCCTCTCAGGATGTCTTACTTCAAGCCACACGAAAAGGGATAATTGAAACACTTATAGCAGCAGGAGGTCAGATTGGAGTTCCCGCCTGTGGTCCCTGTTTAGGAGCATATGGTGGATGTATAGCGGCTGGAGAAAAAGCAATATCATCTGCAAACAGAAATTTCAAAGGTCGCATGGGAAGTAAAGAAAACACTGGTATTTATTTGGCTAGTCCAGCTACTGTAGCAAAGTCCGCGTTGGCGGGTTATATAACTGCAGAGGAGGAATGAAAAATGCGTTTTACAAGTCAAAAATTATGGATCTTCGCTGAGGATGATATTAACACCGATGTGATCTTTCCAGGGCGTTATACTTATGAACCACTTTCTCCAGAGGAAATGGCCAAACATGCCATGGAAGATTATGACCCAGAGTTCGTTAAAAAGGTTGAAAAAGGAGATATAATCGTAGCTGGAAATAATTTCGGTGCTGGAAGCAGTAGAGAACAAGCTGTTACCTGTTTACAAGCATCTGGAATTAGCTGTATTATTGCAGGATCATTTGCTCGTATTTATTTCCGAAATGCTATCAATCAAGCACTTCCTCTGGTAATATCACCTGAATGTTCTCAATTTGTACTGAAGAATAAGGAAAGAATTCTTTCAGAAATGATCAAAATTGATGTAGATTTTGATAAAGGGGAAATTAAAATCGATAAAGAAATATTCTCTTTTCCAAAGCTTGATGATCAGGCTCTTCTGATTTTCAAAGCTGGAGGTTTGGTAGAATACACTAAAGCTAGGTTGAAAGAGAAATAATTGTTTTTAGTAGATTTTTCAGCCTATATTTCCTATTTTTAGTGCATATATCCCTCTGGGTAGATATCAAGGTCAAATTTTACTTTATTTTTACTATTCGTGCCCCTTGAGACTCTTGGTAGAATTGATACACCCATCGTTATTACGAATAACGTATTCATCCCATTCTTGAGGTTGAAAAATGGATTTCCTCTGCTTTTACAGAAAATTTTAAGCCAATCTATATACCACCCCTCTCTTCTGAGTAATTCAGATATCAACTCTTAACGGTGATACACTATGATAACAATATTTAGTTATATGAAAAGGCATTTAATTGCCTTCCTAGCAATACCCCTTCTTTTAGGGATAATTTTTGCTGCTATTCTACCTGCCACAGGATTCACAGGTATGATAGCTGCAGAAGATGACGAAAGCGACGATCTCAGTGAAATGGAAACCTCAGAGGTCGAGGATGAGGAAGATGAAATTGAAGACTCAGATGATGATGAAGTTGAGGATGAAATTGAAGAAAAAAATGAACGAGAGGTCGAAATCGAAGTAGAAGAATATTCTGTTCAAATTAAGACTCAATTAAAATCTGGCGAAAACAAAGACGAAATAAAAGTAAAATTCACGGTTGACGATAACCCAAAATTCAAACTAGAATATGAATCGGAAGTTGGTAATACAGAAACCGAATTAGAATTCACTATTAAATTCAAAAGTATCACAGAATACATAGATGTAGACTCAGATGGAGTTTATAATAAATCTGTTGATGAATCATTGCAAAAACTGAGTTTTGAAGATATGGAGTTTCTACCGATTGATTATTCAACTTCAACCGAGTCTAATACAACAGTTCATCTATTTAAGGTATCAACTGTTGATGGGATGTTTACTCTACAATTCTATGTTGCAGGAGAATTTACACCAGTTAATGGATCTCTTGTTGCTCCCACAGAAGTTAAAATCGATATCGGAATTCATGATTTTCCATATTTG
>JAEOTC010000219.1 GCA_016840035.1 Candidatus Hodarchaeota archaeon | reverse complement strand
TTTGAAGCAGATTTTTTAGATGATAATGAGAAGGAATGAAAACAATGTCAGAAACTCTACGCTTACGAACTGAACCCTGTACAGTGTGTCAAAAGACTTTGGCACTATCTGTACCTACAGAGAAACTTCAACCCGATGTAACGGGGCTAGATATTTTCATTGATACGCATGGTATCAATGATGATCCTTCCCACATTCGAATCCTCTATATCGATGCTGTGGGATTCGTGCGTGTAATTAATACGATTTCGAAGTTTACTACACTCCTACGTGAAGAATAAACAATGATGTTTAAAGGTATTCGTTGGATATCGTAGTTCTTATAGAATATCCATATGAATACGTTGTGCTGTTCCCCGGGTTCCTTTTCGTGAACAGGTGACACTAAATAAGGGGACACTAAATTCGTGTGCAATAAGTGTGGCTGTGTCAAGACTTAATGTTACGAGGATATCTAGGATAGCTCCATCCTCATGGCGGAAAATTCGAACAAACGAATGCTCTGTTCTAGCTCCTGTTTCCTCATCCCATGCTTTTTCTACTAAAATTAACGTTGGCCACAGCTCACCCTTCTTAAACCACTCTTTTCGTTCATTAACGGGTGTTTCTACTGACTTTCCTTGTAATCCGCTGAACATAAACCGTTTATCATCAATGATTTCAGTTTCTGTCACGCGAATGTGTGGATTTTGCCGTGCGATCCAACCAAAAGTTCTAAATTGCATAAAAGTTCAAACCATTTTTCAACTACTGGATTTAAAGGAAAATCAAAGAACTTTCCTCTTCGAATTACATTATTTCAATCTGATCTCATAGGTACTTCTAGAAAAAAAACCTTTCGATCATTTCACCTTTCTGTTTGTAACATATGTTTAGTAAAATTTCCTTATTCTGTTTCTGTTTGGTCTATTTGAGATTCTGGAGTTATTTTACTTTCATTATTTATAGTAGGTTTAGGTTTCACACTTACGCGGGTTTCTAGGGATAATTTACTCATATTCCGTCCTAAAACGAAGAAAAAGCTCACTTCCAAGAAAAAGAGTATAATTTGCATAACTTGATTTTCAGAAAGGAACTCTAACACATAAGTGAATACTATGAGGACTCCAATATAATATAAATCTGAAGGTATTGCTTCTCCAGGAGCTACTCTATAATCTTTAAAATGAAGTAACACTACTTCTGTAATGGCTATAATTCCTCCGAATAAACCTCCAAGAAAGCCACCTAGAAATAGTACATCAGGCCATACAACTTGTAGTGACCAAATCTCTCTAGAAATAAATGTAAAGACATTTGTAATTAAAACTACACTCAAATACCCAACAGTTACGGGGATTAGCAAGGCAATGATAATATTTAGTATGTTTAATGGTTGATAAGTAATTTTTTGTTCTTTACTATCAACCTGATTCTCTTCTGGCAAATTCAGTCCTCGATTTACTTGTTCTTCACTTGATATAAACGCTCAATAACCCAATCTTGTTCTAATGCAGCAATGAAAGGTGCAAATCTTGGTCCCCGAGAAGTTCCCAAGAAGATTTGATATAATACACCAAAGAATGCAGTCATTTTCTTACGAGAAAGTTTGAATTCAGTTTTTAGATCCATCATGGCTGTTTTGATTTCTTCTTGTTTCCAAGAAATTGTCTTTAGAGTTTCTGCTAAGGCTATCACTATCATTTGCATATCAGGATCGATATCGTCTATGATACCTGCGGGAATTTCGTCTGGAATATCAATATGTAAGTGTGGTGGCGCACAGTCCTTTATCCAATTTCGAGCTAATGTAAGACGTGATTGGATATGTGTTTTCACCGCAGCTGTAGGCTTTTTCGATAAGATACCTGTGGCGAGAAGTTTATCAATCGCTTTCCGTGTACCTATTTTCCCTTCTTCAACTAGTTGTCCTAGAATAATGGCATGATTGATATCTAATTGGAATCCAATATATTTCGGAACTTTATTGAAGTGGGCAATTTCGTAGCTTCTCCGAATGGTGTGGAGTTCCGATGGATCGTCAAACGATTCAATATTATGATAGATCCGTTCCGCTTTGTCATATTCAGATATATACGACGGTAATTTGTCTAATCCTAATACGATTCTCCGTCTAGGAGGGGGTTTCAAATACAGGTAGCGTAAAATTTGTGGCTCAGCATATTTTAACCATGTGGTTGGTGTAAATCCGATGAATCCTGAACTTGTCATATCCCCATGATCGGTTCGTCCTTCTGAATACCCAACCCATTCATTCCAAAACCCATAAGGACCCGGATGGTCTAATACCGTTTCTAAAACTTCAATACAACTATCTCGTGATCCACCTGGAGTAGCATGATCCTTTCCGTAAGGTTCGAAGTGAATATTCAATGTATACCAGATGGCTAACCACTCAAGTCTCCAGGTTAGCTTCCCTAATCTCATATCTGACCAATCTTCATCCTCACATTCCGAGCATGAATAGCGGATTTTATATTTCTCAAGATCAACTTCTAGTGCAGTAGTTGTCCCAATTCGGTGACATTTGTTACATAATGGGTTGAAAGGAATCCAATCTTCAGGAAACGGATTTTCTGCGCGATATTTGTTAAGTATAGTGCGTACTTTATCCTTCTGTTGGATTAAAGCAATAATGGTAGTTTTCATCTCTTCTGTTTGATAGAATTCATGAGTACGAATGATTTGAACATTTTTTCCAAATTTAGGTAGAGGTTTTCCAAATGCTTTCCAATAATAGTCAATCCATGAGGCATGTTTTCCCGTGGGATCAGGAACATCAACTAAACGCCAGTTAATGTACTTTTTTGCCTCTTTGGTGTCTTTGAATGCATTTAACTGTGCATCTTTCCCTTTCCACGGATCTGAGGTGTATAAAATTAAGTAATGTGTTGCAGAGAAACCTTTTCGTTTCAGTTCTTCGACTACTGCATTGGTTAATACAATTTCTCCGCGTAATCGACCGACATGCTGTCTGCCCGAGACTGAAATCCCACAATTGCAATGAAATTCTTTGTTATCAGGCCAGTGAGTGATTAAATCGTCTGTTAGCTTGTCTACCCAGTGTAGCATGGCTGGTTTTGGATGGCTACTCATTTATTGCTTCCACATCGCATTATTTTAGTCAAAGAGAAAGATGGAGAAGAGTTTAAAAAGAACAATCTTAATTATCATTTTGACCTACATTAATTTAACTATGGGAAATCTAGATGTAGAAGGAATATTCTCTCTTAATACATCTTAATTCTGAATCAAGTCAATTAATCACAGTGAAAGTAAATGATGAAAGCACTAGTACTCACTGGCGGGGTTGGGAAGGAAATGCTTCCTCTTTCTAAGTATTGTCCGAAAACCATGCTGCGTATCCATGGAAAATATGTAATCGAGTATGTTCTCGAGGGTTTACTTGAAACAGGAGTAGATGAATTTGTTATTGTTACTGGTCATCAGGGGGAGAAACTCGAAGAAATATTCGCTGATTATCGGTCTCGAGGACTCAATATTCAAATTGTGAATCAAGGGGAGAGGAAAGGAATTGAAGGTGCGATTCTGTCAGCACAGACGCATTTTAGTAAAGATAAACCCTTTCTTGTTGCTTATGGAGATATTGTTGCTCCTCCTATGTTTTATCATCACCTGTTGAACTCCTTTATCAATACTGCTGCAGATGGAGCTATTTCGGTTACACTTGTCGGTAAATCCCAAGAATTTGGTATAGCTAATATTGATGAACGAGGATTTATAAAAAAAATCTCTCCTGGCCCTTCTGCTAAAGATAATGATACTAATTATATTTTTGCCGGTGCATCAATTCTTCCTGGGGAATTTTTTGAAATCCTAGGCGAAGAAGAAAAATTGACCAAAGCACTTGCACGTTTATTGAAAGAACAAAGACGCGTTTGTGCTTCTGTGTGGCAGGATGAATGGATCGATGTGGGTTATGGGTGGGATCTATTAGCAGCTAATCAAGATATATTTAAAGGATTAGAGTATGCCCGAATCCATAAATCAGCTAAAATTTCCACTTCTGCCCATATTTCAGGTTTAGTTCTTATTGAGAAGGGAGTCACCATTGATCACAATGCAAAAATTGTCGGCCCTTGTTTTATTGGGAAAAATGCCTATATTGGGACAAATAGTTTAATCCGCAATTATTCCTGTATCGGAATGAATTCCAAAATAGGATATTCAGTAGAAGTAAAGAATTCTGTAATTCAACCTAATGTAAAGATTGGCCGGTTATCATTTGTCGGTGATAGTGTTATCGGTGAAAATGTCCTTATCGGATCTGGCGTTACTACAATGAACGTTTTAAGGGATGAGGAGCTTCAAAAATCTTCCCAAGAAATCAAAGGACGAAAATATCACAAACTAGGTGCTATAATCGGGCCTAATTCTGTTATTGGGTCCAACTCGGTTTTAAAACCTTATGTAGTAATTGATGCTGATCAAGTTATTGCCGACAGTAGCGTCATCAAGAAAACTAGCACTTGAATGATAAAAAAAAAGAGGGGAAATGGAGGTCTTTTCTCTCTCTAGACGTCTAGACGTTCAGAGGGAACGTAAGATAATATACCACGAATCGCTTTTTCCTTCTTGTTAACACGAAAAACATTGGATATCCGGTAAATATGTGGATCTGTCTCGGGTTTAATGAAAATATCCCCACTTAGGAATAACATTTTTTCAAAAATGTCCGGTGTTGTTTTCTCGATGTGAGCATGTTGGGCATTCCCAAAGCGTTTTTCGTCTCCCAAGATCCCACGGTGATGGTAAATCTCAGTGGGAGAAATTAACCAGTAATCAATTCTCGAGTAAATATACATCAAGACAAAGTGTGCTATCATAAGTAGGTCAAAAAACAAGTAGAAGTCCGTTGACATTGTGATGTTTGGAGGTGTCAATGTAATTTGAAAGGCATCGCCTATTTGTTGCTGCAGTAAGACCACTACAAGGATTAAAATAATAAATCCTGCTGCAATAAGTGCTGTTTTTCCAAGTCCGAAGTCAAAAGCAACAACTAGGAAGTTAAAAGCAAACACTGCAAAGAAAAATGTTCCCCATTGCGCTTGAACTTCTGGAGTGAGGCCGTCACTGCTTTCTGCGAGAAATTGAATGAAGAAGATTATAATTCCTACAATCATTGATGGGTAGAAAAAGAGCGTTTCAGGATAAGATCGAATAATTAAATACTTTTTTTCTTTTTTAGCTTTAGTTTTTTTCTGTTCTGTAACCTGTGCCATAAAAATTTTCTCCTATACAGAATTAATCTGAATTTAACTATGAACCTCTTAAGTATATTTGTATTCTCGAAACCAGTAATTAGCTATATCATTTGATTATCCTAGCTGAACCAGATCTGTATATGGACATGGAAGGTAAATCGAAAATCATTGAATAATCTTTGATAATAATGAAATTGTCATTTTCGATTACCTCTTGAGAAGCCCTAAATCCTAAAAAATAATGCTAATGATAGTGATAAAATTCTAGTTTGAGTGAAATTGCCCTAATTTTTCGTTATATAGAGTTATTTTCATTTTAAATAACGAAATAACCCCTCTATCTACTGTGTTGTTTTTCACATTAAGTATCATAAGGTGGTCAATAATTTGAAGAGTAGCTCTCTGCTTAATAGATAAAAAAAGCCGTTCTCAATTTGATTGAACACTTAGGAGGTATATTAAGTCCCAACTATACAGCTCATTTAGTATAATGACTGGAGACTTTGACTTCTCTGATTTTCTCCTGGCAGGAACTTGTTCATTACGGTTTGAATGGATTGATTCTCGATGACAAACTATAAACTATTTGAAAATTTCGATTTTCCCTCTCGAATTTTTCAAAATGAGGGAGTCTTTGAACCCTCTTTCATTCCCGAATGTTTGTTACATCGAGAAGGTGAGTTGGCAACTCTTGCTCAATACTTCAAACCTATCCTTAGCAAATCCTCTCCTACTCTAGGAACTCATGTGGTAGTTCAGGGTTCTGTTGGTTTGGGGAAAACTACAATTGTTAAACAATTTGGCAACACATTAGAGCAGTATAGTCGAAATAAAATCCGGGAAAATATCTCCTCTTTCCGATTTTTTCATCTCAATTGCCGAAGACAGAGATCTTGGAGCATTCTTTTTACTACAATTCTTCGTCAATTAGTACCTGCCTTTCCAATCAGAGGATTTAGTGCAGCTGAGCTGCTTACTTATATTGGTACAATTTTAAATGAGAGAAATCAAAAACTTCTTCTCTGTCTGGACGAAATCGATTATTTAATTTCTACAACCAAGGGTCAGGATATTCTTTACGCATTAATTCGGAATAATGAAGGAAACATGACTGAATTTAATTTTCCTCTTTCTTTGATTTTTATTACTCGAAGCCCCTATCTCTACATTTATCTTGATTCTGCTCTTTATTCATCATTAAGTAAGCGAATGATTGTTTTCCATCGATATACTACTACACAACTTTATGATATTCTTATAGCTAGGGCAAAACATGGATTAAATACTACAACTTATACAAATGAAGTAATTAAAGAGATCGCTATTGTTGCTCATGCTTCTGGTGATGCTCGGTATGCACTTGAGCTTTTATGGAGAGCAGGTAAAGTTGCAGAAGGTGAACAATCCAATGAGATAACATTTGAGCATGTGAGAAAAGCACAAGTTAGCAGTTTTCCTATCAAACAGAGCTTAATTACAGATCTTCCTTTACATCAAAAATTCGTCTTGTTTTCTATCGCTAGTATTCTTAGGCGGCAATCTGATAGTATGTACGTATTAACTGCTGACATAAAACAAAAATATGAGTCTATATGTCAAGCTAATGGATTAAATGCACGAAAACAAACTCAATTCTGGGTATACATGCAGGAACTCCATAAAATTGGATTAATCCGATTAGAAGTAATAAATCGTCATAATAAAGGAAAATCACTCGGTAGAACAGGAAAGGTAAGTATTTCGGACTTTCCCCTAGCGGAGCTATTACAGCTGTTGCAGTCAGACCTTTTTGAAAAGTAATCATTTCTTTACAAACTGGTTTGAGTGTACTCATCAGCCGCTCTATATTGTTTCTGCCCGTCAAAAAGAAGAATTTGACCCGCAAGTACTAAAATCAAGATAATTAAGGTAAGAAATTGTGCTGAAATGCCAGTAATGACGAACAAAGCTAAACAGCTTGTGATTACAAGTCTTTGGAAGAGGTCTTTAATTAAAATTGCAACAATTAAGATTATACTAAATCCCACTACTGTGAATAACCAAATTATATCCTCAAGATTGAAATATAGTATTGCTTCTGAAAATATAGATCCACCGAACGATCCGTCTAAAATCCGTTCCTCTGTATTATAGAAAAATACTGTAGAATTTAAAACTTCTAGAATACCAAATGGAAGACTTACTAGAATACTTAAGACACCAGCTATCATACTTTTCACAATAACTTCCAGCCACTCTTGTTTTCTAAGATATTCAACCAGATAGGCAACAATGAATATTCCTGCAAAGTATTTTGATAGCATGCTCAACGACCAGAAGAATACCACCCAATTTGTTTGTTTTCGCTTATGGAAATACCATCCTGCAATGAAAAACGTCTGTGCTAGACAGACATTATTCCAAATGAGAATTAAAAAGAGAAATGATCCAAGGACAGCAGCTTTTTTCCAGTTGATTTCAAGAATATCTTTCAATAAATAAATTGAGACACACATCAATCCGAGATTGGTTACTAGGATTCCCATTTCATTAATTCCTGGAAGGGGAAAGGGCGATAAGGTAGTAAAAGGAGAGAAAAGTAACTTTAATCCTCCCAAAAAAATTGAGTATGAAATCAAATCAACAGGTAAATATGCATATGTTCCAAGACGGAATTCCCCAGGGATATTGGGTACTGCATGGGGAATCTCGGCTACTACATAAGGGTTTTTTCCTTCCCAAAGCACTCGTGCTCCCTCAATAACTCCTTGTGTTATATCCCCAGTAAAAACGATATCTCGAAAAGCTGTATATAGAATGAGAGTGATCACAATTCCTACATAAAGAATCCGCTCTGATATCTTCAAAACTCGCTTGGTATGTGCAAACCAGATTCCAAAAACCAGAACCAGATTATAGAAGATGATTCCGATCCAATAACTATGATCAAGAACTGAAAAGTCCCCCTCAATCCATGCGATTAAAATAAAAAGACTAGTTGGGATGGCAGCGAATAAAATAATCAATAATTCTGTTTTATATTGATTAATCTTATTTTGGAGATTAGATAAAGGTGAATCAGCCATCTTTGTCCTTCCAATCTTATCTACAATAAGATACTTCGGATTATAATTAATCAATGCTTGAGAAAATATTGGCATTACTACCTTTCTTAAGACAGAAAAAGCAATCAGGAATAGATAATACTAAAAAAAAAGAAAAAAAGGGAGGAAGATTACCTTCTCTTCCGAAGGAAGATAGGTAAGGCAATTAAACTTCCAAGAACGAAAATAACCTCGAAACCAGGGCTGATTTCAACATCGGTTGGAGTAGTTGTTGGTTCGTCAGTAGTAGTTTCTTCAGAAGGATAGTCTTCTACAACAACCTCAAGGTAATAGGATGTGTAAGAACTCATCCACTCGAAAGCACCGTTTGGATTCCAGTAATAGTGTTCCTCTGTATAGACATAACCATCTGTTGTAACAATTACCTCTTCTCCAGTATCGTTATCAACTTGGGTCATGTCAAGTTCAGTATAAGCTGCTGCACCAAATTGAGTTGCATTGTTGATATAATCCAAATCAAGGCTAAATGAGTGAATTGTGAGGGAGTCACCGACATCTTCCATTGGCATATTCATAAGGAATGCTAGGAAATCTGGATCTGTGATTACATCAGCTACTTGATCAACATAGGCTTCCATTAGGATAATTGCTCCACCAACTTGATCCCAATCGGGGGTTCGAGCAGGCATGGGTATAATTACATCAGTACTAACTGGTAATCTGAAGCCTTGCCCTTCTTCAGGGGGCATGGGTTCATCTGCAGCACCCATACCAGCATCCATTCCATCGCCACCATTATTTCCACCAAACATAAACATATTTATGAAATTATTCTTGGTGAGGTAGGAGGTAAATCCACTCTCTGGCATTGCTTCAATTTCGAAGAATGCGACGTAATCGACACCAGGCACGAAATTTTGATATGTGCTATCGTTGATTAGGATATCGGTGTAAGTCCAATTCACAGGTATATCATACATACCGCTACTTTCGTTATAATCCCAGCCTTGCTCAACAACTTCGACATAATCTACTGGTCCATCATAAACCAAAGCTGCGTTGGGAGTTGCTAGATTTTCCTCGAGTGTTTTAGATTGATCATAGTTCATGTCCCAATCTTCTTTCTCGAAAACCTGAGCGTTCATTATTCCTCGAATCCAGTCATTGATGCGTAAGGTCTGATTGTCTTCGGCTTGTAATGGATGATATTCTTCAACCCATTCGTCCCATTCGTTCCAGTATCCCCAGTGACTTCCATCAAATCTTTCTATGAAACTTGTTGTGTTTTGATACATCTGAGCATCAAAGAGATTGATTGCAAAGTCTGAAGTGCGTCGTTCGTCCATATTATCATCGAAAGGATGATAATAAGCATCAACAGAGGGGAGAGGGTCTTGTGGAGATTCACCACCAAAGAGGAATCCTAATCGTTCACCAAGGAATTTATTGAAATCCAACATATAACCTTCAAGATGGTAATATAGTCCATCCATTTCATCAACGGTATAGTTTAACAATTGTCTGCCATCAAGTTCCTCAACTGCTTCAATAACTGCAGTTAGGAGATCCTCTACGAACTGTTCTTCAGTATCATTCACTAAATTAAGTTCATCTAATCCCATATCAACGTTGATGACGTATTCTCCTGAATCCCCAACACGAATTGGAGTTGATGCTTGAGTTGGGGTACCGAGTAAATCAAAGGCAAAGAAGAATTCTTCCCAATTTTCAACCACACCGCTATCATCCATATCACCAATTCCATGAACACTAAAGTGTTTTAAGAATCCAGAAACTGAATCCCAAACACCTAGAATTCTTATGTCACCATGACTGGCTGTAGCGTTAGAGAATTGAACAGTCAGATTTAATTCCAAATCGGGTGTCAGAATAGGTGTTGCTGTAACAGTAATATTCTCTGATGAATCTTCGTCAATATGGAATAACTTGTCTAGATCGACTTCACTATCCCAATAACTAAATGCATCACTTACATCTTCCACAAAGAAGATAGATGGTGCAACAAAGGGTAACCCATCGAATCCATACGAAGAGACTAAATCATTTAAATCCTCAAAGTCAGTGAAGTTTGTTGTAGAACTTACAACTGGGAATGGAGGAGTTCCTGATCCAGCTGGCATGACAACACTCGTTGGTAACAGATCAACTGGAACACCTTGGTCAGCTAATTCTGGGGGATAATTTATTGATAATTCAATTTCTTGCCCAAGTGTTAAAACTGCTTGCCAATCCAATAAACGACGTGTAGGGTCATTTATTGACCATTGATCGTTAACAATCTTAACAAAAAGCTCTGATCCTTCAAAAGTTCCAGATAATGCAAATTCTGGTTGCGGACCATTACTTCCATCACCACCCATAAAGAATCCAGCATTGAAAAATTGATCAACTGGAGTTATGGCGCTGGTGAGATTGTACCGTAGGTTAGTATTTGTGAGATCGGATACTGAACCCATTGATGGTCCTACTATCCAGTTATTTGACAAAGAAATATCAGAAAAGATATCTATTATACCTTCAAAGTCACCCATGTTGGGGCCTTCGTCATCCTGAGCGGAAACTGGAATAGAAAGACTACCAAGAAGTAGTAGGCCGATAGTCACGACTCCTACGCAAAAAAGTCTTTTATTCATTAAATATTCACCTTATAAGGAATACACAGATCTAATTATCGGAAAAGACACTTTCTCTGGATAAGAAGCATAATTTCGTCATGATAGTGTATACTTGAGGATTTATACTCTATGATTCTATAAAAAGGGCACTGGAATGAAGTTCCGCCAATTGCGTTTGTGCTTAAACTAGGGATTTCCTTTTTGTAATGAGGGAATGCAGATGAACCTATTGGTTTTTGACAAAAATAAATCTTCAGGTTCAATATCCTGATTATTTTCTAAAACCAATATTCCTCAAAATTCAACGTGAAATCCTATGGAAAAATCCCCCCTACCTACTCCTAAGAGTATAATAATTCGCGTTGAAAAATCATAATTTACCTTGACCATACGAGCTGACTTTGAAAAAAAAGAAATATCTGTAAGTATACGAGATTTGGCTTATCTTAATGCTCCTAGGTCTGGTACCTCACATGTTTTCTTCAAAAATGCAGAAAAAGGAAGGGAAATTCACCAACGCATACAAGACGAAAAACGAGATGAAGATGCAAATTATATTGCGGAATATTTCTTGAAATATTCTTTTAAGTATAAGGATTGGACAATTACATTACGTGGACGAGTAGATCTATTTGCAGAAACACCTGAAAGTATTCAATTCGAAGAAATAAAGTCGATCTATTCAAAAAACTTTGATGGATCCCCTTCTAATCCTTCTATCAACTCATTCTATAGGCAGATTCAATGTTATGCTTGGATCTTTGGACAATTAGAAACACCCAAATTACCGTTAAAACTTGTTTTGATTGTTTATAATAGGTTTGATGATACAAAATATACGATTTCTGTCCCTAGTACTGATATGAAGGAATTTATCCAAAGTAAAATCGATTTAATCATGGAAGAGGAGTTCAGACAGTACTCACAACATCAGAACCAACTTTCAACCCTCAAGAATCTCCAATTTCCTTTTTCTTTTCGTCCTCATCAGGAATCGATTATTAAAACGATAAATCAAGTATTGGATGAGAAAATCAATTTAATCATTGAAGCTCCTAGTGGTTTAGGTAAGACGGTAGTTTCACTATTCCCACTACTTTCACGGTCAATTCAGGAGAACCGTCCACTCTTTTTTCTAACTGCTAAGGCCACTCAAAGACGGATTGTAGAAGAAACTCTTACGTTATTTCATAATCAGGGTGTTGAATTTCTAGCTGTTATTATGAAAGCTAAGGAGAAGATGTGTACCAATTCTATCTACTTCTGCCATGAGGAATACTGTCCATTTCTGAAGAATTATATTCAAAAGTATCCAGAGGATCAACTAGAAAGTGTCATTCATACTCGCGGAATTGTTACGCCAGAAATGATTGAAGAGATGGCATTGACCTCTAGGGCTTTTTGCCCTTTTGAATTCATACTAGATCTCTCTTTAGCATCAAATGTTATTGTTAGCGATTATAATTATGTTTTCCATCCACGAGTAACACTTCAACGGTTTTTTGGAGCACAAATTCCAAAATCTCAGAAATATTTTCTCATCATCGATGAAGCCCATAATCTAGTTAACAGGAGTTTGGACTATTATTCCCATACTCTGAGTCAACAAGATGTATTTCAGTTTAAAAAAGATTTAAACGCATTAGAACGAAAATATCAGGGAATACCTATTCCTAAATTCCTTTCTCCGTTATTAGAACGAGTATTTAGAATCCTACGGGCAAATTATGGAATAAATCCCTCGATGCATCTCTTAGAATCTTTGGATATCCGTTCATTTGAGACGATTCTCCTTCGTTTAGAAGA
This sequence comes from Candidatus Hodarchaeota archaeon, assembly GCA_016840035.1. GTDB lineage: Archaea > Asgardarchaeota > Heimdallarchaeia > Hodarchaeales > Hodarchaeaceae > Hodarchaeum. The sequence continues at coordinate 510 of JAEOTC010000219.1, read as the reverse complement.
GCATATTCCCCAATACCTCCGTTTTCTATTTGAACATGATCTTCATTGGCCCGAAGATCCCATCCTCTGGTTTTATTATCATTTACGTGATTTCACAGAGACCGCCAGACATGCTCAAACTGCTGAGGAATTTTCAATCATATATAACTCTCAAGAAGGACAAATACAATTACTATGTAAAGACGCCTCTCCCTTTCTGAACAATCAGCTAAACCAATTTCAATCTGTCATTGCAATATCTGCTACAATTACTCCATTTCCCTTTTATAGAGATTTGCTCGGATTTCCTATCGAAAGAACTATCTATAAACAATATCCGTCACCCTTTCCACAAGAAAACCGTGTCATATTAGTTGAACCAGAGATAGACACCCGATATAAAAGTCGGAACACCTATTTACAAGAGATTGCCGATTTAATTATTTTTGCAGTTCAAAAAAAACCTGGTAAGTATTTTGCTTTCTTTCCTTCATTTAAATTTGCATCTGATGTAGTTTCACGATTTTCACC
>JAEOTC010000218.1 GCA_016840035.1 Candidatus Hodarchaeota archaeon | reverse complement strand
TCTACTTGGTGTCAAATTTTTTAATCATATAATCTGATTAGATATAAAATACTACAAGTATATAAGTATACTTGTATACTGAAAAGACACCCTCTTCCAACTTTTTTGGTATACGTTCTTTTCAATTATTGTTTCTACCTTTGTTAAAGGGATGTAATTCCAACTCCGTTAAACGCACAATTAGACTGGAAAAGTATATACTGCAGTATATACCACTTTTCATGACATATAAAACCGTGAGGAATCTGGAGGTGAGCTGTTACAAAAAACGTATGCATTAGCATATCATAGTGAATTAATGATTACAGAAATATATGAAATTACAAAACTATAAGTAGAGTGAAAACAAGTTTTACTAGTTTCTTACGAAGAGTAAAGAAACATTGGTTCAAGAAGGGAATGAAAGTGAGCTTTGTAAAATCACAAGAAGAAATAGAGAAAATCAGGAAAATGGAAATTACCTATTATGATGCAGAAGGTCTGATGATTTGGACATTAACAAAGGAGGAGGTTATCAAAAAAGTGCTTCCTCCCCCTTTAAAACCATGGGATGAAGCATTAGTCTTATTTTTTATCGTTAATTATCCTAGAACTAGTTTTGGCCTCTCTTATCATGAAGGTATATTAGCTATCGCTGCAGAGTACAAAGAACAGCCAGGAATGTATATGCTTTCAATACCTGTCACCAACGACATGGCAATGGCAGCTGGAAGGGAAATTGCCGGTTATCCAAAGAAAATGGCTAATATTTATTTAAATAAAGATGGCCAGAAAGTTACAGGTTGGATAGAACGACATGGTATACGTTTTGTGGAGCTCCAAGCAGAATTAACTGGAACAGTTAATGATGAAGAGGCTAATTCTATTTTGAGTAAATTTATAGGAACAGCTCCTGCCTATTTCACATTCATACGAAGACCAGTACCAAAGGGAGTTTCACTTGAAGAAAAAGTATATCTTTGTCAGTTTCCACTAGCGCAATCATTAAAGGAAATAGAAATTGGTAAGGGTGAAGTTATACTAAAGGAATCTAAAACTGATCCATGGATTGAAATAGAGATAGATACAGTCATTGGAGCAACATATATGATCAGTGATAACATGTCAGAAGGTGCAACCATCCTAGAAGAGATTGATCCTATAGAATTCTCCCCCTATGCATTCAGATATGAATTCGATCCTGAATGAGCAAATAGGATACTGAAATAAAGGGGATCTTCTTTTTGCAGTTGGTCCTCTATTTCCTTCTTTTCTAGATTTATGAATTTTTCATTAATCAGTGTGTATGAGTATTGAACGTCGTCCATCGCACAATTAGATTAGAAAAGTATATACCTAGATATATACCAAGACCTCCTTTCTGGAAACCCCTATTCTTGATTGATATTTGTATTAGGGGAAAAAATGAGAATAGTAACCTTCAAAGAATTTGTTACTATCCCCCTAACCTTGGTGATTGATTAGCTTTATCTTTAGGAAAATCAACCCCATTCTCTTATTCAAAGCTTTTTTCTTCATAATGATGGTAAGGATTACAGTCAAAATTCACAATAGCTATTTATTTTACGTCTACATAGGTGAATATTTAATAATAATAATCCAGAATATAAAAAGTGGAAAAACCAATGAGCATTCCCAGAAAATCAAAAGTAAGACCTGTGATAGATCACGACAGATGTCTTCCCTCTCCTTTTGGAAAGGTAGACTGCATTGAGGAATGTCCTGAAAATGTCTTTGTACTACGTAAATTGACAAAAAAAGAGAAAAAATCGCTCTCAATGGGTGGAAAATTCTTAGTGTTTCTTCATAGAGGAAGGCAAGCGTTTGTAATTTCTCCAGAAAACTGTGTAGCATGTGGGGCGTGTGTAACGGTCTGTCCCAAAAGCGCTATTAAGCTGCGAAAATGGGAAAATTAAGAGGAAATTCGAGATACAACTTTATATTAAATGAATGATTAGGGATATACAATTTCCTATCGGATTTTTTGATTTATTATCGCTGGACACACTTTAAGCACACCTTCAGTATTCTCTAATATCTTCAGAAATTGAGTTAAATCCGAGTTATTTCTAAATGAGCAAGCAATCATAAAATCGTGATCGATACTTGTTTGGTAAATCGAATTAATCAAAAAATCAATTTTCTCTTCACATTGCTGTAATTTTTCCAGAATAGTATGATAATATTCAGCTTTAGCATCAAAACCAATGAAGGTACTAATGTAATACCCTAATTTTCTATAATTGATGTCAATCGTATAGTTAAAATACCCTTTCTTCACTAAGTTTTTGATACGCTTTCTAATTGCTGCTTCAGTTACCCCGAGTTGCTTGGATAGTGCTACATATGATAATTTCGAGTCTTCTTTGAGAGTTCTTAGGATTTCTTCTGTTTTAACTTTCATAAGTTCGTTTTTCGGAAATAAATTATAAATCTACCCTCAAAAATTTAGATAAAGATAAGATCTCTGTGAAAAAGTCTAGTAAATCGAACCAAAATATATAAACCGTCACAAAAAATGGTATCATTTGTCATACAAAATTGACAATTTGAATAGAAAATAAAGAAGGTAAAAAGAAATGACTGAACAAGCATCTTTTCCGTTAATAGATGATTTAGCACCAAAATTCACAGCCCAAACATCTCATGGTGTTATAAATTTTCCAGAAGATTATGAAGGAAAATGGGTTATCTTATTCTCCCATCCAGCTGACTTTACTCCTGTATGCACGACCGAATTCGTTGCTTTTGCAAAACGTTTTGACCAATTTCAAAATTTAAATACAGAACTCCTAGGATTATCTATAGATCAAGTATTTAGTCATATAAAGTGGAAGGATTGGATTAAAGATAATCTAGATGTTGAAATTCCTTTCCCAATTATTGCTGATCATGGTGATGTCGCTAAGAAGTATGGAATGATCCACTCAGGTGGTAGTAACACTGTTAGAGCAGTTTTTGTTATTGATCCAAAAAGTAAGATTCGTTCCATTATTTACTATCCCGCGTCCTTAGGGCGAAATTTTGATGAGCTTGAACGTATTATCAAAGCACTCCAATACAGTGATGAACATAAGGTAGCCATGCCTGCAGATTGGCCAAATAATACTAGCTTAGGTCTAAAAGATAGAGTAATTATTCCTCCAGCATCCGATGTTAAGGCAGCCAAGGAACGTCTAGCTCTTGCTGAAAAAGACCCTGATGTTGAATGCTACGATTGGTGGCTTTGCCACAAAAAGGCATAGTATTTCCTAAACACTCATTTCATTACTATCTGAAGCTTTGTAATGTAGACAATATTTACGTTTATAATTCTCAAAGCCTTTCTTGCAGTCACGCTGTAAGGTTTTCATCAATACTGACTTTCCAAAGCTTCCTTTTTTTGTGCTTTCCTTCTTACTACTCCTTACTAAGGGTGGAAATAGGAGGGAGGAGAGGTTTTTTGTGACTTCATTTGAGAAATACTCTCTCCGATACTAGATAATAATAGAGATATCATTAATATGTCATAATCTCCTTAAATAACCGGTTTTTAGGTATTATTACTAAACTCTAAATCAGAGTTGTATAATTCAGATTAATCCTTTTTTTAGTGGTGTAATTAATCAATAAAACAAATCCTTCGATTATGGGTGATTGATTAAAATTACTTAAAAATCAAACACTGGCTCTATTATTATCGATTTAATTTTGTGTGTTTTTCAAATAATTAATAATTTCCTTCTATCTTTGAGAAATAAGTGTACCTATTGAACCTTGAAGCGGGGTAAGTTGATGTTTGAGTTAAAATTTGATGAAAAAACGTGTTTAACATGTCCTACCTTTGACTGTCTTGTCAAATGCCAGTATATGGACATTGATAGAGACAATGCAAAAACAGAAATGAAAAAACTAATCACCGGTGAAGATTCATTTGTCTTACACCAGTGCACAACATGCTACTCATGTGAGGAGTACTGTGAACGAGGAAACCATCCGTTCTATTTAATTACTGATCTTCAGGAAAAAAAAGGCATCCTTCCAATGCCTAAACCTTTACAAACCCAATTCATCAACATACCAGTCCCAACAAGAAAAGACATCCCACAATTTTGGGGTGCTGAAGAGCCAGTAATCTCTCTCTGCCTTTTCCCCGAGTACATAAATGTAATAAATGAATCGAAGCTTTTCGAAGAACTCTCAATTATCATAGGAAGATACTTTTTCTGTCAGCTCATGTATCTCCACTCGGGTAATCCCTCCCTGATTCGAGAAAGACTCCCTGGAGTAATAGAAAACATTGCGAAACATAATTTTAAAGAAGTTATTTTCCTCCATGATGAATGTTATTCTACTTTTACCTCCTATACCGATGCATATGGTATCGAGGTTCCCTTCAAACCTATTCACTTCTTTACTTATCTCTATAACAAATTAAAAGAGCGTAAGGCAGAAATAACACCTCTGAATAAAAAAGTTGCTTACCAACGTAACTGTTCTTCTCGTCTTACTCCAGATATAGAACATTTAGTAGATGATATTTTTGAATTAATCGGAGTAGAAAGAGTAGAAAGAAAGTATGATCGAATAAATGCCTTGTGCTGTGGTGGTGTCATTCGAGGCCAACAAAAATACGATTTATTTAGGGATGTACAAAAGAAAAATGTTGAGGATATGGTAGACGTGGGAGTTGACTACTGTGTGTTCAATTGTCCTGCATGTTTCGATTCTCTCTCTGAAAATGTTTCTAAAAACGGTATCAAACCTATAATGATGCATAATCTTTGTTTACTTGCTCTTGGTGACAAAATTGGAGGAAAGTGATTGAAATGAATACTATCTACAAGTCCTTGGTTGAAATAGTGGATGAGGAGTATGTTTCTAATAGGAAAGAAGATCTCTATATCTATTCCCAGGATCCCGGAATGATGGACCCTCATGAACCAGATTACGTGGTGTTGCCAAGAACGACAGAGGAGGTAGAGAAAATAGCTAAACTAGCTAATGATGAGAAGATACCTATAGTACCAGTGGGAGGATCATTGAGCTTATCAGGTTTAGTTATCCCTCATCATGGGGGTATTGTGGTAGATTTGAAAAGAATGGATCAGGTGTTGGAGGTTAACGAAAAGAGTCGATATGTTATTATTGAAGCAGGTGTCACAACAGGTAAGTTAAAAGCGTACTTGGAAAAGAATCATCCTAACCTGAGATTTTCAATACCAGATGCTCCTCCTTCTGCAACAGTTGTAGGAAATATTGTTATTCATGGTCAGGGACGTTTGACCCAGCAATATGGTTTCAATTCTGACATGGTAACTGGGTTGGAAGTTGTATTACCAACAGGAGAAGTCTGTAAAATAGGATCAGGTTCGGTCAGTCCTTACTGGTTTTCCTTGGCTCCTTTGCCTGATTTAGCAGGACTCTTTTTGGGTTGGTTTGGTACAACAGGAATCATCACAAAATTGGGATTGAAGCTTTATCCAAAGAAGAAGATACGAGACATTGAGGTGTTCATCGTGGAAGACCCGAATCTTGTTCCAGATGTGATAAATCGGATCACTCATACAGAGATGATAGAAGATATTTTTATTGGTGCCCAACCGTACCCACCTGTGTTTAAAGACATTATAATGGTTGGAATACTATTAACTGGTGATTCTGAGGAAGAAATCGAATTCAAGAGAAAAATGATTTGGGATGCTCTCCGTATACATATAGATAGTAAAGAGGGAGGGTTTATGATAATGACACCTAGTATCAAACAAGATCTTTTAGAGATACCAACAAGCAGTACCACCAGATTTGCTGATGTGATGAAGGGAGGAGGATTTGAATATTGTGGCCCCATTATTCCAGTTGAAAAATTCACAGAGGCTTTTCAGAAGTTACTTGAAATTACCACTAAATACGGGATCACATATGGCAACGCTTGTAGGGTTAGTGGAAGAAGTCACTGTATGATGTTTTCTTTTGGTTACCCATTCAACCGTGCTGACCCTGAGAATGTCGAAAGAACGAAGAGTGCTTTGCATGACACAAATGTGGCTA
>JAEOTC010000217.1 GCA_016840035.1 Candidatus Hodarchaeota archaeon | reverse complement strand
GAAAGTGAAAAAGCGGTTCGAGAAGTATTCAGAAAAGCCAAACAAGCCTCTCCATCAATAATATTTCTAGACGAACTAGATGCAATTGCCCCCAGAAGAGGTGCATTCAGCGGGGGAAGTCATGTCATGGAAAGTGTGGTTAATCAAATTCTTTCACTCTTGGACGGATTAGAAAGTTTACAGGATGTTGTTGTATTAGCAGCTAGTAATCGTCCTGACATGGTAGATCCAGCTTTATTACGACCAGGTAGATTTGATCGTTTATTACTTGTTCCTCCACCTGATGTTGAGAGCCGACGAAAAATTTTTGCAATCCATACTAAAGGAATGAGTCTAGCCAAGGATGTTGATCTGGATACAATTGCTACCGACCTTTCTGGATATGTTGGAGCAGATATCGCCGCTATTTGCCGAGAGGCTGTTATGATAGCATTACGAGAAGATTTAGAAATTAAAGAAATCTCGAAGAAACATTTCCAAGAGGCTAGGAGTGGTATTCATCCAAGTGCAAATGAAAAAATTGTCAAAGAATTTGAGGAACTCGAAAAGAAACTCTTGGGAAAGTCAGAAATTGCTCGGAAGGATCTTCTGGATATAAGAGGTTACTTATAATAATCCTCTGCTACCAATCCAATCTTCTTTCAGTCTTCTCGGGGTTTAGGTTTGTGAATATCTAATGGCCATTGACGTTTAAGCAACTTCGTTAGAACTTGTGAGCTAAATTCCCCAATTTCAATTGAAGAACTTGCTGTGTTCATCAATCGCTCTGCTATTAATTTTGAACGTACAACGGAATCTGAATAGCCAATAATTAATCCAACGACAAGTGGATGGTTCTTGACAACAACTAATTGCAGATCTGACGCAATTATCACCTCCATCCCTGCAGGTTCTTTCATTAATTCATGCATTGTCTCGGAAATGCTCTTGTTAAACTCATCTAAAATTTCGTTGCTAAGAGAAGTGAATTTGGTAGTCCAAATCTTACGTGATTCTAGATCAATTAAGATTACAACCCTCAATTTACATTTGAATATTGATTCGGCACCAACCACTACATCCGCTAGCCAATCAAAGGCATCATAAAAATTCTCACCTGTTTTTGCTGAAATTCTAAAAAGTCCAACAGGTCGTGAAGAACGAGTAGCACGTGTTAAATCTAAATCTTGCACGATTGTATCAAAAGTGCGCGCTCCAGGAAGATCTATCTTATTGGCAATAAATAACACTGGTGCTTGTGCATTCTGTTGAATGGATTCCCAGAAGGCTTTTGATGCCTCTGAAATCCGAATATCCGCACTATCAAGGACAAACACAATAGCATCTGCTTTTTCAAGGGAAGGTTGCCAGAGTAAATTTCTGTAAATTTCCTGTCCCCCAAGATCTATCAAACTGAACATGATCTGTCGATATTTGACAGTTCGATAGTTTACACCCAATGTTCTTGTTGTAGGTATAAATTCTGAGCGTAAAAGGCGATTTACAATGGTAGTTTTACCTGCACTATCTAGACCTATTATCACTATTTGATGCTGTTCATCTTTTCCTTTGAATATTCTTCTGAGGATACTTGACATAATCTCTTCACAAATGATGAGTATTTTCGTTATTTCAAGGTAAAACTGCGTAGTTAGAGGTAATTGCTTTTCGACATGAATGATATTATATAATTAGTGATAACCTTTTACTTACTAAAACCTATGGAATAGCCAGCGATATATCCCAAATGAAAGGATAAGTAGATTTTTAAAAGCATACCTAGTAAAAGTTTCAGAATTATTGAGTTGGATCATCAATGAATGCATTTAATCCCGATACTACAGAGTATAAACAACTTCGACAAACAATGGAAGATATTAAATCACTAAAGATTCAAGGAGCCACAAATGTAGCAATTTTCGGAGTGGAGGCATTTGCTAAACACGCGGAAACCGTTCCTCTAAAAGAAGATGCATTAATAAATCATCTCGAATCGCTTGCTGACGAGCTAAGTGTTGTTAGAGTGACCGAACCAGCCTTAAGAAACGGCCTTCGATATGTGATGACTGGAATTAGGCGTGAAGGAAACGAAGTCGCATCAGAACTTGGTAAGAAGTATGTAAAGTTGATTGATGATGCAAAAAAGAAAATTTTTAAAATTGGTGGGGAAAGGATTCAGGATGGATCGAGGGTTCTGACTCACTGCCATTCCTCAATAAGTGTAGGCATTTTTTTGGAGGCAGCAAAACAGGGGAAAGATTTTGATGTAATAAATACTGAAACAAGACCCCTATTTCAAGGAAGGAAGACTGCGAGAATTCTTGCAGAGAAGAATATACGGGTGACACACGTTGTGGATTCCGCAATGCGTTGGGCAATGAACTCTTTTAATCCTCATATGATTTTTCTTGGGGCTGATGCAATAACTGTCGAAGGTGTCGCGCTTAACAAGATCGGTTCACGCTTATGTGCCTTAGCTTCGGAAGAAGAGCATATTCCTCTTTATATCTGCACTTCTTTACTGAAATATGACCAAGCAACGAGTATTGGTCGTTTGAGCGAAATTGAAATGAGATCCCCAACAGAGATTTGGGATGAGGACTGTCCTGAGGGTGTAACTGTCCTCAATCCTGCATTTGAAACTATTGACCGTCGTAATATCTCAGCTTATATTACCGAAGCGGGTTTAATTCCCCCTCAATCGGTTCATCAAACTTTTCGGAGAATCTATGGCACTAAGATTCAGGATTTCCATCAATCATGGAGTTAAAAGCATTCTCAATGGATAAAGGTCAAAATTATCTGATGTCGGGCCCATCTCCGACATAATATCGATCATCCTCTATAAAACCGACTTTTTCAAGTTCATCATGAATAGAATTTACAATTAATGCAATCTCTGAATCATCATCTTCGTAGGGCCAAACGGTGAACCCAACAAGTATTTCTGCATAATTATTCTCTTCATCAAAATTATCAAGATCAACTGTAAATTTCCTTGCTGTTCCTGTGAATTCTTTCTCCAATGATTCTTCTACCTCAACGAGATTCGCATCTGCGTATTCAAATGTCATAATTTCTTCTCCCTCACGAAACATGCCATTAAACAAGAAGTAGCGAGTAATTGCAGAAGTTATTGATTCCCTATAAACCATTCTAATCGTCATCTCAGAGATATTAAGAGTTAGAATCTGTAGTCAAGTATTCGAGACAGATATCTCTTCAATATTCCAATAGGCTTTGAATTGTTAAATTTAACTTTCGTCGAAAATTAGATTGAATGACTGCCCTTCATTACAAGCCAAGAAATTTATCCAGTGTTGATCTATTTAAAAGAGGACTTCGTTTCCTATAAAAACTCATAGGAATTGTTAATCTCTTTGAAATGAATTTTATTGCCGATTCCAAAGAGGAGAAAGATTTTGGTGTATGCCGAAGAGCTTCACGCATATTTTCTCGTACCTGCCACACTCCTAAGGGAATCGCATATCCGTCACCAACCTCCCGAAATGCTAGGACTGCAGCTTTTCGTTGCATTCGAACTAGTTTTTCCTGAACTGCCAACCTCGCTGCATAATAACCGCCTACTGTATTGGAAGCATAAGTTGTTCTGCCTTTCGGGCCTTCGATATCAGTTAGAATTGTTGGTTTTTTTCCCGTTAAATTCCATGCACTCTTCTGTTTCCAAGCTTCATGGTAATTGAAGAACCATTCATGTTTTGGAATAAAGAGTATCCAGAAATCATTGTCTAAGTAGCTATTATGGAATACAAGATGGGAAGAGAGCTCAGAAAAATCACGAATTCGTTCTCGGAGTTGATTCCCGATAATATCATCTACTGCCGTAATACTCCAGCGTGTGGGGACAAATCGTCTATTTCTTGTTAAACCTAATAAACCAGAGGAAAATAGGCGGGTGATTTGGGTTACTGTATGATTATCTCTGTATAATCGAGAGATTGCTTCATTGGAGAACATATCAGTGTCAGATACTACTCTATCAGTTTTATAAGCAATTTTCGGAGTAGAAGCTAACTGAACAGATGAAACCTGAACATGAGCCCCCATAGGTTGGTTAAACCGACTAAAACTCATACCAATTCGCGGTTGTTTCCTGAACTTAATTTCCAGATCGACAGGGGTAGAGGATTGAACTTGATCCTGTGTAATCTCTACTATTCGAGTAGGATTTGAAGCACTGGTAACATCAATGGGAGTGGCAATGAATCGTAATAGTTGAGCACGAAAACCAACGATATCTGCCATTGACTTGTCTGTTTTCCAAAGATCGGGTTCATCCACAATATTTACAATATCTGACCCGAGAGTGGCCATGGGTCCTAAACGCACTTTTGGATAGCCAAACCTTCCCACAAACACGCTAGGAGGACTTGGTCCATAATAATTATCTTTCAGTTTGGGCATCGCCTTTCTCAAAGGGATAAGTGCTCTTGAACGTAAAACAATTGGACAATAAGTAAGTCCACAGAGCATCTTGCCTCCTTTGCATCTTAAGCACTCTTCTTGAGTAGCTGGGACAGATACCATTGAACACCTTCTCCTTATTTCGAAAATATGCGCATTTCGAGTCTAATATTTATGTTTTAAAACCCCAGTACTTTTTAATTTTTCTTCGTTCTCAAAATAAGGTCTGTTGTAAAGGAGTAGAAGATTTCGTAATATTGATATCCTGGAAATTTCCCCGTTCTCCTAACTTCAAGGTTCCGTACTCTCCATCATAGCCATAAGGATAGAAGGTAAAATTTCCTTCCTTTACTAGTCTAAGGGCATTTAAAACAGTTTCATCGATTTTTCCAGATAATTGATTTTCCACTTCTAGTAAGGGAAGTTTCCAAAGAATGTTTTCTGGCCCAATGATTGATACAATTTTCTTATAATCATTAAGTAGCGATTTGGCTGTCTTTGTTTTCACATTCCGTGCAGTGGAAAGAATATCGATAAGAGGAACCATCCGAATGAAGTTTTGCTTTGGTTTAATATCATTGATATCCCTTTCCTCGCTCTGAGCTTTACCAATTTCAACACACCTTTGAAAAACGCCAATAGTTAACTTCTTATGACAAATAGGGCAAATGTCTCCTTTAGGAACATGCTGAGGGGAAAAATAGCAATATTGGGAGTCATCATGAACTCCTGGTTTTTTTCTATTTCTCCGATGACCTGTTAAGAAGAATCTACCTTCCTCAGGTGGAAATTCAACGGTATACACAACTTTTTTATTTCGTAAACTATGAACCAAATCAGAATATTGAACCTTTGATACATTAAGAACAGTAAACTCGCGTCCCATTCGATGCAATGCACTTGAATGAGCATCGGAATTAGAAATAAGAGTTTTATTATCGAGTTCAGGAATCAAACCTAAAAATTGTGGATCAGCGGAAAGTCCAGTTTCTAGAACATTTATTCTTTCGGTAACGGTTCCGAAAAAATCAGAAAGGTGTTTTAATTTTATATTGGAACCGAATACTCCCTGTGGGGTCATTATATGCGCAGGTATAACCTCGATTAGGGGATCGATATCGAGAATTTCATATATTCTTTTGCTTACTTCTTCCTGCGATTCACACTTAACAAATGGTCTAGCCATTTTTTCGTGTTTTACGCCCCACTTGTCTAACAAGTCTCTGAATATATCCACACTGGTAAAAGTTGGAAATAGAAAGACAATATGTGCTATTTTCGATCGTTTTTGAATCGGTACAGTAAATATAATTTCAGTCTGAAGAATGAAACGTGTATTGAAATTCCCTTCCAGAAAAAAAATTCCTGTTTTGTCTTCAACAAATACTTCTTTAAGGATATCGGTCCAAATAGTAAATTGACAATCACCTGTTCCGATCAAATCGATACCTTTCAAAGGCATAGTTTCATTAGTTTTAGTTAAATGTTTAACAGCTTTTTTTTTGTTTTCAGTATACTTTTCAGGGGTAATTTTCAGCGCTTGAGTGCCACCTGCAAACACTGAATGAGCATGTAAATCAACTGTAAGTTCCATTACTAATCACTTACAGGTTTCAATCGTACTTCATTTATTGGTGGTCCAGACTCTACTTTATACTCCAAAATTTGGTCTCCAACCAATTTCAGTAATCCTACACCCCGGATGGAATCACCCACCATAAAAAGGGCCGTATTTTTTGAACTACTCATTGCCCACTTTAATGCAATCGAATTAAATCCGTGTTGGGAAAGTACAAGTTCGATGAGAGAGGTACGAAACAGACGCTCACAAATTTCATGGATTATTGAGAAAGTTGCACAAATGTATGCATGCTTTTTCCCTGCATTGACATCAGTAAGTCTCATTGATTCAATCTTTGATAAATCACATGCACATCTCAATAAAGAAGCATTAGATATTATTGGAGAGAAATTTGTAAGAATCTCGAAGCTAGTATTCAGATATAGATTATCATTAAAACTTCCTGATTTATCCTCATAATGAGTAACAAATCGGGGAGTGCTCTCTGTCGTTTGTTGAGAACCCAGAATATCGAGATCCCAAAGGATCTCGCGAAAACTGCGAAATAGGCTCCCGAGTCGTCCCTTCCCAGAACTAAATGCTAAAATAAAATTCTTTTCAATAGCTATTAGATAAAATTGCTGATTACTAGAAGTTTTTCCATGGATTTCAATAGGAAGAGCATCAAAAAATGTTCCATACTTCTTTAGTTCTTCTCCATAATTTTTTAGTATAAAAGGAATTTTATTTACAAGAGAAATAATCTCTGGAGTTAGTACAATATTATGAATGGCCCGTATTGTCCCATCTGATACAATAACTGTTTCTTTATCAGTACATATCGCGCTAATTCTATCCTGTACGATATTGTCAATTCTTGTAAGGAGTATTTTCTTTATGTTGGTAAATACATCATTTAAATCAAATTTTTCGTCAAAATTGTTACTATCTTCTTGAAGTTCATGGATAGCATTTTGTAGGATGTTCGTAAATGCATAAGAGTGCTGTAATAACTTATCTTGGTGAGAGCGAGGGATAAATAACATAAAACTCTCAATTCGATTTTTACCACGGACTGAAGAATCATCAATTGAAAAAGTATGAATTAATACCCTTCCCTGTATTCCAGTGACATTAATAGGTATTATGGCTGTATCTGGTTCTCCAGTTGGTTCTCCTACCCCAACGGCCATTGTAAAAAGTGTGGTTGTCACTCCTTGCAAAATAATCTTAGGAATCTCTATGTTATCAGCCATGAATGATTTGAGCGTTGGACCATTTTCTTCATCAAAGATAATATGTGCAAGAAAGAATTGTACACTATAAGCTGATGATTCCTTTTGCTTTATCATATAACTCACTTACTCTAATACAGCTTTTTCATGACCTTTTTTCCAATTTCATTTCTTACTAACTTTATCAATGATCTCCGCCCATTCTTCTTCTCTTTTTGACTTCTTCTTTTTCTTTAAATTATCTTTCACACCAAGAATATCTAAAGCCCATTGTCGTTCTTTATCTCTTTTTCGCTTTTTCTTTTTTTGTCGATATTCCGCAGCATCAATCCATGTCTTCAACGCGGCTTCCTGTATTCCACACTCAGTACACACGTATAATTTTTCCTCAGGATTCCAAAACAATGTTCCTTGAGAACAATTTCGACATGGAATGCGTGAATCACGCACAGTAGGCTTTTCCAATGGCCGTCATTCCTCTAGTGATAATATCTCATCAATTTCATTAGTTGAAATTGTGAATCCAGCAATTTCAGTCTTTGATGACTTTGATTTTGGTTTTTGACTTAAGATTTGATAGATCATATCTACGCCTGGTCCTAATATTAATTTCAGCAATTCTAAATCGACATATGGATCTGTTAAAACACCGATAAAGGCAATGTCGCCTGCTGCACTAAGGACTAGCTTATTATCTTTACTTTCAGAAGTGAACGAAATCCAAGGTGAGCTACCTATCTCATGACCAATATCAACCATATTAGATTGGATCCCAGCTACAAGTGAACATAAAATTATACTACTCTCTTTTCCCAAAGTTCCTGCTAAATTGACTTCTTCAATTAGTAATCCATCACTGTCTACACAAAATCCAGAATATATTCCATCAATAGAGTTTACTATATCAGTTAGCACTCCTTTGATTGTTTTACTGTATTTTATATTTCCATTCGTTAAAGACACTGGGATTTCGCCTTGTTCACTTGGGTAACGTATTGAACTGGTCTTTCATTAATATTTCTAGCTAGGTAAGTATTATGTGGACTGTGAAGAGATTTAAAAAAATCCTTTTATACGCTAGGAATGGAGTGGTAGGTGGCTGATCTAGCGGCTCAGCTGTATCGTAACGCTATATGACGAGCTAACTCCAAATAGAGGAGCTGAAACCTAGTGAGGTTTCTCAATCATTGTAATGAGAGATCCTCCTTCATGGTGGCTTCTAGTGGAGATTCTTCTGGAGAGAAGAATAAGAAAACAAGGTCAAAACGGGATAGGCTTGGGAAAGAGCATCTCTAAGACCGAGAAGTTATGCT
>JAEOTC010000216.1 GCA_016840035.1 Candidatus Hodarchaeota archaeon | reverse complement strand
TTCATTCTTGATAAAAATGGGATTAAGCGTATAGAAACTGAAAATTTCTAAACGTATTAAAACTGGGAAAGTAAAATCGATTGTTATCATTTTGACTGGTTTTAAATTTTAATATAAGAAAGCTTTAATTTCTATGTACATAAATTTTAAAGATAATTACATCGAATTATATCCTTGATTTATATGTTAAAGATACTTAGTTTTTACAATTTCGAGATTATTAATATAAATTTCGAAAAATTGAATATCCAAAGAAATGAAACTATAATAGAAAAAATCACTTTTATTAATTAATATTTAACTCTGATAAACTGCAGATATAAATTTTTGAATTATAATTTTTAATAGAAAACTTTTTATAATACAGGAATTATTGAGAATAAATGTTTGAAGAATTTCATCGAAGAGTTTTTCAAACTAAAAAGTAAAGGAGAAAAGATAATGAAAAAACAAAAAATAATAACATTGACAGAAATATTTGTCATTTTTCTGTTTGTGGGGCCCACATTCATAGTAGGCTTAAGTACAGTACAAACACAAGACACTCGATTCTCCACTACGCAATCATATGATATGGTCTATTCCACATTTCTTGGTGGGAACCATATCGATGAAGGTGGAGTGATTAAATTAGACAGTCAGGGGAATCCAGTCTTTACTGGTATGACTCAATCAGCTGATTTTCCTGTTACATTAGGACCTAATGTCACAGCTGGATCTGAGTACGTTTATGTTGCTAAGTTTAACAAAGATAATTTGTCAGAACCAATCTTTATTACCTTAATTGGTGGGATTGGTGAAACAAGAGGAACATTTTGGGATATTGACAACGAGGATAATATCTATGTTGCAGGATCCACTACAGTATCTTCGAATTTTGCCACACCAGGTGCTTTTGATACAACACATAATGGTGGTAATGATGGCTATGTGTGTAAACTTGCATCGAATGGAACTCGAATATTCACAACATACTTTGGTGGTAGTCAACAAGATTATGCTTATGATATTGCTCTTGATTCAGACAAGAATATTTGGGTAACTGGTACTACTAGTTCCCCTACTTTTCCTACAACTCCTGATGCTGCAGATAGCACATACGATCTAAGTTCATCGTGGGGATCGATATTGCTTTCGGAGGCTTTCCTTGTAAAAATATCAAGTGACGGTTCAAATTTGTTATATGGCTCGTTCATTGGAGCTCCGAGTGGACCAGATGGTGGTTGGCGCGTAGAAGTTGATTCTTCAGACGATATTGTGATAATAGGAGGAACTCGCGCAAGCGATTTTCCAGTTACAAATAATGCATATGATACTTCATATGCTGGGAATGTAGAAGGTTTTGTTATGAAATTTGCAAAAGATGGGACAGTAATTTTTGCTTCCTATTTGGGAGGGTCATTGGATGAACTTCCCCGTGAAATCATCTTCGATTCAGAAGATAACCTAATTATCGCAGGAGCAACTGCTTCAGAGGATTTTCCAACCTCTGATAATGGTTATCAACAAGTGTTTCAAGGAGAAGAGGATATATTCATAACCAAGATCGCGGCGAATGGAAGTCAACTACTATTTTCGACCTTTCTTGGCAGTCCAAATGTGGATTGGGTTTTTTGGTTGGAACTTGATGAATATACTCAACGGATCTATTTCACGGGAGTCACATTTGGAACTGGGTGGCAAGTGACTGATAATTCTTCTTACCATGGTGGTCGAACCGATATTATTCTCGGGGTTCTTGAACATGATGGTTCAGAGTTATTATATTCGACATTAATTGGAGGTATTGAGGTAACCCAATTAGATGTTGGAATAAGTGATTTCCCAGAAGGATTAACCTTAATTAGTCCTACTGAAATTTACATGACTTTTGTTACCATATCCTCAAATTTTCCTGTAACTCCTGATGCCTATGATTCAGAATTTGATGATACTCCAATTACTGACAATAGTAATGGACAAGATGCCGGTCTTATGAAGTTAATAATTCCAGAACTACCACCACTTCCTGAATCGACTTCTACAACTACCACAACAGAAGTACCATCTACTTCGGATACTACTCCTTCTGAATCAACAACCACTGATTCTACAACATCAATCGGGTTGATAGTTACCTTAGTATCAATAGTAATAATATCTGGAATCTCTCGGAAGAAGAAATACTAAAGGAAATTTTTACTTCTTCCCTTCTTTTTTTATCCAAGAAGTTCCAACAGATATGATCAATAAAGAATTGGGTGTTTCTAATAACAAGTCAAAAAATAAAAATGCTTTTTAGATAAAAATTCAGAAGGAATAAGATAATTATGCTAAATAAACCATTTGAGAATACTTGGTTAATCCTAGTTATGATTATTCTAGGATCCTTCCTGGCATGGAATGTCCATTTACTAACAGGATCAAGTCACCAAATCATATCTCCTTCTTCTGTTAAACATATATCCTCAAATTTTGGTATAAATAAGGCAATGGTAAATCCTTTAATTCGGATTGAGAGTGATGAACAATTTCGGACTCTGGCTTCTTCCAGAGGTTGGCGAGGGGATGGATCATTCTCAAACCCTTATATAATTTCAGATCTTATGTTTCCAGAAGGAACCAGTCCCATTCGTATCTTGAATACAGAAGAACATTTTATCCTTGTAAATAATACATTTATTAATCAAAATGATGCTATCTTTTTGTATAATGTTGAGCATGCTGTTATTTATAATAATACTTTCATGAATCCTACCGGGAGTGCTATCATTGTCACTACATGCACTGATATCAGAATTATTAGAAATTCGATTAATAATTCGCATCAATATGGTATCTACATCAAAGATACAAATAATTTTACCATAGAACGCAATATAATTCAATATTCAGGATCTAATAGTGATTTTAGTGCTGTGAAAATTGAGGAAGCTCAAGAAGGGATAGTTGTAGAAAATACTCTAAATCGAAATTACGGGAGCGGCTTGAATCTTGATAAGTGTACGGATAATCTCTTATCATTCAATCAAATAATAAGAACCGATTTTGAAGGGATTAAGGTTGATGAAGTGAAGGAATGTTCCATATTGAACAACAGAATTATTCGTGCTAATAATATCGGAATTTCGGTGGCGAACTCCACTATTTCTACGATTTCTGGTAATTTAGTTCAATATAGTTCACTTGAGGGTATAAAATTATCGGAAACTGAAAACAGTTCTATCTCTGGAAATCATATGTGGAGCTGTAATATTGGAATATTTATAGATACTAATTCTAACCATAATACGATTTTTGATAACAGGGTAGAAGCAAGTAACAATGATGGGATTAAAATTGAGAGTTCAAGTAACTGTTTACTAACTAGCAATCTCGTAATTAATAATGATAGATATGGAATTAATGTTGAAGCATGTGAAAATATATCGGTTAGATGGAACGACTTTAGTAATAATTACGATTCAGGAATTCAAGGATTCTCTAATAATATAATTGGACTCCCTCATCTATTTGAAAACAATTATTGGGGATTGAATAATATTACAATATATTTTCTTGATGGAAATGCTAATTCTAACGACTCTATTCCCCAAGTGAATCATTCTCAACTTTATTCTTTAATATTAGATCCTATTTCTGAGGGTTTTACATCGTTACTCCTTCTTGAGTGGAGTTTTAGTTATATTAACAACTGGAATCTAACATATACGGTTAGTATTTCCCATAATGCAGGAAACCATTGGATAGAACTAGTAACGGAGTTCACGAACGAGTTATTAGTATGTAATTTTTCAGAATTACCAATTTCCTCTCATTATCTCGTGAAAATCGTTGCTAAAAGTGAGAATGGTGTTCAAAAAATTGTTTTTTCAGAAAAGTTTAGATATCTTAACTGGTCGAACAAAATGATATTCATTTCTCCGTCTAATGCCCAAGAAATTAGCGATATTAGCATGTTCTCTTGGGATTATTCATCTACCTTAAATCTCAAGGAATTGTACCATAATATCTATATTTCAAAAAATAACATCACTTGGTTATTGGTACAAGCGTGGATCTTCGGAAATTCGTTTAATTGGAATACACTCAATTTTGAAGACGGAGAGTATTTCCTAAAAATTACTACTTTTACGTATAATGGAGTACTTCAAGAATGTTTTTTTAATGGAAAGTTTGAAATAGATAATCATTACATTAATCCTGAACCTGTTCTGATAACTCCCACAGAAGGAGAAATTTTACGGGGGAATGTATTCCTTTCTTGGACTGAGTCAGTCGATAGTAAAGGATTTTCAATTACCTATAATCTCTATTATTCTTCAATTGAGGGGTGGGAAGGAATAGTATTAAATTTCTCTTCATCCTCATATACTTGGGATACAACAACAGTCAAAGATGGATCTAATTATCGAATAAGGATAGAAGCGAGAGGAGGATTGAATGAATATACTGATTTTGAATCTACCTTTAGTTTCACTATAGATAATGTCACTACACCTCCTTTGGAGACCGCTATTATCTTTATATTGGTTATAGCTGTAACTGGTTTAATTACCGTAGTATATTTCCTTCGTAGAAGACTCACTGCGGCAGAATTAGCACTTAAAATTAAGGAATTAAGAATTGGTATTTGTTTAGGAACTTATACTGATAAGGGACTAATTTTACGCCAAAAAAATGGAGAATGTCCTTATGATGATCATTCACTTCTCTCTGCTCTCGAATACGGTGCTGTTTTAGCTCAACGCAGTGAATATGAGAAAATCTATGGTCCTTTTCCTCATCCTCCTGATGAGGGTGGTATTGAGTGGTATAACGTAATTTTTGGGTTTAAAATTCAGGATTCCCAAGTAATCGATTCTCGAATAGTTCAACAACACGGAGAAACTCCAGCCTTATTGTTACTTTATTATCCAAGTCATTTTGATGTTCTTTTCATGCTTCAGAAACAAAAAATAGAAGAGTACTTAGTAAATGTCCTTAAAAGCTTGGATATTGATACTCTATTGTTACAGGGTTTTGATAGCATTCATGAACAATTACGGCAAATCCTATTGGATTATAAACCAATAGATATGGATTTAGTTTTAGAAAAGTCGGAGAAATAAATTAGAACTTATCTTGAAATTCTTTAATAATTGATTCTGTCTTATTCTCAATCGATTCCGATTTGTTTTCCTCTGATTTGCTAATTTGAGGTCGTTTTGACTCTGCTTTGCTCCTCATACTAGCTATTGACTCAAGAATATCGAACATTCCATCATTTTCTTTTGCACTACAGATAATCGCAGATTCGATACTATTGATGGCTTCTGGGACATTTTTAATTAGATCAAATTTATTAGCTGTTAGAACAGTTCGTTTACTGATAGTAGGATAATTTTGCACAAATTGGTAATAATCCTGCAGATCAAGATCCTTCGCAATATCGATGACAAAGAACACCTTAACGGGTTTTTGCTCAAGAGCATCTTTCCAATATTTCCTAAATGTTTCTTGTCCCCCAATCTCTAGGACACGTACTTTGGCAATATTTTCCTCCCGAAATCCCAAGGTTGGTTCATGTTCCTCAAATTTCCCTGTAACTAACCTGCGTAAGATACTAGTTTTTCCTGCCTCTGAGGGTCCAATGAATAATACAAATCCCTTTACTAATCTAAGAAAATCGGTAAGCATTATAATTCACCATTCTGAATCGAAATACTGGTTCATTGTAGACATGAAGCGGGGTCCTATATAATAATAGGGTTGACTATCAAATCTTTCAGGGATAATTAGACACCCCCGATTTTCAAATATTATGAAATCACGGGTGGAAAAATCTCTCTGCCTTGGTACCTCAATTTTTTTTATTCTATATTGGTTTTTATCGAGATTTTCCAAGTTATTTATATCTTCAGTTGTTAGGATTGAAAGAGTATGATTAGTCGTAATCTCTTCTCTTTCTGCAATTATCTGTAAAAGCTTATTATCGGGAAACTTTTTCTCAAGAATACCGTTACTAATAACTTTAATTTGAGAGTAGTGTCTTAAACACATCCCAATTTTTGCTTTAATTTCAGATAAGAAATTCAGATATTGATGGGGGATAAAGGAATCGTACTCCCTCACCATGAATTCATCAAGATCTTCTAATTGCGAATGATAATGATTATTTAACGTATCCAAATAGAATTTATGATACTCTAATAGCTTCGTTAAAGGTAGACGAGGTCTTAAATTAATATCACTTTTCTTTTTTTTTCTGTGAACAACATGAAAAATGTCGCCCCTAGTGGTTAACAATTCTTCGTATACTTTACTAGGTTTTTCCTCTTCTGATTTCAGAAGTTCAAATATCTTTTCCCGTGATAAATTTGGATAAATGTAGGTATATGCGAGTAGATTAGCAAGGTCCTGATTGTGAGGAAATAGAATTCTAAATGCTTTAATAAAAGTATCTTGAACTGTACTGTATTGTATACCTTCGGTATGAAGTTTAAGAAGAAACTCCATCGCATTACTCTGAGTTTTTGATCTCCAATTCAATCGCTCTCTTAATTCATTAGGAGTGATATCCATGACTAAAGGAGTTGGAATCATTTCGGGATTTTTTCGTAAATATCCATAATCCTCAAGCTCTTGGACACGTAAGCTAACTGTGGGCTGAGCAAACTTAACTAGGGAAACTAAGACATTTAAAGTTGTATATCCTCCGAGCTTGAATAATGATGCTAAAATACGGGCGTGTTGTTCAGTTATTCCATTATTCCCTATCGATAATGCGTCCATTATTAAAGGTTCAAATGGAACAGTTGTTTTTAGATGTTTTGATAATTGTGACATTAGTTTACATTATCCATGAAAGGGAATTCTTATATTATAATTTCAGCTATCCCCCTATTTATAGCTATTGAATGTTCCATGTATAGGTGTTGTAGAGTAAAAGAATTAAATTAAGATAGTAATTCTATATGAAAAAACCTTTGATTCGATTCTGGTAGTAAATTTTGGAGACTTTAGGATGAAGAAAGATAATAAAACTAATTATGATGATATTATTAGCGGTAAGACTATTTGGAGTGCCGATGGGAAAGGGAAGAGACCAGAACACGTTGCTTATCGTGAGTCATATCGCGCAACTTATCAGGGTCCTTATACAAAAGGAAAATTACTAGCTTGGGATGGTCTTAGAAGTAATAAACCAGGAATGGTTGGAAATGATCCTAAACGTGGATTTTTATTAACAATGCCAGCAGGAGAAGCAGTAGCTGACTCTTATACCACTCGTGATATTGCAAGTGCTGGACATGGAATTGATTACCAACCTCATTATCAAGAGTGGACACAAAATAAGAATGCTCATCCAAATCTCATACTGCCAGGAAGAACTGCTTTGTGGGAAGGAGTGCGTTTTGACATGTTGAATCTAGGTGATAAACTGCTAGGTACAGCTGGGGCAATTATTCAAGATTGGATGGGGCTAGATTTTGATACAATGGAGAAATATGGAAATACTGCAAAATCTCAATATACGGGTGGAGGGTTTGTGATGTTCAATCCAAAAGCTGCCTTTTCACGGACTGCAAGATTTCTTGGACGATTTCAAAGAAACCGCCCCTTCAACAAACCAGTTCGTAAGGGAGTTGCTGGCCTTTCAGTTATGTTCGCACGGATTAAAGGATATATGAAAACTGCAGTATTATATATTGATCCTGATATTCCACATGAACTTGCATGTCACTGGAGTGAGGATGGAAAAATTATTAGTTTTTGGTGTGATGGTGAAAATATTCTAAATGTACGAGAGGGAAGTGTTGCTATACCGATTGGTATTCGAACTCGGGCGAGAATTCGTTTTCATATGTGTGGATTCCACATGGATTGTTGGCAAGATAATGGTACGGGTGGTACTGATGTTCAAGGTGCTGCAGGGCATCCAGATATCGATCAAGTGTATTCAATCGAGACCTTGAAGATTTTAAGTAATAATGAATAGATCTAACCATTTCTTTCGAAGCTAATTGCTGGTTCTTTGACTAGAGATTACTCAGAACGAGGATAGTAATTTTCTATAACATCTAGGAGTCTTTGATTTTCTGCTAAGGATGTCTGTTTCCCGTAATAGCTTGCTGCTATGATGGGGATCCACGATTGCATTTCTTTTATTTTATATCTGCTATTTTTAAAGTATCTCCGCTTATACGTTCGAATGAAATGCTTTCTAAGTAATCGGAATAATAATTTTGTCATCGATGCTGCGCTTTCAGCAATTTCTACTATCTCTGTCATGAGAGAAATAGCGGTGACATCCGCCACTGGATTTCCATAAGAAGCATCAATCCAATCGATAATCACAGGTCCATTCGGGGACAGAATGACATTATCTGGATTAAAATCTCCATGACAAATCGTGTCACCTCCTTCAAGATTACCTAAGTCTCCAAGAAGAGCTATTTTCTGACTCTCAGAAATCGCAGCGTTTGCATTGATACTTTTAGTCAACATTTGAAATTGGGAGGGCAATTTAGAATTAAAATTATTATGAATATCAAGATGTATATCTGCTAGAAGACGTGCCTGCTTTAAATAGGATAAAGGTTGTTTTTCCATTATTTGAAGAATTGTTGGTCCAGTAATTTTTTCATAGACTATTCCTGTTCTACCTTTGAAATCTACAATCTCATACGCCATAGGAACTTGAAGGTTATTTTCTTTTAGAAGATGGATTATCTTAAATTCCTGTTGAATCGCTTCTTTTGCCCATCCTGTATGAAATAATTTTAGGATGTATTCCTCCCCTATTCTATAGATATCAGCTGTTCTTCCTTGACTAAATAAGTCAAGATTTTCAAAAATTTTTGGGTCACGAAGAAATTCAGAGGCCTCCAAGGAAGTTCACCG
>JAEOTC010000215.1 GCA_016840035.1 Candidatus Hodarchaeota archaeon | reverse complement strand
TCCTCGCCATGCTTTCAATGCTTTTTCGTATTTGTCGAAAGCTAGTTCTGTTGATTCAACGAGCTTAAGAAATAACTCAGTTCCTTTTTTATGGATTTTTTTATCTTTCAGTAAATGTCCAAAATATTCTCCACTCATGGAAATCACGTCTATTGTGTTTTCATTCATTTCATTAAAAATATTCTTCTTCTATACTAGAAAAGTCAACTAATTCGGAGGCATTTTAATGTTTTTTTGAAGGCTAAATATCTTTGAAATAATTTCTTCTAGGTTTACAGAAGGATTTTGAGCATAAAAATCAGTGATTTTTGGTAGAAAGGAGGCAAAAATCTCTTCCCATGGTGCCACATTCAGCTTCTGCATTGGGGAGGCTATACTCTCTTCAATAATATTCTCAATCTCCGACTCTAAGGTTTTTGATCGCATTGGTTTTTTTGAACTGTAACTATCAGGGATTTTTCGGCAAACTAAAATAATATCAAAGTTTCTTCCTTTAACAGGCCGTGCACGAAACTCACTCTGAACTGGAAATGCTGCAGTGATGAGAAATTGGCTACGTTTCAAAGCTTCAAGAATCATTGTCCACGCTGTAGCACTGGAGTGATGAAATGTAAAAACCATTGGTGCCACTGGTTTTAATACTTTATGGCATTCTTGAAATACCCTTGTGATTTTCTTAAGGAATGTCTCCTCTTCATGTGATGTACCTATTTCTTGCCCCGTTTGGATTAGATTGGCTTGAAAGGCGGGATATTGAGAACCTAGGACAATTTTAAGCCAGACATAGAAGAAATTTGCTAGCTCACCATACTGAATATAGTCAAAATAAGGAGGATCAGTCACCACGATATCAACCGAATTAGGAGGAATACCAAGAATCTGAAGATCCTCAGAAGTTTCGTTAATGAGTAATGTGTTGGCTTCATTACTAACCGCTAAAGCTTGAAAGCTATCAACCGACTTAGCTTCAATGCTATCTCCTTTGATAGGAACCCTAACTATTTCGTCATTCTGAAAGTCTATTTCAAACGGTGATTTGCAAAAAGCCTTAGCTTTTTTCATCCTATCAATGTAGGTTAAAAAAGTTCCATTACCTTTCCTTGTTCCCCAGACATTATTTTCCACATACATTGTTGGAACCAAGAAAGATTGGTAGTTAAAGACATTTACGATCTGTTTCATTGTGTAATTATAGGGACAGATTACGGTATGAAATTCCAAACTACTTGAAAAAGCTGTTAAGAGATATTCTTTGATCCTTTGATCTGAAACCTTGGATATAGAGTTTAAAAGAAGACTCAAACTCAATAATTGTCTCTCGTTGAAAAGGTCTGAGAAACGTCTGAAACCGTAATTTTTGAGGTTTGAAATATTCTTACCCTCATCGGGTAGAAATTCCCGAGGATATGAGAGTTTATCCTGATTTTTAGTGAAAGCTTCTTGTACTTCATTAAATCGCTCAATATCTTCCTTGGTTACTTTTTTATAATCACGAATTCCACATTCAGGACAAAAAAATTCTATTGCTATTTGCCTTGCTGATAAAGATATTTCAGATTCTTGGATGAGCTCGATTAACCTAGATTTGTGACGGCAATTAGTACAAGTAAATTGTTTCTTCTTACAATTCCCCAATTTTGGAATATACTCAAAAGAACAATGGGGACAACAAGATACTTCACTAATTTTTTCCAATGTATAGAATAGATGGTCACATTGAGGACATATCACCATGGTAGCAGGATCTTTTCGTTGTTTTTTGCCAATTATGTAGTATTTGAAGAGATCTTCTTCAGATTGGCAGGATGGGCAGATAATAGTTCTTACCCAAAAAGTATACATAATATCTGCTTCAGAAGAATGACAGTCTGGACATTGTGTTTTATAGTAGTAACAGATTTGTTGGCCAACACCTTGAAAGAGTTTTTCCACCTCTTGGTCAAATTTTTCCTCATCAAACGAATCCATTTCCATTTTTGTTGTCATCCATGCAATTGGATTTACATCGATACCAATTGTCTTTATACCGAGCCGATGTAATTCAACAATGCTAGTCCCTCCACCGCAGAAAGGATCTAGAGCAATTTTACCATGAAAATCATGATTTTGATAGAAAGCTCCTTTTCCCGACTGGTTGGGGTCGAAAAGAACATCTTGACAAAAATGAGCCAGTCCAATCGCACGAAATGTTGTTCCAGGCCTGCGTGCCCATGATTTATGGACTGAATATATAGGCCTGTAGAATTGTCGTCTCTGAGACTCCACTTTTGCTAACGGTTGAATAGCAACAAGTGGGAACCTTTCTTCGATTGTCACTTGGATGTCATCCAGTTATCAGATCCAATATTCTCATTTAAATTTGTTGAGTTCCTCTGACAATGTTTCATAAAGTTGTCTCAAAAATGATGGTATATCCTTAATCAACAGGATTTCACAGATTTTTGTGTCTAATAGCAATCTATTTTTATTCCTATTTGTCATTGCTCCTTGAATCTGAGAATAAATGGAGGAAAAATCTCCCGATTCTCGAATAAATCGGTCAAAAATTTGAAAGAGCTCCTTACAATCAGCCTTTTTTACCTTATGGGGATTTAAGCAAAAAAAGTTTCGAACATCACTTCCAAACACTTGTCCAAGGGGACCAGTCTTTTCTCTTCGAAGAACAAAATATGTTAAGAGAAATACTGAGCTGTTCAAATAAGCTGCAAGCACTTTGTCTTTTTCTTCATCAAAAGTCCTAATGAAAATGAAATTATCAGTAAGAACTAACGGAATTGGGGAATAGAAAGCAACAAATCTATTACTATTCAAACTAATCTCATGTGTGATACCTACTCGAGCTATTTTTCGTCCTTGATTAATATGGTTATAAGCTAATGTTTCAAATCCTTGTTGTTTTTGAAATTTATTAGCACCCCATTGAATGAAATCCTTAACAGGTTCTTTTGATCTGATATCATCAGAGACCACAACGATATATTCTGATACTTCTGGTGTAATTCGATTATATAAGGATGATTTCCTTAAAACGGGGGATACATTGCGGAGTGGTATCTTTAAGATAGAATTATCTTCCTCATTCTGGATCTTGATCCACCTATTCGATTCATCAATAATTTTCCAGTATTTATTGGGAAGATAAAAGAAATCTGAAACTCCCGCACGAAGACCCCGATCAATATCGTAACGTGGAACCCTTACAATTTGCTTTGTTGGTGAAACAAATTCTGACTTACTTATCTTCTCAAAAAGCCAGAAGAAAGTTGAATTATAAAAATATACTACCCAATTCAACATGACAGTTTCATATAGGTCCCTTTTTTCAACATGCCTGATTCGAATAGATGTATCTTCATAATCTTCTTTAGATTCTTCAATCATCCTCGCTAAGGAGTTATAATTCTCCAAGGACAATTTCTTCTTCAATACAACAAATTTAGTTTTTCTTTCAGGTTGTTGTTCAGTCCTTTGAGCTATAAATAAAATTTCTTTGAATGCACATTGTTCTGAAAAAGCAACCTGAGCATCTGATGTTATGAAGTATTGAAAATCATATTCCTTTAATAGAAATTGAATCACGGGTTTCATTGTTAAAGAGTTAATCATTGATATTGGAAGTATGAATGCAAGTTTTCCATTATCTTTCAATAGTCTGAGTGAATCTAATAGAAAATATGCGTATAATCCCAGGTATTTTTTGTGATAATCTAAAGAAATACCGTGACGGTGAAGGTGTGTTTCTAAAAAGTCTTTATAATCACTATCTAATCGATCTCCTCTTGTAAAAGGAGGATTTCCAAGTAAAATATCTATTTTTGGTACAGTAAAACTGAAATCATCAGTATTTTTTTTTGTGTTAATTGTAAGTTTAAAGATATCAATAAAAGAGATTTGAGATTTATCAAGGGAATTCATTGGTTCTTGGAAAGCAAGATTTATTCCAGCTAGTTGTCCTGCAAATAATGACACATCAACCCCAAATAAATTCTGTAGAATTTGGTAATGTTTTAAAGATTCATTGATTTCTTTGACCCGTTTGTAAGCACTCACTAATAATGTTCCAGACCCACAAGCTGGATCCATAATTTTGGTATTGGCATCTTTAATTGCTAAATAAGATAAAAATTCTCCAACCACATTAGAAGTATAGTATGCAGCTAAAAACTTCCTTAATTCGAATGGAATTAATCCATGGAATATTTTTCCCAGGATATCTGATTGAATTTTATTAAGTTTGAAATTTGCCAGTTCCATAAACACGTTTTTCAAGGTAGATATCGATTCTTCTGGGAGTAGTTCTACAATTCGGGCTCTAAATATTATTTCATACCGTTTATCATTAATCATTTCATCAAAAAACGTTTGAATTTCCCGAGTGTCTAGAATAGCATCAATTTTTTCCACATTTTGAGTAGTTTCTTGTTTTAAGATAAGATAGCATAACATTTGGGTAACAATAATGAATGCCGCGGCTCTAATAATAACAGATTCGTATTCTTTTTCCCCTTTTTCAGAGCTAGTTACTTTATTATCCAAAACACGTGCGAATAAAAAACCTAGAATGTGTTCAAATACCTTATATTCAACTTCCTTTGTGTAAATTTCGATCTCATCAACTGCTTCTATCAATCTGGATAATACTCTTTCTTCAATTGATTGCTCTGATTTCTCCAAATACTGTCACTTCGGCTTTTGGGAGATTGGAAAAAGGTCTTTTTAGAAATCTAGGTGTTAACTACATAATTTCCTATCTGTCGTTATCAAAATAGACTAATTATTTGTGTTTTGATTTAATGAGACCATTTTTTGAAATGATATGAAAATGATAATTAATTGTGAAATGACTTAAAAACTTCTCTAGGTAGACAGTGACAACTTAGTTGAACCTTCTAAGCAAATAAGACATCAGATTAATTATTTTAGGAATTGGTTGTTGGATGAATATTTAGATGGATACAATAATTCGTTCTCTTAGTAAGGAATTCTATTCACCTCTAGAAGAAATCCACACACAATTTGTTGGTAATTTCGATAATCCTATTGATCTTGACAACTTCAGAAGATATGTTAGATTACGGTCACATTTAGTAAGAATAGCCGTTCAGAACAGTTCCAGTATAGTAGGTTATATCATTGGGGATCGAAAGAGGCAAATGGAGGGAAATATTTTTTCTCTTTATGTTCTACCAAATTTTCGTAAGCGTCAAATTGGAACTGGGCTTCTAATTGCGTTAGAAAAGGAGTTCCATACCAAACAACCAAATATTCGATATCTATCAGCAAGAATTCCAGAGGAGTTCTTTAATTCTTCAAATTTCTTTTTAAAACAGGGTTTTGAGATCATTACTAAAATCAATAATTATGTGAAGAACGATCTTTCTTTTCCTTACGAAATGAATCCAAATCTTAAAATTAAAATGGCTACTAAAAGCAATCTTCAAGACCTCATTAAAATAGAAAAGATTTGCTTTCCAGAGTACTGGCAAAAGAACTCAGTAGATTTTATGAGTGAAATACGATCTGAAACAAGCTCTTTATTTGTAGCCTTCTTAGAGGGAAAACTTGTAGGATATAATATTAATGCAGTTTCAGCGAGTAGAACTGACGGACATTATATTCGTATTGCGACTCATCCAAAATTTCGTAGGAGACACATTGGGACTAGTCTCACTGTTAAAGCTTTTCAATGGTTCAAAAAGCAACGTAGTATTCAAAGAATTTTGTTGTCAACCTATTCTGAGAGTAATTTTCACAATGCTATGTATAAAGGGTGGGGATTCAAATTTGTAGATCAGGAAATGATTGTAGCAAAAGAATTTAATATCAAGGTTTATAACCAATAAATGAGTTAATTATCCTATATTAGTCTAATAAATGCTTTACCAATTATATGTAATTCATTATCTCCTTTTGTGACGAAACAGAAGTGCGTGAGAACTTGAGAATTATCCGAGATCCAAATAAAGTCGCTTTACTTGTTGAACAATCACGATGGGAGATTTGGAACCTTCTCAAAGATGGAGGCCGCTTGACAGCTGACACCATTGCTGAAAAAGTAGGAAAAAATGTTTCAACTATCTACCGACATCTAAAAAAGCTAATTGAAGCGGAGTTTGTTCAAGAACACGATGTTCAAAAGGGGAAGCAAAAGTATTTTGTAAAGGAGTATTCAGCAGAACTGACAGACGCCTTTTTTTTACTCAGCGAAGAATCAGAAGCCTTAATCGCCTCCCAAGACGAAACCAGTTTACTTGACGCAAGAATTCCGTTATTATTAGAGGATTTCAAGCATTTAGGTATGACTCCGACAACCAAAGAGGAGGAGGAAAAAGCAAAGGAGCTAATAAGTAATTTATCTATTCAATTGAGCAAATTTCTTGGAGAACTAATGGGAGAGCGAAACGAATTCCCTACAACATACAACCATCAATTCGAAGTAATGAGACGCCTCCTTGCCGTTTTTCTTACCCAACTAGATCCAGAGTACAGTACACAAGCAGAAGAGCTACGTAAACTTCTTTTAAAGCGTTAAATTGTTCTTTCGATTAGCAAATCCAATATCAAATCTTTTTTTTCGCAAAGAGAATGATTTAATTATTTGAAAAACTTAAGAAATGAAAAAAATGGTTATAAAGACGAATAGAGGGAAGTGAATGAATAATACTGATAAAACAATCGGAATTGAAATTATTGCTGTTTGTTTTATTATGCCTGGCGCTGCGTTTTTGATGGTTCTATGGGGAATAGGGACATTATATGTAATCATATCTACTTGGAATTCTTCATCTTGGGGTGATTTTTTGCTTGGTTTGTTTTCAACTAGTCTTGGAATCCCATTTTTTCATCTGGGTTATAGCTTGCGGAGAAAAAGCTACCCCTCATGGATTAGTTCAATAATTGGCTTAAACTTATTGGGTCTATTACTTTCTGTGGTGATATTTAATTCTTCATTCACCTTTTTAGGTAGATATCTCTCGTTATTGATTCTCATTGTAACTCTAATTTCATTCATTTATCTCATCTGGGCAAGAGACGAATTTACTGAAGAATCGAGAACAAATGGTTGATCCATCTCTTAACATCCAATTTTTCGTCATGTAAATCTTCAGAATTAGAGAAAATTCCAGATCAGAAGATCCATTATTGTCGCATTTTCTTTTCATTAAAAGTTATTAGCTTCCATGAAGAGTCAGTATTTCTTATTACCTCGTTCATCTGGCAATTTTCATACCATTCACCATCATCAGGAACAAATCCTGTAAGAATTCTTAACAAATGATAAAGCGCTCCACCGTGAGTAATAACCAACAAAGACAGTGGTTGAGGGGTGAGAACGTTAATTATTTCTAGAAAATCGCGAATTCGGTGAATCATAGCGTTAATACTTTCTCCCCCTGGCGCTTGTTTTGAATAGTCCTTCTGAAGACTAACTAAAAGTCCTCTTCTATTCACCTCATCCAAAGACAGACCCTCGTAATTCCCTAAATTTAATTCTCTCAATAAAGGAAGATATGTGATTTTGTCAATTTTCAGTATCTCTAAAATAATTTTTGCCGTTTCAGCGGCTCTAGAAAGATCTGATGAATACATGAGGTCAAATGTAGCATTTCCAGTACTTATCATTCTTTGGGCAAGCTCTCGGGCTTGTAATCGTCCAAAATTTGAAAGAGGCGAATCCATATGTCCCTGAAGCACTCTTTTTGCATTTGCTTCACTTTCGCCGTGTCGAACAACGATCATTCTCATCGTTATGTCACCATTGTAAAACTCGCAGATAACCTTGGATCCGTTAAATTGTTTAGATCAAATTTAAAATCTTCAATAGATAACGACTAACACGAAAACCATCTTTAGAACTGCTCGTAAAGGTTATTGTTTTGGCAATTGGAAAAGATCAAGCGATAACGGCAGGAGAATTTTATCCCTCCTCTGACAAAAACGCTATATATCGTTGTCGTCTGAACAACACGACTGGATTTTTAATAGATCTCACTCTTTTTTCTGTGCTAATTGGTTTCTTTACATTCTTCATTATTCAATGGGTAGCCTTGGTTGTGATTCCTCTTTCATGGATTCTACTCGTGCCTTGGCTTACTCCTAAACATTACCGATTGATCCAAATAAACAAACATTCTGTTGTCCTTGGAACAGGATCCATCCTTGCATTATATCATTCCAGATTCAAATCACTTTATAGGTTGGATAAAGGTAGATATAGTGATATTCATTATCTTCGCCTTGATCTTTGGATAAGAAAAAAGTTTGGAGGAAAGCTTGATAGCTTTGGTCGTATTGAAATCAAAGTTAATGATATTAAGCCAATTTTTCGTATTCTTATTGAGACAAGTGATTTTACTCAGCTTAGGAAAATACTAGAATCATATAAGTTTCATCCAAAGGTACAAAAAACTCAAGCTCGTGATGAATTATTGCTGATTTTCCCTTCTTCTCCCCGTTATACTAAGAAAGGATAAGATTCTTAAAAGAATCCTTTTCCTTGAATGATGTTTACCTTGAATGCAGGCGTGAAATTTGAAATTTAATCAGAAAGCAATGGTTATTTTTATATTTCTATTCTTAACTCTTCCAAAATCAACAACTACTTCTACTGGCATAGCAACCAAAGTACCGTACGAGAAGGTTGTCAAAGGGGCAAGAAAAGTCCCCCCCATCCAGATATCACACCAATCACTCAACCCACCAAAAAATTATAGTTTAAACTTATCTCAAGAATCTAATCCACAACCGCTGTATTCACAAAAGGTCACAAAAGTAAGTTATGATATATCAAATACCTTGAAGAAAGTATCAACACTGTATGTGGAACACGATCCTATTACAATCTGGGGTAACGAGGATTTCAGTACAACAGCAGCATTAGAAAATTGGCCTGGAAATGGGACTGAATCAAATCCGTACAAAATTAATGGATTGAATATAACTGGACCATCAGACAGGATATTAATAGGGATTATTAACACGGATGCTTTTTTTCAAATATCTAACTGTATATTGTCTGAAGGATTCTATGGAATTAATTTTCACGACGTTACAAACGGAGTAATCTCCAACAATACTATCGTCAACAACCATGGCGGCATACTTCTTGAAACTTCTGGATGTAGTAGAATTTCAAACAATCATGTCTCTAAAAATCAGGGTCGTTGGTCTGGGGAGGACTGGGATTGGGGAAGTGGAGTCATGATTTTGAACTCAAACTACAGTCTAATTTCTAATAATACCATTTCTAATAATGAGAGGCATGGTATCCTCCTATATGAATCAGCACACAGTAACCTCTCTAGCAATGTTGTTTTTAATAATTCCATGGTTCCATGGTACAGTGGAATTCACCTTGAAGGATCTGAGAATTGTACCTTATCCAATAATATTATTTCCGATAACAGGTTCCAAGGAATCTACTTTGGGGACTCTGGAAATAGTACAATATCTGGTAATCATATCTCCAACCATGAAGAATCGGGAATTTACCTTTCAGAATCGGGGAATAACAGAATATTAAATAATATTATGCTAAACAACGGTGTCCATATTGAATCGTGGGAATTTAATACACTCCAAAAAAATCTCCTTCAATCAGAAGTAGCTAATAACACGGTTAACGGAAAAGAATTGATTTACTGGCAAAATATTACGGGTGGGACCATTTCAAGCGAAGCAGGCCAAATTCTTGTTGTTAATTGTACTGGTATAACAATTTCTAACCAGAGTTTATCAAATGTGACAACGGGAATACAGATAATTTACAGCCTAGAGTCGTTGATCAAAAATAATACAGTCTTTAACAATAGTAAGACTGGGATTTCTCTCAGATTCTCTCAAAATTGTACAATAATTAACAATCATCTTTTCAATAATGAGGAACGGGGACTTCTACTCGAATGGTCTGCTGATTGCAACATTTCAGATAATATCATTACCAACACCCAGTCAGGTATTAAGCTCTGGTTCTCTAGAAATAGTAGCTTATCTGGCAACACATTGGCCAATATTAATGGCACTGGAATTGATCTTGAGATGTCTGAAAATTGTAGCATCTATAATAGTTGTGTTTCAGGCAGTTTAAACGTGGGAATTGTTGTTGATGCCTCTGAAAATTGTAGCATCTATAATAGTTGTGTTTCAGGCAGTTTACACAGGGGGATTTTTCTTTATTACTCTTCGAATTGTGTCATAATGGAAAATACCATTATATGGAAAAGACCAATGGAAAAGACCATCATCTATCAAAATGTTCGAGATGCTGGAGTCTATCTTGGTGCCTCCAGTAACACTACTGTTACCAATAATACAGTTCGTAATTGCGTGAATGGTATTTTTCTTAGCCAGTGTCATGATAACTCTATTTTTCACAATAAAGTTTTTGAAAATACTTATGTCGGGATAAGGCTAGAAAATTCGAGAAATAACTTTATTACTAGCAATGTGGCCTATAACAACTCTGAACATGGATTTTGGTTATATGAATCAAATGATAATATCCTTTCAGGGAATGTAGGTAGCAATAACACATTTTGTGGAATTAAATTAGTAGATAACTCAGATTTTAATGAGCTCTACAATAATACAGCTTTAAATAATAATGAAGATGGTTTTTGGATTCATGATAGCTTTAGAAATACTGTTATTAATAATACCTCAAATTATAATTACTTTTCTGGGATTCATCTAACCATTAGTGATAATAATATCATAACCAATAATTTCTTTATTAATAACATACACTATGGAATTGCGATTGAAGTTTTTTCAGAGTATAATGATGTCAAATGGAATGATTTTATCAAAAATAATCCTATAGGACACTCTCAAGCTTTTGATGCTGGTTCTAACAATACATTTTCTTTGAACTATTGGGAAGAGTGGACTTCTCCAGATGCTAATACCAATGGAATTGTAGATCTTCCTTATTCCATTGATGGCGATATAAATGCTACTGATTCCTATCCACTAGTATTTTCAAACCAACCTCCCATTGAAATAATAGGTTTAATGATAGCCTTCCCTAATGGTGGAGAAACCCTCAATAGAACGGTTCCTATTCGTTGGAAGCCAGCCATCGATTCTAGAGAAGATTCATTCTCATATTCATTCTTTTATTCCTCTGATGGAGGAATAACTTGGATTCTTTTTGTAGAAACGCCAGAAATACCAACAGACGAATATGACATCGAATTTCAGTTTGATTGGAATACTACAGATGTAGATGATGGTTCCAACTATATGATTAGAGTTATAGCAGAAAATTTCCAAGGGTCACATATTGAGGATACCTCTGACGGAACATTCACAATAGATAATCATCCGCCTCCAATTCCTCTCGAAATACGAGTGGTACTCTTCTTTCTAGTAGTTAGCATCTTAGTAGTGGCAATAAGAACAACTTTGAAACAACGTAAGTAGGAAGACGAAGTGAAGTTCTCTCTAAATTAAACTATATTGTGATAAAAAGTGAAAAACTGGTTAATTTCGGACAAAAATTCATACCAATATTTTTTTCCTCTATTCCTTTTTCTAATCATCATTTTGATACCATTTGAAGCAAGTGGTAGTATTTATAATACTCTGGTGGATCTTGAGGTGAAAATCAGTCATTACTCTGAATATGAACCGAATGGTAACTTTTCTGCTTTACTTGCAATCGATGCATCGCTTTTTGGGCCTGATAGATTTTTTCCTAACATGAGTTATCTTATCAATACCTTTGAGCACTGGGTTCAACCTT
>JAEOTC010000214.1 GCA_016840035.1 Candidatus Hodarchaeota archaeon | reverse complement strand
ATTCAGGTCGATCGAACCATCCGTCGAATATCTAAATCAATTACAAAAAAGGTTATTGATGAACTGGGTGATTTTGCGAAGGAAGACGAACAGAAATATCTTGAGTGGTATGATCAATTTTCTGTTTTCTTAAAAGAAGGTATTGCGAATGATCCTAAACGTCGGGAGAAGCTTCTCGAGTTAGTTCGAGTGAAAACCTCGAAATCGGGTGAGACACCGATTACACTTGCTCAATATGTAGAGGGTATGCCAGAGGAACAGGAGGATATCTTGTATCTACTAGGTGAAAATCTTCAATCTCTTAAGCAAAGTCCTCATTTGGAGCATTATAAAAAGCTTGATCAAGAAATCATTCTCTTTGATGAGCCTATTGACACGTTTTTAATGATGCACGTAACTACTTTTACTGAGAAAGTATTTAAAGCTATTGATCAAGCTGAACCAGAACCCCCAACCGAACCAGACGAAGAAAAAGAAGAGGGTGAAGAAAAAGAGGATGAAAAAGAGAAAGATCCGTTCCTTGTGGGAATCAAAGAGATCTTAGGGGATCGGGTAATCGATGTTCGGTTTACTGATGCATTAACAGATAGTCCATGTCGCTTGCTTGGCCAAGGTGCAGCAGCATATACACGGATGTTAAAGTATATGACTGAGGATTATGTTCCCCAAGCGAAAATTATGGAATTAAATTCGACCCATCCTATCGTTAAAGGAATGCAGGGGTTATTTAAAGGCGATCCCGAATCCTCATTATTACAAGAAGTCAGTTTTCAATTACTTGAGAGTCAGGAATTAGCCGAAGGGAACTTAAAAGACCCTTCAGCCATGATTGCACGTACTACAGATTTTATACGACAGCTTCTTGAGAAATAAATATATCATCCCTTTTTTTGAGATAAGGAGTGGTAAAGCGCTCCTTACCTGCTAATTTTTTCGGATCCGAAGCTTCTTTAGAGAGGGAATTCTGAACTTTTCTTGACCAACATAAACGTTAGCAAATGGA
The DNA here is from genome assembly GCA_016840035.1 of Candidatus Hodarchaeota archaeon. GTDB lineage: Archaea > Asgardarchaeota > Heimdallarchaeia > Hodarchaeales > Hodarchaeaceae > Hodarchaeum. Next base: position 6,006 of record JAEOTC010000214.1, on the reverse strand, counting down.
AGTTTGGGGAATTTAGGAATGTCAACTAAAATAATGCATTTTGATGTTGTAATTGTGGGAGGAGGACCTGCAGGGTTATCAGCTGGAATTGTTGCTTCTGGAAAAGGTCTACGAGCAGCTGTATTTGAAGGGGGGACATGGGGTGGATTACTTTCAACAATTTATCCTCAAAAGAAGATTTATAATTATCCAGGGACTCCAAGTATTCGAGCAGATCATCTGGTATCGGAATGGGTAAGACAAGCCGCGGATCACGGTGTACATTTAATTAAGGATCGGATTACGAAAATTTACAAAGATTTATCCTTAGAATCTGCGGAAGGAGCAAAATTTCAGGCAAAGGCAGTTATCATTGCCACAGGAATGAAACCCAATGAGCTTGGGATACCTGGAGAGGCAAAATTCTCAAAGAAAAATAGGGGAGTTTTTCCTTACGTTATCGAGCCAGCAGAATTTTATGACAAACGAGTGCTTGTTGTTGGAGGTGGAGATACTGCTATTGATGCAGTGATAGATCTGACGAATGTAGCAGAGAAAGTGTACCTAGCTCATCGTCGAGATGCATTTCGTGCCTCTGAGATGAATTTAGCCAAAGTAAAGGATGAAAATCTCGCAGAAATTCTCCTCAAGACTAATATTCTGGAAATTTCAGGAAAACAACGGGTAGAAGGAGTAATTCTAGAAAATGTCGATACTAATGAGAAATTTGATTTAGAAGTCGACTGTGTCATTCTTGCGGTGGGATTAAAACCTAATACTGAGATTTTTGACAATCTGGGACTTAATTTTTCTGGGAAATTCATTACAGTAGATGATCTAATGCGTACGAATATCGAAGGTATTTTTGCAGCTGGAGATATTGTTACTCCTTACCAGTTAGCAGCTGTTGCCGCAGCTCAAGGAGCACTGGCTGCCCATGGAGCATATTTATTTATTAGAGATCCCTATTGGAAGCAGGAACATTTGAAAGAACAAAAAGAAGTAAAAAGACAGATTCTCTGAGATTATTCAGGGATCGATCGTTTTTCTTCTCCAGTGTATTTCGCTTCAGAAGGGATAATTGTACGTACAGGACGCTGAGAAAACTCCTCCAATATATGAGCTGTTAATCCAGTAACACGTGAAATAGCAAAAAAAGCTTTTCCTACTTCTGATTCGAATCCCATATCTGCTAGCAAGGCCCCAATCGCTCCATCAACATTTAACGGTAATGGTTGATTTGATTGACGTGTTAACTCAGCCGCAATCAGTTTTGCTAATTCCACATATTTCCCACTGATCCCTTCTTCTTCTGCAACTTGCAGGAGCTTGGTAGTACGGGGATCCTTATTGTGGAATCGATGTCCAAATCCAGATATCCGTTGTTTGTTTGTTTTAGCGATTGTAACCACTTTCTTTGCTAATTCTGAAAGGGATTCTCCCGTTTCTTGCTTTTCAAATGTTGATTTCAGGAATTTAATACATTTTTCTCCCGCTCCTCCATGATGATCACCTACAGCAAGAATTCCAGCTCCCATAGCAGTAGTAATTGGAACACCGCAAGAAGCAACAGTTCTAGCTGTAACAGCACTGGGTGCAGTTACTCCATGATCCATTGTCGCGACTAAAATGGCATTAATAACTTTTTCTTCTTGAGGAGAGGGTAAGTTTCCTTTTATTGCTAGAAAAATTCCAGCAGCGTAAGAAATCGAACCGATAAGTTCATTCAGCGGATAACCTCGCATTAAAAGCTCATTTGGAGAGACTTTAGTGATTTTTGTTTCCCACATAGGAATTTCCCACATTTATTTCGAAAGGACTCTTGAAAGTTTTAACATTTCTTAATATCTTGGCCAAAACTAGCTTGAAAGTACTTAGAATGTAAGTGAAAATTAGTTTAATTTGGAATCATTTATCTTTTGAGAGGTAGTAATCCATAAGGCTGAAATAATTTACCTTCCTTTCATCTTTCAGTTAGAATTACACGGAGTAAAAATGAATGGTTTCAAAAAAAGCAACATCAATAATAGTCAGTTCTATAATTATTTTAATGTTAGTTACACAATTCTCTTTAGTCAATGGCTCTACTCTGAAATCCTCTGAATTAAGCCATGTTATTAATCCTAAAAAAGTACTTTTTACACGAAATAATGGGTATTGGTCACCATCGAATGCTCTTTCTAAAATGGCGGCTTATTTTATATCGGAAGGATACGCAGTCGATGAGGTACAAACGGAACTTACTGCGTTAGACTTGGTGGATGTAGACATCCTAATTGTTAATTCCTATCAAGTGACTGGAAATTTTAATCAAAGTGAAAAAGATCTAATTACATCCTTTTTAGAATCGGGAGGAAGCTTGATTATGTTTATGGTTGCCGGTGGTTTAGACTTCGGTGTTAGTTTTGGTTCCTATATTGGTGTAATAGGATCCCATACTTTAGAATATCACTCAAGTGATCTAACAGATAATCTTCCACCTTTATATATTAATTCATCCTCTGGAGTATTTGATGTTACTTTAAGTGGAAATGGTGAGGCAATTGTTACGACGGATGCCGGTAGTGATCTTCCTAATGTCCCGATTTTAGCAACAAGTACTTATGGTGATGGAAAAGTTTTTGCGTGCAGTGTAGGAACTCTTTGGGATGACCAATATTGGGATGCCGGAGGAAATAGTATACTGATTGAAAAATCGGTTCAGTGGTTTGAAACAAAAATGAAAAAAGTAGTTTTCACTCGTAACGCTGGATATTTCTCACCATCAAATGCGTATAGTCAGATGGCATCTTTCTTTGAGTCCTATGATTATCGTGTAGAAGAAATACAAACCGAAATTAACTCCTCTGTGCTTGAGTATACGAGTATCTTGTTTGTTAATGCCTACCAAGTAAGTGTCTTCAATCAGAGCGAGATCACGGCTATTGAAGAATTTGTCTATGCGGGTGGTGGGTTAATCATATCCGTTAGCGGCGGTGGATTGGATTTCGGGGTTAAATTGACGACAAATATGGGAGTACTGAATTCCTATAATCTTGCCCCATATAATCCTCATCCTATAACGGCTCAATTACCAATTCCCCTCATACCTATTTCATCAGCCATAAGGGATATTGAACTGAATGGTACAGCCCAATCATTAATTTCGACTGATGCAGGGAGTACTCATCCTAATGCAACAATCATTGCAACAAATGTTTATGGAGAAGGTAAAATTATGGTTTCCACGGTTGGAACTCTCTGGGATGATACCTATTGGAATGATGGCGGGAATGACGATCTCGTTGAAGAGTATCTCAAATGGTTTGAGTCTGAAGGGGTTAAAAATTTTGTATTTGCGAATAATAATGGCTATTTCTCACCTACAAATGCCTATTTAGGATTAGCATTTTATGTAGCAAAGTTTGGATATCAAACCTACGAACTAATCGATGAAGAACCCACGGTAGACCTTCTGGAGACTACAGATATTCTCCTAATCAATTCTTACCAAGACTTATCTAGTTATTCACCTGAATCGGAAGCTGCTATTGAAAATTGGGTAGCCAACGGTGGAGCTTTAATAGTTGTTACAAGAGGAATAAGTATCAGCTTCGGTCTTCATGTATATAATTTTGGACCCACTGATGGATTGTACGAAAACGATTCTTTCCACATACATTACCATCCTGTGAGTGCTGGTATTACCGATGTAACTTTTACTCCCTACACAAGTATTGCCAAATTTGACGTGGATGATGAAGCCACAATCGTTGTATCCACTACTGCTCATAGTAATACTCCTGAACGACCTGTTATTGCTGTGAACCATTATGGACAAGGCAGAGTAATGGGTTGCTCAGTAGGTGGAATCTGGGATTCAAACCATGGATTTGATCAGAATAAGGGTTTGATAAAAAATTTCATTGATTGGATAACAGTAAATACTACTACACCACATCCATGGGTTTCTGAACATCCAGACATATCATATGACGAAGGTACTGTCGGAAATCAACTTTCTTGGACAATGAGTAGCTATTATCCTTATTATTATCAGCTTTATCTTGACGAAAGTGTATACCAAAGCGGTTCTTGGTCTTCTTACCCCTTAACAGTTAACATCGATGGGTTATATGCAGGATCGTATTCATTTTCTCTCTACATATTTGACCATTATGGACGAGTCGCAAATGACTCTGTAGAAGTCATAGTCAATGGTGAAATAGATCCTGAAACAACTGATACAACTGATATCATCAACGCAACTGAAACGACTGAGCTGACAACCCAAGTAGGTTCATCTCCCTTTTCTATAATGGCAACACTATTTGGAATAATTCTGACTAGTATTTTTGTTGGATATAAGCGACATAAAAGATACTAATCGAATCTTTCCTTCTTTTTTCTTTTTTCGTGTTCTAGCAATATCTTGAAATATCCCTGAACCAATGAAACAGTTCTGGCTAGAAGAAAATCCTTTTCGCAAGGGATCTTACTACCATTTCTCGATTGTAGTGATGCAATAAACGGAGTTCCTATAATGACTAAAAATATTACAAATGTTTTAGGAAGAAAATTTCCTGAAGAAGTGTTTGGCAAAGTATTAAAACCGTATAAGGGAATTCATAATAGTACTATAACAGGTAAACGAGTAGGGCCTCCCTATCAGTCAACATATGTTTCACGAAAAACTAAACGATTTTTCGATGACCTTGATGGGCTGTTAGATGTTTTATCATTACGTAGTGGAATGTCAATTTCCTTTCATCATGCTTTGAGAAATGGGGATAATGTTATACTCCCTATTATTGATGGATTCGCAGTTCGAGGAATCAAAAATATCACTTTGGCTACAACGGCATTATTTCCCGTTCACACACCACTTATGGAACATATCCAATCAGGAGTAATTGGTAGAATAGAAGGAAGTGTGAATGGGCCATTAGGAAATGCAATTTCCCGTGGGGAAGTGGTAATACCAACCACGCTCCGCTCACATGGAGGCCGGACTCGGGCAGTTCAAGAAGGCAGCTTACCAGTCGATGTCGCATTTATTGCCGCCTCTATGGCCGACTATATTGGAAATTTGACGGGTACTCAAGGAAAAAATGCTTTCGGCAGCTTAGGGTATCCTTTAGAGACTGATTCACTTTATGCAAAGACTGTTGTAGGTGTTACGGATACGATTATTGAAAAACCCTTAGTACATCCAAGTATCCCTTCAAGTCGAGTAGATTATGTCTTAGAAGTCGATAAAATTGGAGATCCACAGAAGATTGCCTCAGGTAGTCTAGGTAGAAAACCCTCCCCTTCCCGATTGGCAATAGCCGAGACAGTTGTTCAAGTAATGGAACATTCAGGGTACTTAACTGAAGGGTTGAACTGGCAAGCAGGAGCAGGAGGAATGTCACTTGCGGCTTCACAGTATCTTAAAGAACTTATGGCAGATAAAGGAATCAAAGGAGGGTATATTTTTGGAGGTATCGCCACCAATTCAGTTAAAATGCTTGAAGAAGGATTATTCACTGCTATATATGATGCTCAGTCATTTGACATTGGGGCGATTGAATCTTTACAAAGAAATGAGAACCATATTGAAGTTTCCATTGATCATGCATACAATCCTTTCAACAAGGGATGTATTGCCCTAAATACAGATTTCACGGTTCTTGGTGCCACCGAAGTAGATGTTAACTTTAATGTGAACGTGAATACGTTCAGTAATGGATTACTCAACTCAGGAATCGGAGGTCATCAAGATGCAGCCCGTGCTAAAGTGAGTATGATTGTAGTACCTCTTGCACGGAAAGTACCATCCATTCTTGATTCGGTAACTACTGTGAGTACACCCGGGGATAGTATTGACTTGATCATTACCGATGGAGGAGTCGCGCTTAATCCCCATGCCACACCAAAAAGATCCAAGATTGAAAAACGATTACGAAAAGCAAAGCTCAATTTAAGATCCATTGAAGATCTTAAAGAAGAGTCACAAAGTCAAACCGCTCCACTAAGCCCAGATCTAACATCTGAGATCACAACACT
>JAEOTC010000213.1 GCA_016840035.1 Candidatus Hodarchaeota archaeon | reverse complement strand
TTCATAGGAGTCTGAAGGACACTCGAAATAATAGGAGGTTTAAGATCAATGGGAGGATCTTCATTACCATACCAAAACTTTTCACTTTTCGGGCCTACCCAAAATTCACTTGGAATAGTGATAGATTCGAGGCTAAAATTTCCCTGTGCGGTGTAATATTGGTTTTCAGGAATACCCGATAAATCTACATTCGCGGCACCCCATGTAGAATCAGCAGGATCCCATGACAAATCTCCAATAGAAACCACTTGTTCCGTGTCAAAGCTGAGGATCTGATATTCGTGCGTAGTTCCTGTTGTATCGCCTGTCAGAAATCCAATTGTAGAGGCATTTGCAGTGATATTGGATATCGAAACTGTTTCACCAACCTTGGCCCAAAACGGTTGGACCTCTGGTTCTGATACACTGATATAATCAAAAGGTAGTTCACTTTCAGCAATCTCGATCACTGAAATTGAATAAGCTGGTTCTGGTGCACTCCATTGATCGTAGTGATTACCCATGTACGAGATTGCATTACTAGTTAGACTGACATCAAACGGAAGATAGCGTGCTTTAAGAGGAAATTCAGCAGCATTATAGACAATTTTTACATCTTCTGAAATTTTCTCATAGGTGATATTGGTAAAACCAGTGGTACTAAACATTACTCCAAAACCTAATTTATCAGCATCAGGTTCATCGGGAAACATAGTATCCGCAGGAGCAAGTTTTTCCACATACCATGGTTCTGAAAATTGACCAGCATTCACCGAATGTGTATCTAGATCATCAGGAGCACGTGCCATCCAGCCTACTCCTGGTACATATAGTGATTTATACGGACTATATGCTCCACCTGGCGAATACTCCCGATTCTGTAATTCAATCATCAAAGTAGGATTTGCAGCAGCATTAGGACCTGTAGTTTCTAATGTATAGTCTAGATACGGGTTATTTGCGTATAACTCATATGTAACTAACCCATATACTCCAGGTTTAGTACCCCAAACCGAAGCGGGTTTTCCGTAAGGCGCAGAAGATCGCATTTGAATCCGAGCTCTTACAGGGCCGGTAATTATTGAATTTTCAGGATCAGGTAAGAAAAATGGATTTGTACCTGCCTTATCATTGAGTTCAATGAATTGTTCTACGGTAGCAAAGCGTGCCCATTTCCATGAAGGCCAGTCAAATTGAAATCGTTGCTTTACCGCATCCCAGCGGTCTCCCCCTGTTTCATTTACTACTGAGAGGTGATACATCCCTCCAGAACTCCAAGCAGCATCCACTAGTGGACTGGAACGTATAATTCCATTTTCTATTGTATACACTTCACCAAGCATGTCTGTGCCATGAGCCAGTGCAACTTCTTCCATATAAGGATATTCATAGATAGTGCATTGTTCTGAATATTTAGGTTCAGGCAAATCCATTTCTTGATTACCTAAATAGATAGAAAAACTTTCACTCTCGTCACTTGCAAGGTTTACACCTTGAGGGAGTTGGAAAATCATCTCATCTCCACTGGTAAAACCTATGATTCCGTCAACATTATCTACCTGGCTAGGAAGATAGCTACCATTCTCATCAATGATAAAAGCAGCGGGCCATTTAATATTATCTGTAATATCTCCAGGTGTATTATCTCCGAATGGATCTGCTGAAGGAGGGAAGAAACTAGCAAGATAAGATAGATTGAAGATAATAGGGGTATATTCGGGTAACGAATAACCTGTAGGAGCTGTTATTTGTACATCAATCCTATAAGCTTGGGCATCAGCTTGAATTGAGGAAACACCATTAAATGAATTATATGATTGTGTTATATAGAGTTGATTAAATCCAAATAAGAGTATTAAGAGAAGTGATATCATTAATATAGCAGGGAACGAGTGTTTAGATTTTTTCATAGATGTCACCATATCTACTAGGGGAGAAATTTGGGGTATAATTCATATTGGACTTAAAAAATTTATTTACACCTGATTGGGATGGGTATTATTAAAGGGAAATTTCTATCGAAATCTGTCTTCATTATTACAATAAACTGTGATAATTAATGGTAAAGTCGTATTCAGATATGCTCTTGGTTCCTTTTGCCAAGTATCTCAAGAAATATGGAACATTAGAACTTTCGAATATGGGCGGGAGTGTTCTTATTCCAAATGATAATGCTAGTTATAATTCCATCTTATTTAAACCTAAGCGACTTCCATATTCAGCAGATAAATCTTGGGAGTTTATTGCTTCAGTCAGAATAATTGAACAAGAGATATTCTCGAAGGAGCATGTTGAATTATATCAAAGATTGAAAGGAATGGAATGCACTCTGGTAAGAAAAGGAAAGATTAGAAGAAAGTATATCATGGAACCAAAGACATTATTACATCAATTGCAACAAGAAATTCCCAAATTGCAGATTAGCACATATTTGAGCGAAATTATAAATCAGGAGCTACAATTAGAGAATTTATTCTCAATAATTTCTCCAGATTCACTCACTATTTCCCTTTTTAATCCTCCTATTAATACTAAAGACCTATCAGAATATTGTAAACAATTTAAGAACCATTATGATAGTCCCACAGATATAATTATGAATATCAATCTTGAAAAATATCTAGAAGGGATTATCTCAAAAAAGAAATACCTTCTTGTAATAGATTCAATCTTTCAAGCACTAGAAATCTTAGCTCTTTCTTTAAGGAGAGCTACTCAATTGGTTGAAAGTAGACTCTGAATTTTCAACTCTTAGAATGGAAGAGAGATTGTATTTGATATGAGTGAAATAAATGTTGCGAGAGAAATGATTATCCCCAGACCAGCTCCAAGACCAGCAATAATAATCGCTCTATCAGAATCCCAATTAACCATTCTTCTTTTTAAAACTCTAGCGAACAGAGCACCTAAGAAAGTAGTAAAAGCATAGGGAACAGCTGTTGTTGTTCCAACTGCTAGCGAAATTACAGATATAGGTAGACTGGTTGTCCATTGAATGCCATAAAGTAGGAGAGAGACTATTAGGGTTATTGCCATTATTATTGGATTGATTACTACAGTTGGATTGGAGACAAAGGTAACAATTTTACCTGCTTCGAGGGGCCAAAATGGAACTGGAAAGATGACGCTTGGTACTTGAGCTAAAGATAATAGCGCTGAAACCCAGAAGATACCGGCACCCCATGCGACAAATGACGCAATTAGATGAGCTTTGATTAAGCTAGATTTTCTAGTGTAAGTGAGATCTGCGGTCTTGAAAGTTGCAACCCATCCAGCTCCTCCTTGAGAAATTACTAATGGAACGAACCATACCTCATTTCCTAAAGGTGCCCCGGCAGCAACGAAAGCGGATTCTTTAACATAAGGAATGAGCGGAAGATTAGCAGTAATTCCAAATGCATATGCCATTGCTAAAGAGGATATGAAACTCCAACCAACAGCAAGTACAAGCATAATAACGAGCATTTGAAAACCAATATCTGGAATAATTAATGATGCAACAATAACCGAGCCTACAGTACCCAAGAGGAAGAAACCTAAAAGAATGCTTAGACGGGGTGTCCCTCCTTCAACCTCATCTCCTTTTCCCTGACTAAGTTTTCTAAGATCTTTGATTGTACGGACAAATATTTTAGGATTACGAGCAACTGGAATAAGAGAGGCACTAATAAGGAATCCTACGGTCCATCCCAGCCAAAAATCAAGTTGGGAGGTATTAAAGGTATCTAAAAGAGTCATACCCTTTTCCCATCTTGGAAGATATCCCATGTTAACAAGAATTGGGTTCATAATAATGTTAATGAAGATAGAAGCGACAAGGATGCACACCACAACATTCATGGGAAGAATAAACCCAGTGGAAAAGGCAATTATGTCAGTGGCTATTCCCAATGAAGCTCCAGGTAATATACCTTCTATTGCTGGATTAAAGTCAAACCATGGGAGCGGAATAATAGTAATTCCCAAGACTAAGGGGAAGGCATAGAGAATAATTCCAAGAAGACTTGAAATGATGGCACTAACTGAAAAGATTTGCAATTTTCTCTTGTCTTCCCAAGTTAAACTCTTTGCACGTTCAGCTTCAACCTCTGCAGTGGGAAATGGTAACACTTCTACCTTGGTATATAAATAGTTAAATACAATCCCTAGTGAAATATCTGTAGCTTTTCCTAAAAGGGCATTTAAGATTAATAAACCCAGAGGAAGAATGAAAACAGGATTAAATAAGGTAGTAACTGGACCAAAATAATCCGGTGCAAACCAATCGGGAATAAGGGTACTAAGAGGAACACCGTTTATAAGAGTAGAATTGGTAATGGGATGACTTTTAACGTAATAATTAAAGACGACTGCAACAATCATTTCCATTCCTAATGCTGTACTAGTTACATTAATCAACAGAAATACTTCTTGTTTGGTTAATGGATTATCAGCCATCTTAGCCAAGACAGCAAATAGAACTATCGTCGTATTAAGAACCGCTCCAATGAACCACTGATTAGTCACGAAATAAAGATAAATGGCCGCTGGTTGGATAATAAGGGCAGAGTACACAATTGCTAATCCAACGCGCCAAGTTAAACCACTCTTGTATTGTATCTCGGTATTACTTTCTAGAATATTATTCTCTGACATTTTAATCCCTCAAGATACCTTTTCTTTGAATTGTTGTGCCTTGGTAGACTTTTCACTTTGAGGAAGACTCCTCCATATTAAGAGTTGTTTTCTTATACTATCTACAAAGCGTCTAACAGAAGTTTCCCAAGCTGAAAGAATACCATCCGTCTTTAATAAATCTATTTCGAAAATCCACCTGCTTTTTTCTTCATCAAAGTAGGAAAACAAATCAGTCCTCTGTTTGAGCCCCATATCAAAAGGAGCTAATGATACAACAGCTAAGAGATGGATTTCGCGTCGTTCATTTCGTGTGACTTCGCGTGTTCTAATGCTTTCTGCGAAAAAGGCGCCTCCCACTGATTCTGATTCATAGATTACAAAAAACTCGCGTAAAAATTCCAAAATTCCCTTCGCTTCTTCTTTAGTTGCTGCAACAAAGGGTAATGGAATGCTCCATCGCTTTCCATCCTCTCCTGGTCTCGTGGCAAGCTCCCAAGATCTTTTGACAGACGGGACAGAGATTTTTGCAGAAATTCGTAATGGGTAAATTGTGCTTAGAAGTATTCCTGCGATACCAAAACCAAGAGCATTAATTACTGATCCCGAGCTATAGTTTATTGCTAAAGATTCAGGAAACATTCCGATTACTGATAAAGTTACTGCTGAAGTGATTCCTGCAAGATATCCTATCACTGATCCAATTACTGCATAAACCAAGAATTCTGCGAGAAAGAGTCCTGCAATGTGAAAAGGAGCTAGTCCAAGTGATGTGAAAATTGCAATCTCCTTTTTTGATTCATATACTGTGCTTATTGAGGTATTCACCATTAACAGGATTGCTATTGTAAGTGGAATTGCTAGTTCTGCGATTCCTTGTCCTAAGCTTTGAATTACTCGTTTGTGTATGGTAACGAGGTTTTCCGATCCAACTCGAATCTCAAGATATCGTCCGAAGGTGGATGAAACTAGTTCAGCGATATCTGTGGCTAAAGATTTTTCTGCTAATATAGAAATAGCAAATAATGATGCTCCCAATTTCTTTGCGGTTTCTGATGGAATAATAAATGTTTGATTGGCCCGAATGTGAACGTTTGCAGAAGAAGCATGATTATTTTTTGGGGAGATTGCTTCATTATCGTAGTCTTTTAAGTCATCAAAGATGGAGCTATCAAGTATCCCAACTATTTTAAACTCAGTACCAGCCCATAATACACTGTCATTAACGTTAACTTGCAATTGAGAGGCGCTAAAATCAGTAAGAATACATTCAAATGAATTACTTTTGTTAAACCACGATCCATAATTCATTGCTTCGGCAAGAGGGAAGAAATTCTGTTCTTCAGGATCTAAACCTAAAATTGCCCAGCCTTCCCAGCTATTGGCAGCTGATAAAGAAGTAACGTTCACATAACCATTGTCCCAATCTGAAGGAGGATATAACCACCATCTTGAAGAGAATTGGACGTTATTTCCATATTCAATTTCTAATGTGTCTAGAAGCTGTTCCGATAAAGGTGAAACCCAATCTTTTGTTCGTATCTGGACACCCTCATACGATGTAGTCGTTTCGACTCCTCTAGTAAAAACACTTACTTGTGTACTCGCTGAGGTGAATAGTGTTAGCGAGAAGGTGATGAGAATTATACCCGAAAGGGCAATAATTGTTCTTCCTTTACGTTTCTTCATTCTTGAGATACCTGTAGACATGGCAATCAGAACAGTGGAAGTTCTTGATGTATCAGCAAAATGAGAACCAACTAACCTTACCCTTAAATTTTTCAAGAAATCATAACCTTCCGAATAAATCATATAAAGTGCAGGAAAAACAAAAATGATTGCAATAACACCTAAAATGACCATAGCAATATTTGATGAAAGATGAAGCCCTGGATGAATAAAATAGAAAATAAGTAATGTAAATCCGTAGATCAAACCAGTAGTAATTATCTTCTTTACTCCTGAGTCAAAATTGAACAAGAGGGAAGTTACTGCAAAGGAAAAAGGAAGCAGAAGAATTGCGAAAAAAATGGTAGTTGAGGTCCCATCTTCAATGACTTGCCTTGCTCCTTTGAAAGCATCATATGACCAAGTTTGAGCCTGTGTAATAGCCACAATTGCCTTTGAGTAATTCAAAGACAAGAGAAAGGAGTTTGCAGCAGCAGATGAGTTCAAGGATCGATGGAGTGTATCATCTACCAGGGCATTGTAAATATTGAATGAAGTATACAAATCTACGTAAGTTTGAGTCATAGCCTGCAAATCTCGTGCCGTAATAAATGCAATATAACCTAAATTTTCTGTTTCCCCTGTATTTACGGAGACTCCTTTCCCACGTAACACATCAGTATCGGAATTAGTGACATAAACAGCTAGTACTCCATCAGGTAACTCACCTACGAGAACAGATGGAGAATCTGGCTGGATAAATACAACATTAACTGAATCAGCTCCAATGAATCCAAATGAAAAGAATGAGGCACGCGTATCAGGATGAATTATCTGATAATTTATTGTTCCAGCAACAGGTTCTTGAGTGTAAGGATGATTCACTCCGAATATTTGAATCGATCCACATTCGAATACTGTTGGATTGATAGTAATTGTTTTCGTAGTTAACTTCTTACTGGGGTCAAAGGATTGTCCTCGTGGACCTAAATTTATTCCTTTGATGATGTTTCCTTCTTCATCAAACTGGTATGCTTCCGCTCTAAACTTCAAAACATTGTCAGGTTGAGAAGAAGATACTCCCCTTACCTTATAATAACCGGATTCATCAGCCTGAGTAATATAGGAATAAAATCCTGCTGCTCCTGTTCGGGTATCAAGAGAAGTAATTCTAATCAAGGCATTAGGTACGTTTGTGTACCATCCTGTTGATTCATTATATATTTTACAATATCCCTCTATATTACCAAATCCTACATGCTTTTTGTGCCGAATACTGAAGGAGGAAGGTTGTAAATCCAGATAATTATCCAGACTTTCCTCAGAAATAAGTTCACTTATTGCACAGATTGAATAAACAACTTGTGATTTTAGTAAATCCGGTTTAATTTTGTCTAATGTGTCCATCGGAGTGTGAAACAAAAGTCTGTTTGTTTCGGCTGTAAAAAATGATAAACCCAGTACATTACTCGCAACAAAGGGTTCTTGATCACCTAAAAAGGTGATAGGAGCAATATTTTCAAATGTTTGTAGAGCGATATAGGAGGCAACATCAAAATCATAGCCTGTTTCAGCCTTAATATCAGAGGCATAACTCACTAAGAATTTTTCTCCCACGTCTTTTAATCTGCCATAAAGATTATTTCCACTGGTAAACTGAAGTTTAAATCGATATAAATACCCATAGGGAGTAATTCCGATTTTATTGTTTGTACTTGATAGATCTAGGGAGATAAATAGCTTAATACCTTCTGGACGATTTAGTATATCATAATTTTGTGAAACAAATTCACGTGCTCCAGTAGCAGACTGATGATGACCAGAAAGTGCAAGAAACATGATTCGATGTTGAGGGGAAATATTATTATCTTTGAGAATTTGTATCAATTCCAGAAGGGTAGCAATTCCACATGCTTGATCGGCTCCTGGCGCAATACCAGGAATCACTGACGATGAATCAAAATAGGACGAAATAACAATGGTATCCTCAGTTAGACCAGGCAAATATCCGACTACGTTCTTCGCTTCGATAGAGGTCCATTCCATGTTGGAATAGACCGAGATTGTTTGATTATTGAATGTACTAAGTGTTCTTAAGGTGTTTGAAGTCGTTGAATTCTCAATATAGATTCGAGGGAAGTTTAAAGGAACATCAATATTTTTTAATTCAGCCTCATAACGAGTAGATTCAAGGGTTTCAAGAAATATTACCCCTTTTGCTCCTAGAGCAGCAATATTAATCCAATTATCCCGAGAGTTGAATTCTAGGGCTACAATTGAATCTTTAACAATTTTTCCATCTAAATCGGTAAATTCTCCTGTTTTCCCATAGATAAGTGGCCCAGAAATACCTCCTCGAGAAATTTGAGAAGTATGGACAGAGTTTGGTTCTAGAGTAAATGCAGAATAATTATTCCCGTTAATTGAAACTTTCGTATTTTTGTCGATTGGGACAATAAGAGGATATGTTATGTAATCAACACCTTCCAATCCAGCCCCTGCAAAAAAATTGTGAATATATGAAGCAGCCATCTCATAACCAGGATATCCAGTTACTCTACTTCCATAACTAGATAAATTTGATATATGGTCGATAATTCTTGGGAAATTCGTGTTATTAATTTGATTACTGAGGCTAAAAAAGTCTTGTATGGATTCAATTTTGGAAGTCGGGACGTATTCTGTTACTGAATTGGGATTCTCGTTTTTTTCAGCTACTTCTAATTCTTGTATTCCATAGAGCAGGCTAGCAGAGGCTGAAAAAGCTACTAGAACTAAAAAAAAAAAGTAAATTTGGGATTGAGATATCTCATTGACTTTCACCTTCACGACCTAATCATCATCACAACAATCCCAAAGATAGAAACTAGCCAGATTCCAAGGATAAGGAGGTCATATCCTGAACTCACAATAGAGGTAAAGAATATGAATGGGAACACCGCTGGTATCATTAATGCTACTAGTGTGAATCCCCATATGCCTGCAGTTCCTAGTAAATATCCTACCGCCGCAGGGAGTAACGAAGACGAATAAACTCGCGTACCACCTATTCTCACGACAAGAAATTTGATTACATATGCAATAAGCATTGGTAGCCACCAATATGGTCCTCTTAAACTCAGTAATAAGGGTGCTGCAACAGGATTGAAGGGTAACCACGGTCGACTTAATCTAAGGATATTAAGGCCTATTGCAAATACTGCTCCAAGGATCGCTTGCCCCCAGATTTCTGGACCATAACTTTTATGATCCCAAAGTCCACCTGTGGCTAGTTCCAAACTACTTTCGGAATAATCAAGATTGTGTCCTGCCTCACCACTCCATTCGTTAGCAAGTCCATAGGAATAAGCAAATATCGGCCAAACAATTAAACACAATACGATTATGGACACGATAGCAACGCTTTGTCCTAGGAATAAATCTCGTGTGCGTGTGTTTGTAACCCGGCCAATGTTGTAAGCCTCTAAAGATGAAATTGCAGGAGATGCAGGCGCTGCATCACGTTGAAAAAATTGCATCCACATTGATGTTACATAAAATCCAGCATTCTGAGCGTTATCAGGCCCACCAAGTACCTCTCTAACACTGTGAATTCCATGAAGATGAATATATCCAGGATGACCAATTCCCATTCCTGCTGTTTCTGCTCTTAATCGTGCTCCAGCAATATATCCTATCACTAAAAATATTACTGTATAGAGAGCGCCGAATAAAGGAGAGCCAGACATGAATAAGCTGAAAAAGAAGATAATAGCGCAAACTATGAATCCTATCCAAGCTGCACGATAACTAATGGGTTCACCTGTTTCGTCAATAATATCTGGATTAAATATTGCCTGAATTGTCCTCTTTAAATACCGCCTCTGTAAAATAACGGCCCAAATAGCGACTCCAAAGAGCATTCCAAATTCTCCAAAGGCAAATAATGATATTCCTCCTTCTTGGGCAAACCCTAATCCAATGTACGGTTGAGAGCCAACCACTGTGGGTGGGTCAATAATACCTAATTCTGTTTCCAGTACAGGAATTGCTACCCAAAAGAGTACATAGAAGATTAATCCAGATAGTAGTACGTTTAAAGATACAAGTAGGAATGCTGCTATCATAACAGGTTCAGGTCTCGCTTCAAGATAAGCATTTTTGAAGAGAGAACCCAATTGAAATGGAGGAACTCCAAATTCAGCAAAATCGATCCTAGTACTCCATGCTCGTCCTGGAACAATATCAAAGGGGAATTCTACTCCTTCAAACAGATCGAATTGAAATACAACTCGTAAGAATTCGAATGATGACCAACCGATTCCGAGAAGCGCGCCGATTCCAAGCCAGAAGTATCTTCTCCTACGTTTATCATAAGGTGCAAGGGGGGCTTCTAAAAGCTCTTGAACAGGCTGAGCTAATGGAAATGCTAATCTTTCGACATCAACCCAAGGTTTTCTGAAAATCTGAATAAGGAATAAACACATAAACGCCCATGCAATGCTAGTTAGGCCCCAGAATGCAATAGGAATAATCCATTCTGGAATATTTGGAAAAGCACCTCCTTCATATGCCCTATAGACTTCATCTCCACTAGGTGCCCAAAACCAGATCCGATCACCCCAAGAGGATGGAGGAGAAAGCGGTTCACTTTGTTGAGTAAACATGGCATTTAGTAATAATCTTCCTGCAATAAATCCAGAATTGGCAATTGGTATCCCAACAATCAACATAGCCCAAATAAAAGTTAATTCTTGAGGAGAAAGCTGTTTATTGCGTATTCGGACTTTCTCTAGGGCTTGTAATCCAAATATGAGTAAGAAGAATGGGAACAAAATTGACATTTCCTCGATAAGGATCTGAGGTGCCTCACCAAAATTTCCAGCAAAAATTGTGAGAAGACCCCAAAGAAGAAGGATAATAAATCCAATGAAAAAAGATCTACGGGTTAGTCCAGATTGAACTTCTGGAATTACTTCTTCTAATAAATCTTCCTTGCTTTTCTCAACAACTGGTTCGTCTGACCAGAGACTATCATCACTCATGAGTATTGCACTTCCAAAAAAATAAGATGAATATATTATTCTACGAGTCTTCGCTATCGCCATTCATCTATTAAAATAATTTTTCCTCTCGAATTGATACCCGTACCTTCGATGTGTGTAATATATAAACTTTTTACACTCAAAAATTAGTGATGATTCACGCTATCTTGGGTTTTCGAGTGTTGATATTATCGAGAAAAATCGATTAAATATGTGAAAGAAGCATAGAATGAAATTAGAGGTTTGAAATGACAGGAAATAGAATAGAAGAGGAATTTTTAAGAAATAAAAGCAATTTCTTTCTCTGAAAACATATAGAAATTTCTACTAATCATCCATTCTTGTCGTGTGGTCTTAATATGGATAAAAAAACACAAAGTTTGCTTATATTCGGAAATCAGTTTTTGAACTTAGAGAATATTGGAACAAAGTGTAAGATATTATCAGGAATGAAACATGAATGTCAGCTGGTTAATGTTCTCTCGTTCCCGCTGATAACCTTGGATGGAGAGAAGAAAATATATGCAAAAAGTGTTAATTATAAAATTAAAGAGAAATTTAACAATAAGATCGTCCTTAATCAACAGATATCAAGTAAAATCGATATAAATTTAGAATCCAGTCCTTATTTCCAAGATAAATCAAAGATCTGGTTTAAATTCCTCCTTAAAATGAGATTTTTTGATGAAACTCAATTTACCAAAGCTATTCCTGAGATTGTTTTCGATATTCTTCCAATTCACTCACATATCGTTGATCCAGTTTCTATAAATCAACCCACTCTCCATACTCCTCCGACGGATGAATGGAAATCCAATGATATGCCTGCAAGCTTTTTATGGAATCCAGAAACCCAAGTAGCAACAATTTTGTTTATAAATTTTTCAACAATGAATTGGATGTCCTCTGAATTAATTGAACGTTTCTCAAATTATATGTGTGGTTATAAGAGAAATCAAACTTTTGGACTTCTACAACGTGTACCATTAGAAAAACCATTGATTTTTCCTCCTAACACTGAAATAAATTTTGAGTTTTATATTAGACATATATTACTTGAGAAAAAACCTAGTAAGTGGGAAGCTGTTGAGTCTTTAATTGCAGAATGCTTTGATCTCCTTCCAGCTAAAGTTGATTTTCCTGAGAATGATTTAAATTGGAGAAAGTATAGTAAAGGATGCATAAATGACTTGATGAAAGAAAATCTGTGCTGGGAAAATCCGAAATCACCTTTATACCACGCATACGTCATGGAAAATTCAGAATATCAGCGAAGGAAGGCTTTTGGAAGAAAAAAAGCCTTTGAAACAATGACATTGTTAGATATTCTCCCTCCTTGGATCCAATATCTAAAACTATTCCCAAATCAGATCCAAAAATCGCATGTTTTGAAGACTTGCACCTCGATTAAATCATTTATTGATAATGAGACAAACTATCTATATAATAATGTTCATCTAGATGATAATGGTCAGCCTGTATTAAGTAAACCATCTGAAATGTCAATAGGTGATTCTTGGTACTTTTTTGAGCCAATTGCGAGGTTTGGATGGTTAATTAGACTTCTTCAGGAAGAGGGTCGGGAAGAACTAGTAAAAGAGCTTCTTATAGTATTTATTTCAATGGCGGGTTTTACGCAACAATTCGTTTATCACCACAAATATGCGATTACAGCCTTTTATGACCCTTTTACTTTCAAACCGTTTATGAGTATAGAAGATGAGGATAATGAAAGATGGCAATTTCAAGTCTTAAATCGAGATGAGGTGGATCTGAAGTGGAAGAAAATTGCGAAAAATTATGCTTGTATAGCCCTTTATCTCTACATTATGATACAAGCTTATTATTTCACTAATAATCAGGAATTTTTAGAAGAAGCAAAAAAATCAAGCGTCTATTTGATGAAAAACTCTCCTGATGAATTATTTTGGGAACCGTTGGAACTTGCATATGGCGTAAGTGGACTTACAGAACTTTACAAAATAACTGGGGATGTGAAATACCTTCATGATGCTAAGCTTGTCATTTATGATGAATTAAGAATGTTTTATTGGTATGAAGATAACACACTACAATGGAAAGGTAAAAGGTGTATTATAGGCTTTCCTATGGCCTGCATCGGGATACGATATCCAGCAATGAAAGAAAATCTGGAATCAGTATATCCATGGACAGTATTTCTAAAATATGCCATTAAATCAGGTGAATATGACTTAATATCAATGGGTCTCCTAAAATTCTTTAATTTGATCCGCATTAATTCTTTCTATTACTTTTCTAATATTCTACCTGCTGATATCATTTATCCTCCGAGAAGAGAAACAGAGTGTCCATTTATTCCCTTTGAGGATTTAGAAATGTTAGAAACACCACCACATTTTTCTTCCAGTCAGGAACCTTCTAAAAAGGGGTCTAGAACTGGGATCTTAGGTCGAGAATGTTATGGAGCAGGAGAGGTAATATGGCTCTGCTTGCTCTTTGAAGGTGTTGCACAAGTAACGAATAGAGAAATTCTCATCATTAATCTTGACTTCTTCGATTTTACCTCGGTTGTGGAACCTACTAATGATAATTTTAATTTTCTAATCTTTAATCCAACAAAAACTTCTATAAAAACTCAAATAGTTATACATCCAGAAATCAGAAGACCATTTCTTTACAAGATCAGATCTTTAAAGGCTACTCACGAGGTAACTATACCTAAAATGCTCTCTCTTGGAAAAGATCATATCAATATTGAACTAGAAAATCTATCAGTATATAGTTTCGAGATAATATACAAAGAAAGAGCCAGAGAGTAAGGTGATTTTAAATTTTATTTGTTCTTGGAGCCTGAAATCGATTGACCAAAAACTGCAATGAAAATGACTCCTATGAACATCCCCACCTCTAAAATTATTAGGGGGAGTTCACCAATCATATCTATCATCCATCCATTAAATATGGCCATTAAAACTGCAAGAATCACCATAATTAACACAATTGTGTCTGTTATTTCCATGTGATTTTCCTCTAAAATTGATTATTTACTTTCTGTGTTTGTTATTGATTAATTTTTAAATTATTTTCTTATAATTCTAGACGGGAATGGTCACATTACTAGCAGAGATGGATACTTCTAACCGTTTTTGGGTTCGTGTAATTTCTCCATCTCGCAACCAAGAGATCTTATCAGCTAGATCTATAAGTTTTAAATCGTGAGTACTGTTGATTACTGTAACTCCAGTTTCATGACAAAGTTCTCTTAATAATTCCACTATTTGAAAACCTGTTTTTAAATCTAAATTTCCTGTTGGCTCATCAGCTAGAATAAGACTTGGTTTTCCCGCTAATGCTCGTGCTATCGCCACTCGTTGTTGTTGTCCACCTGATAACTCATCAGGGGTATGATGCATACGATCCTCTAATCCTACTCGCTCTAAAATTGTCTCAGCTCTCTTTCGTCTCTCTTTACGAGAAAATTTTTGAAATATCAGTGGTAGTGTAACATTCTCAAGAGCACTGATTACTGGGACGAGATTAAAAGTTTGGAAAATAAAACCTACCTTGTACGCTCTTAATGAAGCTAGCTGCTTTTTGTTCAAACTGGACAGAGGTACACCCTCAAAATATACTTCTCCCTTAGTAGGAACATCCAAGGCACCAACCATATTTAGAAAAGTTGTTTTTCCTGAGCCAGAAGGCCCCATAATGCAATGAAATTCACCCGGGGTAATCTCAAGGTTTATACCATGAAGTGCATCCACTTTTTCTTCCCCCATCTGATAGGTTTTCCAAACATCAACCATTTTAATTGTTGTTTCATCTGACATTTATTTTCCTACCTATTCTAAATTCTCAGTCTACAGTACCAATTTCAACATCAGCTCTATCTTCAATTCTGTCTACAAGGCCATCTCTAATCCAAATTATCCTGTCACTTATGGAGATCATTTTTAAATCATGAGTTGCGGTAATTATCGTTGTACCTTTTTCCTTGTTCAAGTTTCTGAGCAATTCAATAATATCGAGACCTGTCTCGAGGTCTAAATTTGCAGTTGGTTCATCAGCCAATACAATTGCAGGATCATTAGCAAGTGCTCTAGCAATAGCTACGCGCTGCTGTTGTCCCCCACTTAGTTGTCCTGGTTTATTTCTAGCCCGATCACTTAACCCTACAATTTTCAGTAACTCCTTAGAGCGTTTCCGTCTTTCTTCACGAGAAACTCCAGCAAAGACCATAGGTATCTCGATATTCTCTTGTGCAGTGAATGCTAATAACAAATTGAACGTTTGGAATATGTAACCGATTTTTCTATTTCTCAGCCAGGCCAATTCAGTGGCATCAAGTTCAGCTATATCAACTTGATCAATATAAATTTCTCCCGAATCAATAACATCCAAACCGCCAATAGCATTAAATAATGTGCTTTTACCCGAACCTGAAGGCCCCATAATGCTAATATATTCTTCTCTCTTAATTTTGAACGAAACACCTTGCAGTGCATATACTTTGATTTTCCCCATGATAAAAGTCTTGTGGACATCCTCTATTTCAACAACATGTTCTACTAAGCTCATATCTCTATTTCTCCCTAATTTTCATATCTTAGAGCCTCTGCGGGTGACAAATTTGCCGCTCTACGAGCAGGAATGTATGTGGCAAGCGCCGTTAAGACCATTGAGATCAACAATGATAATAATAGAAGTGCTATAAGTATGATACTGTTATTTTGAAGAACTACTGACATTTCATCAAATGAGAATCGGTTTAAATTTATAATAAAGCCAAAGATAATTCCGAGAACACCTCCAATTCCTCCTCCAAGAATTCCAAGAAGCAGGGCTTCGACAATGAAAAGTCGAACTATATGACTATCTAACCCCCCAATGCATTTATACACACCAATTTCTTTGACACGCTCATTAACTGCCATTAACATGCTGTTGGTAATGCCTCCAAAACAAACTACAAGAGAAATTCCTACTAGCCAGAATTGGTAGGCTTCCACACCAGATTCTGCTTGCATTGCTCCCAAAATTAATGAGCTTGTTAGAAGAGCAGCCATGAAAGCTATTCCAAGAATTATACCTAGAGCGGTGATTAGTGATCTTAAAAATCTCCTTCGAATATTTGAGAAAGATAAGTAGAGCATCTCGAAGAAACTAAAATCAGGTTCTGGAAGATTTAAATCCAAGATCGTAAACTCCTTTTCATATTATTAGATTCTACTAGTAATTTTTTGCCATTGAACATTCTTTTCAGTAATATCGACAAGATGTTGTTTTAGCTTGCGTACGGTTTTTTCTTCGGACATAATTGTGGCATTCCATGTTACGTAAGGTGCATAGAATCTCCCTATTTCGAAAATAATTTTTTTATTCTTAATCGAAAATCTCAGAAATCCCAATTCGCGAAGATAACAGTATTCATTTGGGCAAAGAATGTCAATTTCACCCATGTCCTTTTTTAAGTACAATAATTGGTAATCCGTATGCTTTTGGATTTTTTGGCCACATGGGCACTGGATTTGACTGGTTTCATCATTCTCAGTCATAATAGATGTCACTTATTTATTCTCAATTAAGATTTTAGTTTATGAATCTGAATTAGACTTGGTTAGATCTTGGTTTTATTAATCTATTCCGCTAGCTTCACAAGGACTTTTTTTGCATCTGAAGCGTTATTATTCATCAAGTTAAAGCCTTTTTCTAGATTTGCTAAATCTAATTCATGCGATACGAGTAGATTAGGGTCTATAACTTTTTTGGCTAGTATATCCATTGCTTGTTGGTTTTCATGTGGATTCGTAAACGATCCAAAAATTGACCATTCTCTACTATAGAGATCAAATAGTGATAATGGAATGGTGGACTCTGAAGCTACGCCAAATATCAGAGCACGGCCTCCTTTGTTCAGTACATTTAATGCACTTAATGCTGTCTCAGGAGAACCTACAGCTTCGATCGAGATATCCACACCCTCATTAGATGTTAGATTTGGGATAACCTGCTCAATAGGCCTGTCTTTGGGGTTAATTGTATGCAAAACGCCTAAAGATGAAGCAAGATCCCTTCTAATTTTATTTGGTTCACTAACAACGATTTTTGGCGAATATAATTCTTGTAAAAGGGAAATCATTATTAATCCCATGGGACCCGCGCCAATAATCAATATGGTATCAGAAGAGGAAATATCCAATTTATTTATTCCATGGAGAGCACATGCAATAGGTTCCATAAACGATGCCTCCATTAGTGAAATATCCTTTGAAGGGATTTTTACCGCAGATGTTCCTGGGCATACTGCATATTCCGCAAATCCACCTGATCGTGTCACTCCTAAAGCTTCCCATTTCTTGCAGAAATGAGGACGATTTTTCTTACAATAATAGCAGAATTTTGACTTTTCTGATGTGTAATCCTTGCAGGATAGATTCGGATTAATGGCAACCTTTTCTCCTACACTTAAATTTGAGACTTGTTCCCCTACTTTGATTATTGATCCAGAAAATTCATGTCCAGGAATTATCGGATAATTTACAAAGGGAACATGACCCTTGTAAATATGGACATCCGTACCACAAATACCACAATATTCCACTTTAACCAAAATATCGTGTTCTGTAAGCTTTGGAACTTCTTGTTCCTGAAATGAAACAGAATAAGGTGTTTCAATAACTGCAGCTCTCATGACAATATAACAAAATCTACAAAGCTATTCTTAAATTATTAGTGTAAATTCTCTTTTATACACTTGGTGAGCCCCTGTGCAATTTCAGACAGTCGGTTGGGAACAAATTCTTATGAGTGTTCCCAAGAATTGGACTATGATATACGAAAAAGATACGAAAAAATCCACTAAGGAAGAAAAAGGCTATTTTGGATTTCGTGATCCATCAGGGAAGAAATTAGAAATATCCTTTGTCCAAATTAAGAAAAAACCTCCCAAACTAGAAAATGTTATCAAAGATTACTATAAATCGTTGAAAAAGGAAAAGAGAAAAATTAAAATTAGAAAAGAGGCCACACGTACAGTTAATGGACATAAAGCACGTTACTTATACTGGGAATTAGAAAAAGAAAAAGTACAAGGGTATGTTACTGTCTGGATTTGTGAGAAAACTAATCGTTTGCTTATCTGCACAAACCAGTATCTAATAAAAAACAAGCAATTAGAAAAATCGCTATTTCTAGAAATCCTTTCCCATATCCAATGTCATCCCCAAAAAGCCTATAATTATTGGTCAGCTCCTAATTTACAGTTTTTTACGCCAACGAGTAATTTTAATCTTGTTAGTTCACGATTTTTGATTGGATTAACGTTTTTAAATTTTAAAAGTGATGATATGGAAATTAATTCGTATAGGGTTGGATTAGCAGATCAAAAAATACATTCAGAAGATGAACTTCCGAAATGGTTCAAATCGTATTATCGAAAGCATTTTCCTTTAGTTCCCTCTAGTTACAATCCACAAAAATTCGAAAAACTCCTCTTTAAAAAGAAAATTTCAGCCTGGAGGAGTAGAGAAGTAACGAAATCTAGAATTAAATTGAAATCTCAATATTTCGAGACATATCTCTGGACCCAAGCTGAAAAAAACGATATTTATTGTATTATTTTTAAATTAAACTCTAAATCAGTTGATATTAATCGAAAAACGATTGAAGAAATAACCAAACTCACCATAGGCGCAAATTAATCGAAATCTGAATTCCATCATGAAGGATCAAGAATTACCCTTTCGATGGTATCAGAGAAAACTTGTTTTTTTTCTGCTATTTCTTTGGGAATGATAAATCCTATCAAATGACGATCAGTCAGACTTATAAGGAATTTCTGAACCGCTACATCCGTTTCAGTAGGAGTTAATTTGTATCTGTTTTGGAAATCGTTCATGATGTCTTTTACTTTGTTTTTTCCATTACATAAAAGAAAAACATCCATGCCCAGTTTATCTAATTGTACTCTCTTAAAATTTGGAGTTGGTAGAAACCGTCTTACGATGCTTCGCTTTTTATATCCACTAATATCTAATTTTAGGTTTAATGAATCGTCAGTCCTTGATTTTTGTTCAACAAATGGGCTCATTACAGGTTTAAGTCTTAAAAATTCTTCTTTTGTGACCATTAAACTTTTTTGTCTTTTCTTTTTCTTTGGTTTTGATTTCTTTGGTTTTTTACCTTTCCTCATGATTCTAATCGTCCAGTAGAAGTGCGTCTTAGCAATTCAGCAATTAGATGGTCAATCCACATATGTTTACTCAAGGATTCTTTAGTTTTTCTTCTATTTGTGTATTGTCAGAGAAAAATCACACATGAAAGAACAATAAAAATCGATGATTTGATACAGACTACATAAGCGAATTAGTTTGTACGATATAATTATTGTAAATTAGGAAATGTTTCCGAAAGCATTTTGAATTGCATGAGCAAGATCAGAAGCTGAAGTACCTGGAGTTTCGCAATTATTAGTCTCTAAGAATAAATTTATTTGTTTAGTCAGATTTTTTTTCTCAAGATCGTGGTTTATTAAGAATCTCTCAAGTTTAGGTAGAATCGTATCTGGTTGAATCCAAAAATCTCCACTAATATTGATATCAGTAAGGATAGTACCCTTAAACTCACAAATGACTGTAATCAGACCACCAGTGGATTTAAACATTCCTTCGACTATGTGGGTGGATCCATGTATTTTCACTTTACTGTAGAGATGTTTTCCTCGTGCTTTCACCTGATAAAGCCATTCGTCAGTTACATACATCTTCCTAAGATCTTCTAAAATCTCAAGTGTTCCCCTTTGCAGCTCTGATTCAATAAGTTTTATATTGAGAGTGGTTTCGATTTGTCGTAAGTATTCTTCAATAATTGATTCACGGGAAGGGATATACCCCAGTTCGTCATGAAAAGAGCTGATACCCGCTTCCAGAGATTTGATTACCTTATCACGAAATTTCTCACTTGGAACTTTCAGGATCTGAGACATTTCTTTACGGGGGAAATCTAAAATGAAGTTTCCAACCAAAACTTGTGCTTTTTCAATTAAACCAGCACCATTTCCCGAGATTTTTCGATTGTTAACAATTATATCGTTAACAGGTTTGTATTCAGCATCAATACCAAAATGACGATATGTTTGAGCTACTGGTTCAAGAGTCATCTTGAAAAAGCTATTAATATTCCTAGGAACTACTGAGGAATCAATATGGGCAACAACATGATAGAATAATTGATTTGGATCTAGGAAGACGGCCCCCCCTCCACAGGCACGACGATATACCGGGAGATTATTCTTGGTGCAATAATCCAAGTCTACCACTCGCTCAATTACTTGATGAAATCCACAGCAAACGAATTGTTCAGCTGGCCAATCAATAATTAGGAGATCACGGGGTTGTATTCCTTTACTCCGAGCTAACGCGGCAGCATGCCATATTACCTGGGTATTCAGGCCATCCATCTCTCTAAGGAGAATTAAATCCCATTCCTGTTTTTTCATCAACATTCCACGTTAAAATGTCACCGCTAATTGAAGTTTTAAATATCATTAGGCATTTATGAGAAATTATTTCATCAAATAAGTGAAGTATAATGGAATCACCAAACCTTGTATTCCTATCAGGGGGGACTGGGACTCCCAAATTGTTACAAGGTATTCCATCTTCAATCAATCCTGAAGATATAACAATTATCGGCAATACCGGCGATGACTGGCAATATTACGGGCTTCATGTATCACCAGACATTGATAGCATTTTATTTACGTTAGCAAACTTAATAGATCACTCAAAATGGTGGGGAATTTACAAAGATACCTTTAGTATGGTTAAAATGCTTCGGGAAAACTTGAAAGAGGATATCTGGTTCAATCTTGGAGACCAAGACGCAGGTTTCTGTCTTTATCGTACTTGGCTCTTAAATCAAGAGGTTTCATTAACAGAGGTCACAAAGAAATTAAGACTGCTCTTGAATATCAATTCTAAAATCTTACCTATGGCTGATCAACCTATTAGAACAATGATTAGGACCAAGAATGAACTTATGCATCTTCAAGAGTATTGGGTTCGGTATAGGGGCGAGCTTGATGTCACAAATGTGTTTTTTGAAGGGGATCTTAGTAAAACATCACCAGATGTCTTGACAGCAATAGAATCTGCTGATTATATAATATTAGGGCCTAGTAATCCAGTTTCCTCTTTGGGGCCAATCCTTGCAATTTCCCCTATTAGAAAAGCGCTTTGCAGTACAAAAGCTAAGAAATATGCAATTAGTCCAATTATTGGTACTTCAGCGATTTCTGGTCCCACTCCGAAGTTTCTAAAGGCATGGAACTATGAAACATCTCCCCTTACAGTTGTCAAGCTATTTCAGGACTTTTTAGATGGAATTATCTTACATGAAACTGATCAAGATTTTGAAGATGAGACCCGAAAATTAGGAGTAATACCAGTTTTTGATAATATCATAATTAAAGACCAATCCGATGCCCATCGTCTCTTTAACGTCTTGTTGGATAAGATATAGTATGAAAATTGATCCATCTAGAGTAATATTAGCTGCAATGGCTGGAATTACAGATGGTGAATTTGCCGCTCGGGTTTATAGCACAGGACTTGTGGGGAGAGTTACAATTGGAGGATACGCAATTGGAAAAGAGATGACCCTTGCATCAAAGCAATCTACACAAAGAGGACGTGATGAGTTCATATTCCCAGGAGGAGAAGAAGCTAAGTTTATTGCTCACGAATTAGAAAAAATCCCTCAGAAAACTGATGTAATTATAAATGTGAGGAGTAATAATTCTGAGGAGTCATTTTCATTTATTAAAGCTTTTTCTGACCGAATTTCTATCTATCCTTTGATTGAAGTGAATGCTCATTGTAGACAACAAGAAATTCTGGATAAAGGCGGAGGTGAGAACCTAGTTCATCGGCCTAAGATCCTTTCTAACATTATATCTGTATTTAAATCTCAGGATTTTTTAGTTTCTCTGAAAATCAGAGGAAATACTGTTGATCCACGTTCATTTTCTAAAATACTCAACAGGTGGGAAGTGGATTATTTACATATAGACTCCTATCGGGATGGTGAGGAAGGAACAGATTTAAATCTTCTTAACCAGTTTTCTGAACATTGTCGCGCTGAAATGATAGGTAATAACTCCGTCATTGATCAGAAAAGTGCAAGGGCAATTCTAGACACTGGTGTTAATTTTTTCTCTGTTGCCCGTGCAGCAGGAGAAAACCCAGAGATTTTT
>JAEOTC010000212.1 GCA_016840035.1 Candidatus Hodarchaeota archaeon | reverse complement strand
TCTTACAGGAATTTACTTATCAAATGTTTCACGAGTAGTAAAAGATTTTGAAACCCGAGGAATTATAGAGAGTATTACTCCAGCTGAATGCAGAGGAAGATTGTACCAACTCACAGACCACGGTCAATCGCTCTTACCTGATATTGAACTATATATTCAACTTAAAACATCAACCGATTTATAATTTGGTCACAAACGATATCATCAAGGGCACCCATGAAATCACATAATTATCGCATAACTATTAAATGTACCTTCGTAAGTTGTAATGCAAGACTTCATGTCCTTAGATGTGTCCAATGCTTATAAAACGAAGTTAGCAATGATAAATCTTTTCTTTTTTCGAGTTAATCAGGTGTTGGTTACATAAATGAATTATGGTAAATGCAAACGTTATAGTTTTGATTAAACTGAAGTTTGACGTTTCTTTACTAAGAAGAATAACAGGCCAATAACAAGAAGTAAGAAAAAGCGCATAAACACTGGTGAGAGAGAGAGATTGGATCCAGTTGGATTTTTTGTTGGATCTAAAGTTATTGTCGTAGAATTGTTGTAGTAGATGTCACCTGCACCATTATAGTTAAGGGTGTTGCCGCTAATAGTCAAATTATGAGAAAAATCCAGTCTGATACCATATTGATCATTGTAGTTGCAGATGTTGTTAGTTAGGTTTGAAAAACTTGACGAAACAAGAGAAAGACCATTCTGATTATTGTTGGTACAAATATTGGAGCTGATAATCAAAGCATTAGAATCATGAAAGATGATCCCATCCTGACCATTACTATTGCAGGTGTTGTTAACCATAATCGAAGAACTAGACCCATAACCATGGATCCCCGAATTACCATTGCTGTTACAAATGTTATCAGTCAATGTGGATGAAGATGAATTGGATATGTCAATCCCTTCATTTTGATTGTTATCGCATCTGCTGTTAACTACTTGGATCGTATGACAATAATACAGAGCTATCCCTATAAAGGTGTTAGAACAATTCTGGTCTTTCACAAGCGTTCTATTGCAATTTATCAGGATCAGTTGTCCATATGGTCCATAGGATGTCTGAGTAATCGCACTATCACTTAGATTTTCGAAATACCCAAGACGCAGTCCATTGACTTTGTTATTTATAACTTTATATGAGAGTAATTCTTTCTTAGACGATTGACTTACATCCAAGCCATCATTGAAGAAGAGGTTGTTGATCACAACCGCAGAAATTGAATTCTTAACGGTAATACCAGATTGAATATTGTTATTGAGCTGATTTTTATTAAGAGATGAAAAACCAGAATTGAGGATACTGATACCATTCCTATTACCATGGCAAAGATTGGTGAGAAGAGACGAAAAACCAGAATGATCAAGGATAATACCGTAATTCGCATTCTCATTGCATGAGTTATTAACTAGGGTCGAATAATTAGAAATATCCAGGATAACACCACAATCGCTATTGTGATTACAAGTATTATTTGCCAAAGTGGTCGAATTAGAATTAGAGAGGGCAATCCCATTTCCATTAGTGTTACATGAATTATTAGTTAAAGCAGAACCGTCAGAATACTCAAGGGCGATACCATAATCATTATTATTGTTGCAGGTATTGTTGGTTAAAGTGGGATCACGAGATTGCTCAAGAGTCATACCCCCTCCATCATTTTCGCAGCAGATATTGTTGGTTAAAGTGGAATAACTAATACGATAACCATAGATGCCATTCTCATTAGAATTACAGGTATTATTAGTTAAAGTGGAACCACCACATTGCTCAAGAGTGACACCACATTCAACATTCTCGTTGCAGGTATTATTGGTTAAGGTAGAACCAGCAGAATTCTCAAGGGTGATGCCACATTCATCATTCTTGTTGCAGGTGTTGATGTTTAATGTGGCAGATGTAGAATAATAAAGGTAGATGCCATTTCCGTTAGTATTACAGGTATTATTAACTAAAATCGGATAAGGGGATGTGAAAATGGTTATACCGTACCCGTTGTTGTTGCAGATATTGTTCGTTAGAGTTGAAGAACTAGAACTTTCATTAAGGGTGATACCAGCTAGGTAATTATTATAACAGGTGTTGTTAGTAATAGTAGTATATTTTGAATACCTTATGGAGATACCACCACCAGCATTACTGTAACAAATGTTATTGACAAGATTAGTTGTATTTAATGCTACATTATCAATAAATATCCCATGTTTCATTGAATGGGTAATCCAACAATTTTCTACTCTGAAGTACTGGGTGGTTCCTGTGATGTAGATGCCATGAGTTGGAGAACTCGTAATGTTCCACCCAGAAATGATATATGGATCGTTCGCCGCTCCTGTACCACTGATGGCTGTAC
Organism: Candidatus Hodarchaeota archaeon; assembly: GCA_016840035.1. Taxonomy (GTDB): domain Archaea; phylum Asgardarchaeota; class Heimdallarchaeia; order Hodarchaeales; family Hodarchaeaceae; genus Hodarchaeum. Next base: position 3,350 of record JAEOTC010000212.1, on the reverse strand, counting down.
TCGCTAAGGCAGTATTATTTCTAATAATAATAGGGGCATGGGATAAGAAATCTTGTATATTGGATGTTTCACGGGAAACATGAACAGAATGGGAGCTTTCGAGCCTTTTATCAACTCTCAATGATCGTATTAACACTCCAGAATTTACTAGAAGTAATAAAACCATCAAAGAAGGGAATGATATTCTTTTTTTTCTCTTATCTACTATCATATCTAATATATATTCAAAAATTTGATATTTAAATAGTTGATTCTTGACTTTAGATTCTCTTTATCTCTTACTAAAATTGCCTTTTCGGAATAAAGAGGTGCCTCACCCTCCTTCGAATTCTTCGCTCGAGAATACAACACCTCTTCCTAAAAATTCTTCCTCAATGCTTTTTTTTCTTTGGAATTCCTCTGGATGGTTTTCTTCAACCCAATCTGGTATTAATTGACGAAAAAACTCACTCTTTGTTTGGAAATTTCCTTTCTTTATATCATCATCAATTAAACGAGTAATCCTGGAAATGAAGGTGAAAGAGAAAGTACTCTTTCTTGAATACGATTCAAAGGATGTAGAAAAAGGTTTTACTGCAATTATTGATTTTTACAAACATGCTTACTTAGTGTCCATCAATAATTTTATTACTGACTGTAAGAGAGCAGTTTTTCAAATTTCCAAGTAAACCAACCTGTTTAAACAGAATAACCCACTTGATATGAAAAAAGCTAAAAATCAACCCAATTGTACGGGGCAAGTCCCCTTTAGGGGATCAAAGGTACGTATTTACTTTTACATGTTAGAGGTGAAATTATAAAAAAAAATACCCCCTTTTCCAAAGGGAGTAAATTTATGGATTTTCCTAAATTGCTTCTTTTCTTATGGTGTTCCGTCGCCAAAGAAAGTTGCATCCTCATCAATCGATGCACCTTTCCAATATTGGGGATTCTGATCTTGATATTCAAAATAATCATGGGTATCCTCATATGTGATAAATATCGTTAAGAATTCAGACAGTTCAAGTATGGATACTTTTCCATCCTCAGTCGTTATGTTGTCCGCATAATCAAATGCTTCCTGACCAAACGTGTTATCCCAATAACCAAGACCTGCTTGAATACCATAGGAGAAATGTGAATATTCTTCTGCAGCGTGTGCAGTTTCATTAGAATAACACGAGGTAATAATTGCTCTGTTTGTTTCATCATCAAGTTCATTTATGAAAGAACCTGAATAACACGGACCTAGAAGCAGGATCATATTGTCACATACGATATCATCGAGGGCATCATCTAATGCTGACGAGGTCATATTATCTGTATAGCTGTTAAATGTACCACCATCTACATCCCAGCCATGAGAAGTGATGTAAACTATCACTTGAGAATCCTCATCAGAGTGGTCAGCAATTTGGCCAATAGCCCATTCAATATTTGATTTATTGGTGACACGATCTCGGGGAATCGACTCACTACCATTCAAAGGGTTTGTATCATGGACCGTCAATAGAAAGACACTATCAGATGTAAAACTGTAATGATCAATTAGAAGATCATTTATTTTAAGAGAATCAGCTGAAAACCGGTCTTCATCAGTAGATCCCCCTCCAACGATAAGAGCTGAGTATGAGTATATTGGATCTAATGTGTAGTAAAAACTAAGCTTGGGGTCATATGACGTTCCAGAATATGAGCTTTCTCTAAAGTAATATATATCTCCTAATATTTCCCAGTCAGTATTACGCTCAATAAACCGGAGATTAATGAAATCATCTGAATCATCTCGATTTGAAGCCCAATAATCAGTTAGAGTCTCAATATCAATGTCTTTCCAACCTGTTCCTCCTCCTGTTAGAGCAGAGGTTAATGTTGTTTTATAAGTACCGTCATTTTGGCTTTGTGAATTTTCTCGCGCTTGATATGAGTTATCATTTCCTTGGACATTATAAACTCGAATATCCATTCCTTCTCCAGATTCCATTGTACTACTTATCAGATAAAGTTCCAAACATACATCTGAAGTGCCCGTCACTTCGACATTGATATTTGTATCAAAAGCAACGAAACTTTGAAGCTCCTCACCAATAAGGTATGGGCGATTATCAGGACTCTTCCCCACAGTCATTGTTGTTGAAGAAATAATCCAAGTCGAATCCGTTTTCCTTAAATCATAGTTATCAGTAGGCTGAAGATCCTCAATACTGGGATCGATGTCTATTAGAGTACCTTTGACATATCTTCCAAAACCCGTCATTCCTGAAGAGACAACATTTTTTCTTTGGCCAGTGGGCAACTTTAGGTTGTGGTATTCTAATATATCTTGAGTGAAACCAGCACTCTTCATATCATCAAAACAAAAGCGCATCCCTTCATTAGCATTCGTTACAATTGAAATATCAGGAAAGTAACCGTTCAGTTTTTCTTCGGCTTTCCAGGGATGATTTGAATCTACTAACATACTTCTATCCTCACTTGAAAGAATGAATGAGTCGAGTTCAGATGTTGAATACCTAGAAGGAGTAATCTCGTAGGTCAATCCAATGTCCTTGTAGTCCTGATCCTGACACATTAGACGATTAATCATATGAAATTTCTGATCTACCCAACTATACTTGAAACCATGTTCAATATTCCAGGTTGAGTCACCTAAATCGACACTTTCTACGGAATAATATAGTTCCATAGTATCGATTGTGTCAAGAAATGTCACGGAATTAATGGGATCGTTTGGAAAAATGTTTTTATCAGCTATTATTCGATTAACCTTTTCCTCGTTCAATCTTTCTAAATGTAAATTCGGATAAATTGAAAAAACAGCGTCATTACTAAGAGATCCATTATTTAACCTTGGCCAGTATAAATATTCAAAATCACCCTGGAGGTTAAAAGCTAGCATACCGTTGAATGTATCAATTCCAATAGCCTTTAAAGTATTTCTATCTACGCAGTCAATAATTAAATCTTTCTCGAGAGGTGTTTCTAAAATTTTGATGGTTTTATTTGTAAATTCAATTACAGCTTTCACAGGATATTCTTCAAAGGTGACCCATTCACTACCATCTATAACATTTGCTTTCCTAACAAGTGTATCTGATTGGAACTGGTATTTCTTAAGTTGTGGGTTATAGAAATGTCGGGAGGTCTGCTCACGAGAACTCATTAATTCTATAAAACCATTCTCTCTAGAATCAATGGAATAACCATTTATTTGATTAGTGGGGTCTTCTACAGAAATAAAGTGTTCCCTCTCATCAGTCATTTTAATTTCTGGCGTAGTACTCATTTGATTATTGTAAATACCGTCAGAAATATCATTCAGACAATTACTGGTTTTCACATCCCAGGGTAGATGAGTATTAGGCATATTT
>JAEOTC010000211.1 GCA_016840035.1 Candidatus Hodarchaeota archaeon | reverse complement strand
AATCCCAATAATAAAATTAAATCGATACTCAAAAATATTAGACATCCCATCATTGTCTAAATCATCATTCGCATCGTCCTTTCCAGCCTGAAGACCATTTTCATACTCAAACAAGTTAGGCATTCCATCAGAATCTGAATCTAGAGCTGTATCATTTAATGCAGAATTCAAATTATTGAGATATTCATAGAGATTTGGCATCCCATCCTCATCAATATCTCCATCTGCATCGTTAAGGTTACCATTCATACCATAAATGAATTCGTAATAATCAGATATTTGATCTAGGTCTGTATCGAATACTCGTGGATCTGTTCCAAACTTAAATTCATTAAAATTTGTTAAACCATCCCCATCTGGATCACTAGTTCCGTCATTCTCATCTTGGGGGCTTAATCCGTTCTCAATTTCCCAATAATCAGGAATTTGATCATTATCTAAATCAGTTACATTCCAAAGCCTTATACTTCTATCTCCTGAAGCAGAAGCAAGTACTGGTTCTGTGGGATGAAAATCCAAGCCACGAATAGATTGGGTATGCCCTGTAAGAGTTTTGATATGATAACCAGATATTCCATGCCAAATGTCAATGTTTGCATCTTGTAATCCTGAGGCAAGAAAGTAACTATTGGGACTATAAGCTACTGCACGAATCCAATCACTCGTTGAAATCGGATTTCTAGTTCTAAATCCATATTGCGATAAGTCCCAAAATTCAAGCAAATTGTCTTGTGATCCTGATACTAATATAATCCCAGAGGGATCAGCAGTAAGAGTAAGGATATTATCAGTATTATTAGAAAGAATTGTTTCTAGGGTACCAGATGTTATGTTCCATAGTAAAATACTATCATCATATGAACCAGATGCTAATATTCCTGAAGGAAGAAAATGAAGCGATCTAACTGCTTCTGTATGTCCTGTGAGATTTAAAACTGAGTTTGATGTATTGTAATCCCAAATTCGCACAGTTGAATCTCCAGAACCTGATGCCAGAAAAGTTCCATCTTGGCTAAACTCTAGTGACCAAATAGAAGCTGTGTGTCCAGTCAGATTATACATTTTCTCCCCAGTAGTAAGATTCCACATAATTATTGTCTGATCAAAAGATCCTGAGGCCAGTACTGAATCATAGGGGTGAAACGATAAAGAATAGACGGAATCAAGATGGCCTGTAAGATTGCGATAAATTGCACCTGTGCTAACATTCCAGATTAAAATTGTATTATCAGAGGAAGCCGAGGCTAATAATTTGCCATCCGGGGAGAATTTTACATCCCACACTTCTGAACTGTGTCCAGTGAAAATCTGAGATATAAAATCGTCCTGTATTACCTTTTCTGCTAGGCTTTCATGATTGATGGCCCTTTCTTGCTCAATCCCATCATTGAAATTTAAAATATGTATGCTAAGACTGATAATAATAGTTGCAAGAACAATGGTAAATAATTTGTTTTTCATATTGATTCCTCTGACCAGATTCAACAGCTTCTTGTTTAAAACGTGTTATTCCCGATTTTTCCGTTTTTTTCTCGTTAGAATACTAAGTGTTATCAAAGTAGAAAATAATATGGCAAATGCTTCTGTAAACCCTGCTCCAGTAGCGTTGGGAGGATTGGTGTAGGTATAATATGGATCGTCCGTTGTAAAGGGTGTTTCCTCGGTTAGTTGAACAATAAAATCTCCTTGACGTAATGTTGCCCAGATTAAAACATAGTAGGTTCCAGTTCCATTGATTTGATGACTTCCTCCAACATTAAATATGGAAACGAGCTCCCATTCGCTATTATACACTTCTGCTCTTAGGACTAGAGGAGAGCTTGGTGGATTATCAAAACTCAAATATGTCCCATTTGCAGCAGACCATTCCAATCCATAAACGCGAATGAGGTCATTCATGGTACCAGAAAATCTAGTTCCACTTGGTTGTATCAGATTTAACCAAACATACGAGAGAGATTTATTTGCTAATAATGATGGAATATTTAAAGTGATTGCATAAGTATCAGCTGCTAAATCGAACAGGAAAATTTTATGATCAAGTGAAGTGCTAATTTCCATATATTTAGTTTGAGTTGGGTTTACGGTGTTATTAGTAGCGCGTGCATTCAGTTGCATTTCTATCTGGTCTAAGCTTGAAACCCCAGATAGTATAAAGTGATATAAACCTCCGTATTCGATTTTTATGTTTGAAAATAAGGTTTTATTTATCTCAACGACAAAAGTCACTTCTTCTCCGAAACTATCAACTTTTGGTTCCACGATAGTCCAAAAAATGGGTGTAAATGCGGAATTTCTAAGAACATCTGAGCTCTTCACAAAATATGATACATTTAACCCTCCAGAGAGATCTTGAAGTGTGAAGAAATAAATAGATGTATTTACGATAGGAGTAAGAACTTCAGATTTAATCGTCCCATGTGAATCGTGAAAGAAGGTAACCGAACCGATCGGAGAGATATCTTCGACTGTAATGTAAAAATCTAGAGAGAAAACGTCAATACCAGTGGGTGTGATGGTTTTAGAGATGATTACTGAAGGAGGTGCAAAGTCTAACCAAAAAGACTCAACCTTAGAATTGAAAAACTCATTATTTCCATCATCTCTCCAATAAGCAGTTAGGTTAAATGATAGGTATAACTCTCGGCCAAGTTCAAGGGTCCATTCTTCGATAATCCTTGGTAAACTTATTCCTTCTAGTTCTAAATCTGGTAAATATACAGAAGTACCCTCGGTGTGTTCTGCAATCCATTCGAATTGTCCTACCGTTAATTCTGTTGCGCCTCCACAAATGACTGTACTGATAATAACCTCCTTACTCTGAAGAGTTGTAACAATATTCAACAGATCAGAACCATTATAATACCCATTGGGATCAGACTCAAGCATTTCAGTTCCAACGTAGATTCCAGGGTCACAATCCTCATCACCTACTAATACAATTAGCTTTGCAGCTTCTTCACGCCAATTCCAGCTGTTTGCAAGATACAAGGCATCACCCCATGGTTCTATCCCTCCACGAGCGTTTAAGGAGTTAATTAAGCTCTTAACACTCTCATAGTCGTTTGTTAATTCAACGTAATTTCGGGGGTCTACTGTTGGATATTCGTCATATTCCATCCAACCAAATACAATCACACCCATCCTAAGATCAGGTATACTACTGGTAAGATTGGCAATTAAGTCATTTAATTCTGCTTTAACAGCATCTATTTCTTCTTGCATACTCCCACTTGCGTCAATCATTAATACAACGTCAACTGTTGAGGAAGATGTGTTCCCTAGGTATTTCGCTACAAATTGAAAGTCAGCTGAGGTGTCAGGATCTAGAGATGACACTTCAAATAGGGGTTCTATGTCAGGTATAAGATTTAAACCATCTGAAATGTCAGTTACATTCGCAGAGATATCATAGAGCGATTCAGATAAGCTATTTGTAAGCTCAACAGAGAACTCAATTACAGAGTTTGGTCCAATGGCAGTAGAATTTCTAGATATGTCAATTACGAGATCTTCCGACTGAATTGACGTTTCCATTGGCATTGCACTAGCACTTTCAATAGTAACAAAACTACTGGATTGATTAATATTTATATAAGTAAGAATACTCACCATGATGAGTATTAAACTAAAATACGTTTTTATATTCAGTTTTACCAATAATTTTCCCTTCTTATTCTATTTATTAAACTAATACTTCTTTTTAAGGATATTATCCTTCATATAATTTCGTATAATATCATTTTGATCATACCTTATAAACATTACGCAACGTTGCGCATTCTTGAGAAACGGGTTATTTCATCGTTTTTTGGACTGAAAAGGAGATATATTAGAAAAAAATCTTCATAATATCCAGAATGGATAGTAAGAAACTAAAAATCAAAAAAAGTGCCTATTGGATGGTCAAAGCGATTAGGTTACCAATATCCTGTCTATAAAGGTTAAGAAGTAAGATTCTAATCTGGATCAGGTGTGAGAATAACTTTATCTTTTCTGAGCTGTTCAATTTGTGTAACCATCCCAAGTTCTGTTAAAATTTCTTCAGTATGTTGGCCCAATATTGGAGGAAATTCATAAATTGGTGATGAATCTCGATTTAGATAAGGAGAAGAGATTAGATTTACCTCACCTAATTCATGATGTTCTAGTTTATTAATAATTCCCTGTTTCTTAAATGATTCTTCTAATGTAAGAATTAGTCCACCAGGAATTTCAAATTGAACAAAAATTTCTTCCCATTCATCCGTTGAACGCGAGAGAAAGATTTTTGGAAGAATTTCATCACAGAGCTCTAAATTGTATTGCTTGTCTATTAGATCATCACGTCCGATAGCTTGACAGAAGTTTTCCCAGAATTTTGCTTCAAGTGGAGCGAAGGAGACGAATTTTTTGTCCTTGGTTTCATAGATTCTGTACCATGGAATATATCCTGAAAGAGCGTGCAATGTTCTTTGAGGTTCACCCAAACCTGCTAAGTATTCTGCCGCGACAACAGATAACCATGGAAATAGATGGTCTACCATCGAGATATCAAAATATTGAGCTTTCTCTGTTCGTTTAAGAAGTGCACCCAAAACGGTAATTACTGTAGGCAAGCTGCCCCCACCAATATCCGCAATGGGAACTCCAGGGACAATTGGGTGTTCTTCTGGTCCAGTAAGATTCAATATCCCCGCTTCACCGATGTAATTTAGATCATGCCCTACCCTATTATCTTTGGAACCATAACCCGTCAATTGGACATAAATTATGCTTGGATTGATTTCACAAAGAGTTTCAAAGTCTATTTTTAATTTTTTAACTGTAGAGGGTCTGAATCCAACTATAACAATATCAGTGGTTTTTACTAGCTTGTTGAAAATATCTAACCCCGCTCTTTGTTTCAGATCTATTGCTATTGATCGTTTATTTCGATTAAGTAATAAATTAAGTTGTGATTCTTGGTCTATAAAAGGAGGATAATATCGAACTGGATCTCCTATTAAAGATTCAATTTTAATAACATTAGCACCAAAATCTCCCAGCATCTGAGTAGCTAACGGTCCGGGAAGGTTGGTAGTAAGATCTAATACTGTGATTCCTTTTAGTGTGTCTCGTAGAGGCATATTGAATGATCAACAGGATGGAATTTATTTCTTCCTTTTCTGATTCTCGTTTTACAAATGTTCTCTACGGTACTTCCTTAATAATATAACCGTCAAAAAGACGGTAGAAACAGCGAAACCAAGAGAGGATGCATTTGTTTCATGGTTTGAAGGAAGAATTAACTTAATTTTGAACGATCCTACTGAATCCACGGCAATTTCTTCAGAAAGAGGACCTAGGGTAACTTGTATCGATACCATATCAATTTCTAGACCTAAGAGGATACCTGAAGTGGAATCATAATTAGCTATTAACGTTGCGACATCGGTATGTGATACATAACTAGTATTATACTCGTAAACCCATTTTCCTTCATATTTATATGACAAAAGGTCTCTTTTTCAGATAGTTCAATCTCTTCTAATTCTGATACTCTATTTAGGAGGAAACTATTATTTTTGAATTCTGCATGTGCATGGGCAATAAAAAATGAAGGGATGGAGATTCTGAAAGAAGGTTCTAACCTACTCCATTGCCATAAATATTTTCCATCTTCTGTAATACTTTCTCTTGAGGAAAACCTATATGATTCATTTAAAGTAAAGATGCCATAATCTAAACTGTCAGGTTTCTCAAGGGCTGGTGTGCTGTTATACCTAGTATAAACGGATAGAAGATCATTTGATTCATCAATACTCTCAATATAAAAATATAAATCTGCATCTAAATTAGTAGCATCCCACACTTTCGATCCACAGTAATCTGTACATAATACTGCATAATCAAACCTAGAACCTTCAGTAAGAGTCAAATCGACATTACCTTGTGATATGGAAGAAACACTGGTAATGAAAATTAGTAAGATTAGAATCAGGTACCAGTTACCAGTGAATTTCCTCATAAGATTCGAAATCTCTCATCTGATACATAAATCTGGTTTTTCGATATTAGAAGCTCTACGTCTAATCCCTCGGATCAATCATTGCTCATGAATGAGAAGCTTAAAAATATCTTTTGAATATGTGCGAATGGAGTTGTTATAAAGGATGGATCGTTTTCCTTACTAATCAGAATAATTGGGAATCTCTTTTAGATATGCAACAACAACTCTATAAGTTTCTAAGACGAAATTTTTTCTATGGTTTCTCTTCGAAACTAAATTCCATATCCCGTAATGTAAATATTGGTGTCTCCTGATGACGAAGAAAAAAACGAAGAAAACAACAAAAAAATCACCAGTGAAAGAATCTCAAGTAAAAGAGGATTTAACTCTTGTTACATTTAATATTTCTAAGGAAAAAAACTTTTCAGAGTGGTTTACAAAAATTGTGCAAATCGCTGAACTAGCTGATATGCGGTATGGAGTAAAAGGATTTTTGGTCTATCAGCCGTGGTCAACTATTGCAATAAAGAAGATGTTCGATCTTTACGAACAAGAACTTAATGATTTTGGTCATAATCCTGTCATCTTTCCTATGGTTATTCCAGAATCAAACTTCCAAATCGAGCAAGATCATGTTGAGGGATTCACACCTGAAGTATTCTGGGTTACAACTGCGGGCAAGGGAGATATCCTTGAGGAGCGGTTAGCCCTTCGTCCAACCTCAGAAACGGCTATGTATCCCCTTTATGCTTTATGGATTAGGAGCTGGAGGGATCTACCATTGAAATTATACCAAAGTGGAAGTGTCTTTAGATACGAGGGTAAGTCAACTCGACCATTTCTTCGTGGTAGAGAATTTATATGGATCGAATCACATAATGTGTTTACCACTATGAAAGAGGCCGAGGCACAAACTCGTGAAGATATGCAGATCTCTATTAATGTAATGAATGGACGATTTTGTATCCCCTTTATTCAATTTCAAAGACCAGAATGGGATAAATTTGCTGGTGCAGTTCACACATATGCTGCAGATACATTGATGCCTGATGGTCGGTTTCTACAGTTGCCCTCTACTCATTTATTAGGAGATAAGTTCTCCAAAGCCTTTGGAATTAATTACATGGATGAAGAAGGAGAATCCCATCCCGCATACCAAACCTGCTATGGTCCAGCCATCTCCCGAATATTTGGGGGTATGATTGCCGTCCATGGAGATGATTCAGGACTAATTTTTCCATTTGAAGTAGCTCCTATTCAAGTAATTATTGTACCAATATTGGCCAAGAAACAAGCAGCAAAAGTAAAAGCCTATGCTGAAGAGTTACGTTCTCTTGTGAGGAGCATGGGATATCGAGTCCAAGTCGATGATTCTGATAAACGTCCTGGAGATAAATATTACTTTTGGGAAATGAAAGGAGTTCCTTTACGACTTGAATTAGGTCGAAGAGAAGCACAAGAAGGGAAAGTCACTGTTTTTAGACGTGATAATCGTGAAAAGACTCTAGTCGCGAAAGCTGACTTAGAAGAAACCATCAAAGATTTAAGCATCGATCTGAACAAATCGATCAAAGAACGTGCTCAGAAACTCTTTGATTCCAAATTAAGTCAGGCGAAAACACTTGATGAACTGGTAGAGCACATTAAAGCACGAAAAATGGTGAAAATTCCCTGGTGTAGTATTGACTTAGACGGAGAACCGTGTGCAGAGGAGATAAAGGATCAACTAGCTGGGGCTGAAGTACGAGGAATTGATGTTCAAGAGAAAAAAGTTCCCTCAAAAAAGGAAACATGCTTTATTTGTGGAAAACCAGCCAAATGCTTCGTATACGTCGGGAAACAATACTAAATTTATCATCCTCCCATGTAAGAAGTGAATTTTATGCCAAAAGAAGAAAAATTAAGAACAGTTTCAACAATAAAGGCCAAATCATTTTCTGTCAATCTCGATGAAGCAAAATTACCCTCTGGACGAATAACCGAGCGGATTCGCGTTCTCCATCCTGATGCATCAGCAGTAATACCCATTCTAGATGATGGTCGAATATTACTTGTCAAACAGTTTAGGTATTCCATCCAGGAAGAAACATTGGAGATTCCAGCTGGAAAGATCGATGAGGGGGAAACAGCAGAGGAGTGCGCCTATAGAGAAATGGTGGAAGAAACAGGCTACGAACCCAACAATCTTGATTTTCTTTTAACTTATGTCCCTGCGATTGGGTATAGTGATGAAAAATTGCACTTCTTCAAAAGTACATCACTCACGCAAATTCCTGATTACGAATATCCTTCGGATGAAATTTCTCGTTTAGAAATCCTCTCTCTCGCAGAAATTAATGAGAAGATACTTGCAGGTGAAATAAAGGATGGTAAAACCATCGTGGCGATGGCTTTATTGCAAGAATGCTTCAAATAGGGTAAATTGAGAGAGGAAAGATTCAGGAATATGCTAGTTGAACAGAAATAATGCATAAGATCGATTTTCCGCATCCCTTATATCTCTTCAAAGTCTAAAATCTTATATAGGAAGAAGCTCCTAGAAATAAGTTGGTATGCTAGGAAATTTTTAAATAGAAATCTTGGTCTTCTCTCAAGCTCTGGATCTTAGGATACAGAAATCCTAGCATACCACTCCCTCCCCCACTTAATAGATATGCTAAATCATTTTTATGAGTCTTTGATTATCTCAAAAACGAATTTGGGAAGAGTATCTTCTACTGGGCCTAGGACCGTTTTATTTGCCATCGAAGATAAAGGGGTAGATTCTATATTAAATTCAATAATTTCTATCTGTCGATTTTCTTGTTTAGCAATGAAAGGAAAGTTAGCGACGGGATAGACTAATCCTGATGTCCCTACGATTAGTAAAAGATCTGTTTCTTGTAGTCTACTATATGATTTTTCCACAATATTGGGATCTAATGTTTCATTAAACCATACTACACTTGGTCTAAGCATAGAATCACATTTTGTACACTTGGGAACAATTGGATTCTCAAAATCGGCTGAAGCATCCCAGTAAGAGACATCGTTACATTGAATACAACGTCTCTTGTATATCTCCCCATGAAGATGATAGACTCTACTTGACCCAGCTCGTTCATGTAGATTGTCAACATTTTGGGTGAGGATTACGATATCATACTCTGCATCCTCTAATGATTTCAGAGCTAGATGGGCTTTATTGGGGTTAGTTTGGGAAATCAAACCCAATCTCCAATAATACCATTCCCATACAAGTTGGGGGTTGGTTCTAAATGCTTTTGGGGTAGCTAGTTCCATGAAGTCGTAATTTTTCCATAATCCATCTTTTCCTCGGAATGTGGGAATACCTGAGGCTTTAGATATACCTGAACCGGAGATTATTGTAATTCTTGCTTCAGAAGGAATCATTGGTACTCGTCCTAGCTCACCAGTAGGAAAGAATTTATTCCTTTAGATTGAAATTTCATGCTCTGAATGAACGAAAAAGTAAAATCCGATTTTATTATCACTCTGTTTAAGCTAATGACTCCTATGTGAGTTGACATAGTGACCGATTTGAAACAAAAAGGAGAAGAATTCTCAAAATTATTAGGCCCCGCATTAACTAAAATCATCCACACACTCCAACAGCATGGAAAGGAAGTTTATATTATTGGAGGGGCGGTTCGTGATTTCTTATGTGATCATCCAGTTAAAGATTATGATGTTGCAACAAATGCTCTTCCTGAACAGATTATTAACTGGTTAAGTAATGTTAATATCAAAACTAAACCTATAGGGGGAAAATTTGGCACTGTACTAGCTATTGCTGGAAAAGAAGCGTTTGACATTAGTACATACAGAAGAGAGACTTTTACTACTTATGGAAAACCTCCTAATATTACCTTTGTAGAATCACTTAATGATGATTTGATTAGACGTGATTTTCGGATAAATTCAATTCTTTATGATCCACAAAATCAAACTATAGTCGATTATTATGGAGGGTGGGATGATATCCAAAATCATTCGCTTAGCATGATAGGAAATCCAAGTATTCGACTTAGAGAAGATGGGTTAAGAATCATTCGATTAGCCAGGTTTATGTCAAAGTTTGATCTTACTCCAGAACCCGAGATCCTATCGGCTGTTCAATCAATTGGTGAATCTATTAAGTTTAGAAGCATCCGAGTAATTCAACTTGAATTGTTTAAATTTCTACGTGTCCAGGCCATTCAAAGTGGGCTCTCATTATTATTGCACAATAAGATTTTTCAGGGAATATTCCCTGGTTATCCATTTATACTTTCCTTTAAATCTGGTAAGCAACTTCCTACCTTGATAGAGACATTCTGTTCCCTAGAGTTTAAGGATGAGATTATTCGATTATTTGGGATTTTATTAATATTTTCAAATACCTCTAAGGTAAAAGAATCTCATTTTGAAAGCGTAAGCAAGAATTTAAGCTTTTCAAAGCGTCAGAACCAGCTTTTAGTTCGCTTATATAATTCTTGGAACACTTTTCCAGCTAGTATCGAAATTGATAAAATTAAACGGTGGGTACGAGCCACCGGTATAAATTCAAGTGAGATGGTTGCGAAATTGTTCTTCCTCAATCTATCTAAGACTGAAGATATGTTATATGATCAGGAAGAAGAATATTTGCGGATAATACGCGAAATAGTTGAAAGATTAAAGAGTGGGAAGAGTAGATAGTCAGAGGATGAACAGGTTTACTATTAGATCAGGGGGATTTTAGTTTTATTAATTCACAAATCCTGGTTCCAATATTACTAGTCTTAGTCCTTCCACCAAGATCAATTGGAAGGTATTTTCGTTCTCGTAATAAATCTTGGACTGCGTTTTCTACATTTTGTGCGATGTTTGACAGTTTACTTGACTTTCTTTTCTGGCTTAACCATTCTAGCATCATGGAAATTGCCAGAATTGTAGCAAGAGGATTTGCAATTCCTTTTCCAGCAATATCAGGAGCACTTCCATGAATTGGTTCAAACATCCCATTCGAACTTGGTAACCAGCCGTTAATCTGTCCCGAAGGAGCCATTCCCATCCCCCCAGCCATAACACTAACTAGATCTGTGAGAATGTCACCAAACATATTTGTCGTAACACATACAGAATATTTTTCTGGCGACCTTAAGATATCTTGAGTGAATGCGTCAACTAATATGTCATTAGCTTCAATGTTGGAATATTCTGATGCGATAGAATAAAATTCTTTGGTAAAAAGCTGACATCCTCGAAGTAAGTTATTTTTATGAATTGCAGTCAACCTTTTTCTTCCATCCATGGGAGAACCAACGCTGTTGGTTTTAGTATACTCGAATGCGAACTTAATGATTCTTTGAGATTTTTCTTGAGTTATTATTCGATTATCAATGATCTTACTCGCACTTTCAATATCTTCTGGACTTTTAGGAAATGCAGATGAGTATAATCCCTCTGTATTTTCCCTAATTATAGTAAAATTAATATTAGAGGGGTTCCAGACATTTAGAAATTTCTCTGAGACTTTATGTTTTACTCCATCATATAATTTGGTGGGTCTGATATTAGCGTATAGATCTAATCCAAATCGGAGACCTAACACAATATTAGCACCTGCAATGTTATTATCAGGGAGTCTGGCTTTGGGATGTCCTATAGCACCTAATAAAATTGCGTCGGCTTCGGTACAGATCTCATACGAACCATCTGGCCATTCCCGTCCATGTTTTAAGTAGTAATTTCCTCCTCCTTCAATTTCAAGTAAATCGAAATTTATATCGGATAACTCTGCTAGACAATCTAGAACCTTGATTCCCTCGTTTATTACTTCTGGACCAACAAAATCCCCACCTATACAAGCAATTTTAATTCTAGTCATTTTAGCGACAAATCTTCCTTGTTTTACGACTTAAATCTGAAAGTAGATCAATTTTAATGGAATTAAATTCTAGTAGATTGTGTATACCAAGAATTACTGAATGTCCATAAAAATATGTTTTTATCTTGCGTCGTTTAAGTGTTTGTTCAACAAGTATTTTTATCATTCATACCTAATCTTGAAAAACGATGAGTAATTTCAATATACGCCTACAGAATGTTTCCAAACATTATGTGATGGGTAGCAGTTCTATCGTTAAAGCCTTGGATAACTTTTCAGTCAATATCGATCATGGAGAGGTTGTAGTAGTCCTCGGCCCTTCTGGATCAGGAAAAACAACACTGTTAAATCTAATTGGTGCGCTGGAAAACGCCACTAGTGGAACTATTCATGTGGGAACAAACGATATTAGTCGAATAAAACGCCAGAAACAATTTACATACAGACGTGAAACGATAGGCTTTATCTTTCAGACCTTCAATCTGTTTCCGACATTATCAGCCTTAGAAAATGTACAGTATGTTGCAGATCTAGCAAAAATCAAGCATAGTAAACAAAAAGCGATTGAATCGTTACAAACGGTCGGATTGGGGGAACGAATTCGTCATTTTCCTCACCAGCTCTCCGGAGGTGAACAACAACGTGTTGCCATTGCTCGTGCTCTTGTTAAAGATGCCCCCATTATTTTAGCTGATGAACCCACAGGAGAACTTGATTTTAGAACTGGACGACAGATTTTACGTCTTCTTGTTGAACAGAAACAAATGAGAAAAACGGTGTTGATTGTTACCCACAATAGAGAAATTTCAAGATTGGCGCATCGAGTAATAGAATTACAAGCTGGGAGAATAGTTTCAGATGGCCCTCCAAAAGATGGAACTGTTAGTATAGATAAGCTTGAATGGTGATGAAGTG
Source organism: Candidatus Hodarchaeota archaeon (assembly GCA_016840035.1). Taxonomy (GTDB): domain Archaea; phylum Asgardarchaeota; class Heimdallarchaeia; order Hodarchaeales; family Hodarchaeaceae; genus Hodarchaeum. The sequence continues at coordinate 1,872 of JAEOTC010000211.1, read as the reverse complement.
GCACAATTAACGTTTTTACTACGCTGGTCAATCCGAGACTTGCGTGAACGGAAGTTCCAAGTTCTAGCTTTATCATTAATCATTGGACTTGGGACTGGTGCTTACGTGGGGCTAAGTGGGACTACAGAATGGAGGCAGTATGCTTTCGACCAAAGCAATGAAAAACTGCATATGTTTGATCTAAAGGTGGAATTAGCTCCTGGCAGCTGGATAAATCAAACTCAATTTCAGACTGCATTAGATAATCTTTCTCATGCGGAATGGCTAGAGGAAATTGAATTTAGAGTTGTTTTTCCAATTTCTGTCAATGCCTCAACCGCGAATCAAACGATTTTAGTGAATGGAAGAATTATTGGAATAAATGTAACTTCAGGATCACAGAATTTGAAGGTAAACGGGATAGAGGTAATTGATGGAAGACATATTAACTCTTCTGAGACAAATGCATCTGTATGTATTGCGGAATATAATTTTGCACAATACTATAATGTTATTCCTGAAAATCGGAATTTGATACTTCCAGGAGGGATCAACCTATCATGTGTGGGAACTGGACTAAGTCCAGAGTATTTTATGGTAATTGAAGGGAATGCAGTAAAAGCAGAGTCAGTCTTTTGTGGTTTGTTTATTCCAATTGAGACTGCACAACAGATTCTCCATTATCAGGTTGGATTACCTTTCGGTTATGTGAATGAGGCATTATTTCTGTTATCTTCAGATACCAACCTTCAAATCTTACAGGATGAGATTACTGATGCATTCAGTACATACTTTCCAACAATAGATGTGAAATTTACTGAAAAGGATGATTATCCAGCATACAGAATCCAAAAAGAGGATATTCCTAATGATCAACAGATGTATTTTATCATCTCATTTCTAATTCTTCTGGCTGCCGCTTTTGGTACATTTAATTTAGTTTCTCGGGTAATTAATTCTCATCGACGTCAAATTGGAATTAATATGGCTCTAGGCGCTCCCCCATTTCAATTTGCGATTCGCTATCTGATCTTCTCTCTCGAGATTGCTCTTGGAGGAGTGTTTTTTGGATTCCTCCTTTCCCAATTTCTAGGAGAGAGACTTGGATCAGTCCTAGCAGATGTTATTCCCTTTCCAGTTTGGAAAGAGTGGTTGGTTGTCGATCTTTTCATCCAAGGTGCGTTACTGGGAGTAATAATTCCTTTTTCTGCCACAGTGATCCCAATCATTCGTGCTACACGAGTCAGACCTATTGAAGCAATTCAAACAGGGTATACATTATCAACTGGAAAAGGTGCTGCTCCTCTACTCGAGCGAATTCATTTTCCAGGTTCAATTTTCTTACAACTTCCCTTTCGCAATTTTGCACGTAATCCTCGACGGACTTTTTCAACAGTCATGGGAGTGGCATTATCACTATCTGTCCTTATCGCAATTCTTGCTCTACTTGATGGTGGTGCACACTTATTAGATGTGGAGCAAACCATAATGGAAGGAAATTCTCCTGATAGATTACATGTTGGATTGAACGACTTCTATAATGAAACCTCAGAAGTCATTAACAACATTACTGGAAATTCAAAAATTGCAAAATCAGTTCCAGCAATAGAAATTCCTGGAAAAATCATTGGGACTGAAGACTCTTTCACCCTTAGTATCCATTTTCTTGATCTGGAAAATGAGATTTGGTCCCCAGAGCTTAGTGAAGGGGATATCGATAATAGTCCAGACCATCCCGGGCTTATTATCTCTAGAAAAACAGCTACCGAGCTAGATGTTGATGTAGGAGATAATCTTGTCCTCGAGCATTTATTTCGTGAATCGGCATACCAATATTCAATGTTAAATACTACCGTTGAGGTTATAGGCATATATGGGAGTCAAGTACGGTTT
>JAEOTC010000210.1 GCA_016840035.1 Candidatus Hodarchaeota archaeon | reverse complement strand
CCAATCCAATCAACGTCTGGATAGAGGTAGATCAGGGTTATCATCGGACAGGTGTTCAACAAGATAATAAAATTCTAGATATTGCAGGAGTGTTAGAAAGGAGTTCTTCTGTTAACTTTACAGGGTTACTCACACACGCAGGGCATGCATATCATGCAAAATCAGTAGAAGATTTACATAAAATCCATGCAGTATCAAAAAAAGACCTCATTAAGAAGAAACGAAAACTTCGAGAAAATGGTTTTACTGACTGTCTCCTTTCTATAGGTGACACGCTAACATGCTCTGTCACAAATGATTTTACTGGGATTGATGAAATTCGTCCAGGAAGTTTTGTATTCTATGATCTTGAACAAAGCACCCTTGGTGCATGTAATGAGTCAGAACTCGCTATGGGAGTTGCTTGTCCAGTTGTTGCTAAGTATCCTAGTCGTAATCAACTAATTATATATGGTGGGGCCGTTCATCTATCTAAAGAATTCTTACTGACTCCTAGTGGTGAAAAATCGTTTGGGAAAGTGGCTTATTTTTCGGATCAAGATTGGACCAAATCACTCTCTGAAACTTATGTATCCTCTATCTCTCAAGAACATGGAATCATTCACACGAAGAGATCCATTCTGGAGAAGATACAGATTGGAGATATTGTTTTTATTTATCCAGTCCATTCTTGTCTGACTGCTAATCTATTCAATCAATACTATACCTTAAAAAGTGAAAAGATTGGAAAAATGCAATCTCTTCTCACCTAAACTGGAATTTAAACAGAATACTGATGTAACACTATTGATTCTCTGATTTAGATAAGCGTTCTGTGACAAGTATAGAACTAGCATAAGCTTCTAGACTTTGTAATCGTTTATCGATTGGTTGACTATCATCCAAAAAGAACTGAAGACTCATTTGTGAAAATCTCCCACCAATTTTTTCCACGATAGTATTCCTTTTAGTCTTTGTTACACGAATTTTTGGTTGATCTTGTATAAAAACAATAAGATCAAGCCAATTACTTGCAGCTTTAGGACTGATATTTGCTTTTGTAAGGGTAGTTTTAGTAAATGGTTCGTCCATAGTATTGATAATATTAAATATGGCCTCTGCCCGATCGAGCATAGAACGGGGAGTCCTCGGTTTTCGAGTATTCATTAGTACATTAACATACTTTATAGAATATAAATGTATCTATTTTTATAGGAGGAATTTACTCATTTAATATGATTTATTTCATCTGTCTAGAGGAGATTTCATGTCCCAATTAGATCAAATGTTTGATTTCATTATTATGCTTACTTCTAAACAAATTAGAGATTCTTTTTCGCAAGAAGTAGCTGAAAATGCCATTAATCGATTCACCAGTCGATTTAAAGAACTTTATGAACAGTTGAAAACGAAATCCAACGAAACAGAAGTATTTCATGGCATGAATCCAATTTTTGTAATTGCTCTAGAAGATGCACTTCCATTAGATGAAAAGGATAAGTCTGAACTAACCAAGTATATTCTTTTGATTTACAAAGCTATGCTCGAGGATATGGTCTTAGAACCTCAACGGCGTAATATGAGCTTATCTAAAGATCCATGGTCAACATTTGTTCAAGATACTAGGAAAGGGAATGCCAAGATATATGACAATGAGTATTTTAAGGTTAAAGAGGTCATAGCTACATCAGAACAATACGGATTCGACATTAATCGATGTTTTTACCAAGAAATTTTCAAAGAGTTTGGTAGAGAGGATCTTGGGCATATTTTGTGTGAATATGATAACATTCTTGCAGAAAATGTCTCACAATGGATTAGTTTTAACCGAGATGAAACTATTGCAGCTGGTTCTGATAAGTGTCTCTTTAGATTTCAAAAAAATATCCAAGAATTTTCAGAGAATCCAATTATAAGTAATCTATATTCCCTCTTACAAATTGTTGACGATTCAGAAGATATGCTAACAAGACAAGAACTTATTGATAGAGGATTAGACGGTTCTACAGATCTAGATGATTTGATCAAACTTTATAATCTTATTAAAAACCATTCAGGCATAAAAACTTCAATTATTAACGATAAATTTGTGATTGGAACGGATGAAAGTTACGAAAAGCATGAACAGTGGTTGCAACTTTTTAACAGAAAACTATCCAAGGAGGGAAGATCACTAATCATTCGATCCCTACCGCTGAATCTCAAGGAAGAGAAAATTAATCGATTAATCAGAGATATATTAGAAAATCCATATGAATTACCCTCTATTAAGTGGGTGTGTCTTAACTATCTGCAACATCATTTCTCTTCGCGTATTGGTTTTGAAGTTGATGGAGTAGATGAGGTTCAGATCAACGTTGGATTGCTAGAAGAACTTCGTCGCATATTTCCCAATATTTCATTTGAAGTAAAGACTGCAGAAAATTCCAAAATTTTAGTTCAAGCATTTGGAAAAGGAATTCCGGAATACAAATTAAACGAACCTATTACTCAATTACGAAAGAAAGTCGTGGATTCATTTCCTGATGCTGGAATCTCACGCATTAAACCGATAATTTCTGCAGACCAAATCGCAAACAAGTTTATCGAAATCTTTGATGATCCTAGTCAACCCTTCCAATTAAGAGAACTTGCTCTAAGAATCCTCATTAGCCGTGTGGGAGGTAAGCTTATCCCGTTCCTTATCAAAGTAGCTGAAAATAAAGAAGATGATCAATTCTTACGAGGAAGAGCTATCGACTCATTATCGTGGGTAACAGACTCTTTACCACAAATATATTCATCCTTTGATGAATTTGTCACTTTACCCAATCCTATTAAGCGTTCGGTAATCGATTTTGTTTCACGAAATGGGATAGAAGAAGATTTGCTTTTATCTATCGCTAAGAGTGATAATATTTCCAGTATAATACGGATAATAACCATAAAGAACTTAAAGACCTATCAGGATCCTAGCACTACCGAATTCTTATTGAATTTGGCTATGGATAGACAGAATACTGAACGGATAAGACAAGCAGCATTAGAAGCTCTTGGGGAACATAATGTCAAAAAAGAAGGTAAAAATGGGCTATTTAAAATTTTTACAGATCCAAGGGAAACATCATTCATACGAATGGAAGTTTTTGATACTTTAAAAGAATTAGGTTATACTCTCGCAGAAAATGACGATTCAGAAGAGCAAACTGACTGGATTGCCCGAATTGGGGTAATGAAATTGATGGAGGGTTAAGAAGTGAACTACGATGCTGCAATTAAGACATTAGAATTCTATTTGAATGACCAAACATTATTACAAAAGATCCTTTCACTAGAAGATCTAGAACATCTTGAAACACAAGTGATAAGTTTAGTACTTAAACCAAATGGTGAAATTTTCCATCTTCCCGAAGAAATTCTTTTTAAACATGGAATCTCATTTTTAAATGATGATTGGGTTGATTTTAAATCACTAGAAGAAGAACGGAAAAGGATCAAAAGAATATTAGAAAATAAACATACAAACCAAATTCGGAAATCGTCTGTTAAGAAGAATTTAATTAAATCATCTCATGACCTTTTTAATAATTTAATTGACCGTAAATTAATAAAATCGGGATATAGAGATCTTTTTAATCTTCATCATGCAATTAAGCTTGAAGATGATATTATTGTAATTAAAAAGTCGACAAGTTCAACTGTATTCACCGATGCAATACAGATTCGTGGACCATTGAATGATACAGCTACCAGTTTACCTAGTTTCCTAGAATCATTAAAGGTTATTGCTGAATTTTCCTACTCTACTACTCCATATACTAATCCTCCAAGAACAGAACACTTTCTTTCTTATCGAGAATTACAGAATGCTAGCGTTCTTACTTGGGATATTCAACAAACTTGTGCCTATCTAGACTCTATCTGGAATGAAAGGAGTTCATCTACAGTAAACTCTCGACTGAATATTTT
>JAEOTC010000039.1 GCA_016840035.1 Candidatus Hodarchaeota archaeon | reverse complement strand
TCCTGCAAATGATGTGAAACAATGAAATCAGATGAATCAGTCGCTGATGAACTTCTAAAGGGAAAAACCATGAAAATTTACTGGTACTTGCTTTCACACGGCCAAGCAGGCATCAGGGAGATTCAAAAATCTTTAAGCATACCTTCTTCATCCACTGTTTCCTATCACATGAATAAACTGGTAAACGCAGGATTAGTAACTCAAGATATAAAATCGGACAAGTATTTAATCAAGGAAGAAGTAAAAACTGGTGTTTTAGGGCTTTATATTAAGTTTGGGAAAGTTCTCATTCCTCGGATGTTTTTTTACCTTTCTTTTTCATTAACTTTCTTTTTCTTAACTCTTCTATTGATTATTACTCAGACATCCCCTCTCAGACTGGAAGATATCCTTTTTCTTGTTTTTAGTATTATTGTTTCAATAATTTTCTGCTTTGAAGCAATAAAGACCTATCAGATGAAACCATTGTAGAACACCTTCATTTTCAACCCAAATTAAGGGTTCTAGTCTATTTATTCCATTTCTTGGATTGAATCCATCCATTGTTCACATTTTGAAACAGATATCTAATAATTTAGAACAGGTTGTTCTCAAAAGAAAACATATTGTTTGTGAATTAAAACAGCACGTTCGATTGTATCGTCTTAAATACGCCATTTCTATTATTATTTTAGAATTTAACCGATTCTAAAACCTTAAATGACGTGTTTATAATGATTTACAAACATTTTGATCAATTTATACAACTTTTCTGGAATTTTGTTCTCCTCCCAAGGTCAATAATTACAGTTATCATAGATAAAAAAAACCTTGGTGGAATTATTCTATTATTTGTTAATATTTCATTGTTATTCTTTCCATTTCTTACTCCGCCAGTTGAAGAACCTCCACCTATGGAGATTCCCATTTTTCGCTATTTTCCAGAAAAACCACGTGTAACCTATTTCTCACAGGATTGTAATACTACATTTACTCTTTCTTGGGATGATGCTCGTCCATATGATGTAAAATTAGCCCCGATTGACCAAAAATATGGTATTTCTCACACCATTTTTGCTCCTTCTTATCGGAGTTATCCCAATAAGTCTTACTGGCGATATGCATTTTTAATTGATGAATTATTCCAAGGGTATGATGTCCAGTCTCATTGTGGAAAACATGTTCATCTTTCCCAATATACTAAAGAAGAACAGGAATTCTATGTTAAATGGGGACGTACAGGGATAGAAGATCTATTTGGGTTTACTCCTATAGTATTCGCTTATCCTTACGGAGATTGTGGAGGATCCACGTATGTAAAACAATACTTTGAACTTGGACGCACAATAGGTGCTGGAGGTACTTCTTGGCCTCCATCATCCTGGGCATTAGAAGGGGCAACGATAAGTGGAAGTGGTATTGATGATTCAAATCTCAATAAAATTGAACCAATTTTGAAAGGAATATATCATTCTGAAGGTTATCAAGTCTTCAAAGGCTACGGACACACCAATTCTTTAGGAAAAACATATGGTGTCACGGATTTTATAAAATATGAACAGACAATCAAAAATATTGCTGGTTGGCCAGATGTTTGGTATACCTCTTGGGGTGAGTTAGCAGCTTATGAGATTGAGAAACAATTTGTAGAATTTTCAACTATTGACTATTATGAAGACCGGCTTGAGTTTAAATTTTCTACACCAAACCTAGATGTAGATATCTTCAAAGTACCAATAACAATTGGAATTTTAATTCCAAAAACATGGAATAATCCAATACCTCAGATTGGAAATAAATTCTCTTCACAATTTTCAATAAGAGAGTACAACGATTCAAAAGAAATGTTACTTCAAGTTTTACCAAGTCAATCAGATCAACCAATTTTTATTTGGCGTGATCTGAATTTTAGTGATGAAACCTCACCTTTAATCACGAATGTTAATATAAACACGCGATTCATTATGCAAGATTGGGATCAAGACTCTCCACAGCTTTACTATTATACTTTTCTTCGATTTGAGGTGGAGGATTCACTGTCTGATGTTCTTAACGTGAATGCTAGTGTCCATCTAAAAAATGGAAAAATATTACACTTTCCAGTAATAAAAAACCCAATTTTCTGGTCAAATGCTACTTTTGGTCGAGTCATTTGGGATTCGAATAAGATCAATGAGGATGTCACTCAAATTACTGCTAGTGAGATTGCTTATCTGACTATTTGGGCACAAGATGGGTTTGGAAATCTAATTCAACAAGATCTTTATTCTGATGGGAGGGTTAAAAAAACCAATATTGTCACTTCCCAAGGAAACCTCCACAGATTTGATGATAAACCATATTCTCAAACTAATCGTTTGCCAGAGATAAATTCCAACTGAAAAAGGGGCATTAGATGCCCCTCCACTACTTTAGGGAGTAACAGCCATCATAAATGAAAAGACAAATACCAGGATAAATAGAAATATAAAGAACGCAAAAACTGGGGATTCTTCAAGGAATTCTCGTGTAAAAAAGCGTGCAATCTCTTTGCCAACAGATAATTGCCTTCTCAGTGAAAGCTGACTACGATCAAAAACGGTAAATCCGAAAATCCTAATTGTTGGAATCATATGAATTAAACACCAGATTATTAAAAACGGCATTGCTAAAAACGCAAGTAAACCCATTAAGAAAAATTTCGGTTGGAAAATTCCATAAAAGAACAATGTAAGACATATGATTACTATAAAGAACATCATCCAAAACCAAGCTGTGGAGGAATAATATACTTCATCTGGTGAACTAGTATCACTCACACGTCTGTTCACTACTTCTTGAAATTCCTCACGCTTCCTTCCCATATAAGAAGACCTTTCTCCTTTGGAGGATTGAGATTCCCCTGTTTCATTGAATTCTGCTTTTACTCCATCAACAAAATCTTTACTCGAATCTTTTACTCGATCAAAAAGACTCTTTTTCGGTTTTGGATCCTTTTTAGACATAATAGGCCCACCAAATCAGTACCTAGTTTTATGGCTAGATATTTTCAGTTTAATCGTAATCCCTGGCCCTTTAATTACCTCATATTTTGATCCAGAACCGAAAGTTATCGGAATTTCTGTCTTTATTATGGTATCATCCTTTGTAGCATCTCTTTCTCTAAATTTTATAGGGATACTCCGTGTTTTCTCTTTCTCAGCCTTATCGAAAGAAATCCAAAGTGTGAAGTCTTGTTTGGCAGTATAGGTCATATTTTGTTTGATATTTATTTCTCCATGTAAGGGTACACGATAATCGTGTTTTAAAAGCCCTTTCCCACCGACTTCAAAATAAAATTCACCGGTACGATCCATTGGATTTCGTTCATGCACATCCTCAACCCGAATACTCATCAATGAGATTATATTCTGATAGCGGTTTGATTCACTCAAATCTGGGGCTTGACCTTTTGCATAGGTCTTTTTACCTTTAACATAAACACGTCTGCTCATAATTTACACCTTAAAAATTTATATAAGTGTACTTTTATCAATGGGAATTAAAAAAATATCTGTTTCCCAACTTTCGCTCAATTTGGAGATATTTCTCACATATTTTGAAAATTAAGGTAAAAAATTGATAAAGTACTAGTTCATAATCTGTTATATTAACTTATTTGGTGAATAAACATGGCTATGTCAACAAATGCGAATAGTCTCTATGTAGGCTCGTTGATTACGAGTGTGATTGGAGCTGCCCTCCTATTATTCGGTGATTTTGCGGCTTGGGAATGGTGGAATGCCTATCTGCAAGTTGGAGCAAAAGGTTATTTAGATATTAGTTTCGATAACATGTTAGTTGCCCCTTTTTTACTTGTAGCGGTTGGTTCGCTTGGATTTTGCGCTTATTTCTCTTATCTCGGAATAATGGATAATTTAGATGAAAACCTTACCAGATTGAGCATTTTCTTTGCAATAGGCTCGATTGGAATTCAACTAGGGGTGTTTATTATTTTTGCTTTGATAAATATTATCGAGGATAATTATTGGTGGGCTGATGTTGGATTCTATGGAGGCGTTATCGGTGGAGCACTGACTTTAGGCCTCCTGTATATGGCCCAACAACAACGAACTAAAGGAAAGTAAGAGAAAGAGAATTCTTTCAATTCTTTCTATATTACTAGGATTTTCTATTAGCAAAAGGTTTTAGTTTAAAAAATACTAGTTCGCATAAGTACTCAAACTTGGTGTTATTAGTGTCAACTATACCAAACGTTTCGTTTATTGATTCATTGATCATTGAATTAACAAAGGAATACGACATTCCTGTTCGTCTAAGCAGATATGCTAGTGCTGCTCCAGAGCTTCTTACTTTAGCAACGGACGCAGGACTTACTTCAGAAGAAGCACCTCGAGCACTGTTTGTTGCAGATTTCATTGCAACAGCCTCAGAAGTACCTTCCGAAGCATCTGATGAAGATAGGTATCACTCTGTGTTTAAAGCATTCATATCTGGACGTAATCGGAATATATCTCCTGATAAACTCATGCATGTGTTTTATGTTGCCTATAAAACCGCAATTAAGATGAGATCACAAGATCTATTTATGGGTGGACGAGGAATGCCCCGTGACGTCTCACTCATCCGACTGAAAGATTATTTTGTTACGCCATATCTTAAACGAGTTGGTAGTTATCTTACTAAGGGTCCTTGTGGTTGGGAACTTGCGTTATTGTCTGCAGCTCTCAAGCGTACTTACCCTCATGAAGAAATCCAAACTCTGAATATAAAAAGTGATTTTTCTCAATATTCCGCCTTAAATACTCCAATCTGGAAGATACTTAAGCAACATGAAGAACTTCATCTTGTTTCTCAAAATCCCAGTGTTACCATTGCTAATATGAACGAAACTCAAGCCATATTACTTTTCACAACCGAACAAGCTTCATTACTTTCTCCATGGAATGCAGATGAATCTATGAAATTGAACAAGTTACAAACACCGTTTCAACGAATTAACTCCTTTTTCAGTAAAGGAATCCTCAATAGCGAGGTTGTCATGCTCCGTGGACGGATTCATAATACGCTTGAACATCTCATGCTTGTGAGAGATCCTTTATCGGATGCCAAACCAACAATAATAATGAAAACTCCCGCTGAAGATATAAATTCTACAGGTGTTACACAAATTTTACATTTACGAGGTCTAGAGGAACTTAAGGCTGGCAGTTGGAAACGAACATTAACAGGAAAACAAAAATCGAAACCCCATCCATCCCCCACAAAAACAGCAAAGGTGGGTACTGTTCAACAAAAATCAGAAAAGAAAGGATTTATTGGTCGATTGTTTGGAAGATTCCGTAAATCAGAAACCCAGATATCAGAAACGGTGGAATCTATTGCACCAAAACCTAGTGTTCAAGAAAAACCACAGAAAGAAATAGCGAAAAAGGGCTCTTTTGCATCGGAGGCTTCATTTTTACCTCAGTCATTGGTGATTGAAGCCGTGAGTAATATCCAAATCGTTGATACTTTTGATACACTTCGTGAAGGTAATTATAGCATTGATGGTATATTCGAGACTGACCTGAAGTCGAACGTTACAACTTTTCTCTCAAAACCAACTCTCACTCTGGCCTCTACACTGATGACTTTTCTTACCAACCTGAACCCTCTCTTAATCGATCTTTTCCAAGAAGCATTTAATGTCCAAGAATTTCTAATTGAGGAAATCTTTTTCACAACAGAGGTTAAAGAAAAGTATATTGTAAAAATGGATGGCAATCAGCATATGACTGTTGGACTTAT
>JAEOTC010000280.1 GCA_016840035.1 Candidatus Hodarchaeota archaeon | reverse complement strand
TTTTATATAGGTCTTCCAATCCGTGTGGTTGACAGTGAAGACGAATAGCTAAACCCCCAACTAATCTAAACACACAACCAGATTCTTCAGCTTGATTGACTAGTTTCATTGCTTCTTCGGTAAAAACTTTAAGAGGAATTGCTCCACCCCACTCGGGAGGAAGATCCCTTAATTCTACACCCTCTTTTTTTTGTAACATGGTAATACTTTCCAATACTTACAATGTACTAAATTTTGAGAACTAGACTTAAAAAATCCTTCTATGTCTTTAACATCGAATAAAAGTATTTTTTTCCTTTAACTCTAAGTTTTCCAGAATCTTGACAATTTTGGGAAGCAGTTACAGGCAATTCGGTGAAACTCACTCTAGAAATTCTGACAATTTATATTATAAATTGCCACAATAGTATCAAGTGGATGATATCTCTCCTTTTATAAACCTCTGCTCATTTGGAGTTATTTTATAAAGTAAAAACACTATTTCATCCATATACGTTTGAAGTCTTTGAAGTTCTCTGTATCTGGTAATGATTGGTTCAATATTCATTGCCAATTGTTGTTCTGTCATAGAAGAATTCTTGAATATTCTGGTAATATCCTTTTCTTGTGTTAGCTGTTTATGAAACCATCTAAGGTTTTGAAATTCTGTTCTATCTCGAAAGAAAGATTGAATACTCTGATCCTGTATAAATTCGACTGATTTTTTCTTTAAGTTCTCCCCAATGGTCTGATATTTTCTATAGATTTCCCCTAAGGTATATAACTTATCTATGTCTGTTTGAGATTCAACATTCGCAATTATTTTTTCATAATAGTTTAATTCAAGAAGTTTTGACAATTTTTTCCTATAGTCAAGACTCTTTGTATCAATCATTTGTGGGATTCGGATATGGTTGATATAAGCTCTATCAAAATCCTTACTGGTCTCGAATTCTTTTGTGTAAACAACATGGCGAAGCCACCATTCAATAAATGATGATTCTAGCAAACCAGCAAGAGCTGTTAATGCTAGAGTATCTTGTGAATAATTGGGAATGATATTAATCACAGTTTCATGTGTTAGAATAGAACCTGTTTGATCTACCCATGTCTTTATATCCAATGAAAAAGTAGGTTTTGTGCGATACGAAATTATCCGTTGAGCGATAACTTTAGGAATTTGCTGCCTTGAAATTCGCTGTTTTGGTGTATCAGCTTTCAGGAAACTACGGGGTGGTAATAAAAAATTAGAAGTGACATTAGCTTTTTCTACCAATGGAACAGTTCCTATCTTTGCACGGTACTTACTACTCAATCCACGAAATGCCACCACGTTAAGAAAATCATATTCCTCTCCGTAAAGACGACGAATAAATTTTAACTCCGAGCTATTAACTCCTAGTAGTAAATTATCTACTAATAATGAGTCTGAATTTGAAATTACGCCCATCTGTTCCAATTTTTCTTTGATAGGATTCCAAATACCTGTTTGATACCCCCCATCTTTGAGATTTGAAGGTAGTCTCTTGATAATTACCGCACATTGCTCTTGAAGTTGCCCAGGGAATTGATTTCCAAGGTCGAAAACTTCGACTAATTGGAATTCAGTTAAAAGTATTTTCCTAAACTCACTCCATCTTTTAGAGTAGATTATTGGTTTAGGTAAAACATAACAGAGTATCCCACCTTTTTTGAGTAAATCCATGGACTTTAAGGTGAAAAAAATTGAACTTTCAGACCAAATCTTTGTATTTTGTCCAAATTTACAGTTTTCTCTTATTTGATCCCATTCTAATTGTGAATGACGCGCGTTATGAGGTGGATTTCCAATGATAACATCGAAATTATTAGGTGGTATATCTGAAGGATAATCTAGGAAAAAATTTCCACACTTAAGTACAATTTCATACGAGGATCCAGAAACTAGTTGTTTAAGCTCTTGATTCGCTACTTTAATTACAGAGGAATCAATATCCATCCCATATAATGTCGCAAAAGGAATTAATGGAAAAATTAATGGAATTAATGTGCTAAAAAAGATACCCTTCCCCATAGCAGGATCAAAAATGGTAATGTTTTTTGAGGAATAATCAGATGGAAAATATTTCACTGTACGCTCTAAAAGAACTCGTACTATTGGTTGCGGTGTGAAAAACTGCCCTGTATCCTTTTGTTTCCGATTAATATCTGACATTTAGGCTCTAATCCCGAGCTCTATTACTATGAGACTTCAAGCTCTTCTAGCTGTTTCTGAAGAGTATAAGCTGTGTGAGTTTTTCCACTAAGTACATTTCCGCTCATTATTATTAAGCGATGTCTGTTTTGGTTAATTTTATTTGCCAAATCCTGAATCACAGTTGGGTAGTCTTGATTATGTGTTGAAATTTGAATTAGCTCACACCAATCGGGAGTTGAAAGGGCTTTGGGGTAAGATTTGAGTAACTCCTGATAACGTCTAAAAACCGAAAAATCAGCATCACTCTTCTTAATGGATGGTTTCTCTTGTTCACGAGCCTTGAGATTAAGTTTTACTTCATTCTCGGTAGCAGTAGAGTGAATATACAGAGGAAGATATTTTCTATATCTTTTACCTAGTGATTCTCTGTGTGTTGGGTGACCAGGCATATTAAAATTAGTTCCGTCAAATATAACAATGGAGGATTTATTTTTTCGAAGAAGACAAAGTATAAGCCAAAAAGCTAATTGATAAGTGTGTTCATTTTCCCAAGGAACATATTCTGGTGATCCATTTCTGTATAGTTTTCTAATGTGATCGGTTGAGACAATACGAACATGACGAGTAATTTGTGCTGTACATTGGGATATGATCCTGTTAAGGTGTTCAAATATTTCAAGAAGTTCACGCTTTTGATTAGCTTGGGGTTTTACTTCTACTCGTTCTCGAATTATTTTCAAGCAAAGACCAATAAACTCTCTTTGTGATGCGATTTTTTTATCCAACTGAAAATACTGGATTATATCATCTCCATTTAATACCAAATCTTTCAAATCGATTGGAGGGTGATTTGTGGCTCTTTTTAGAATATCTCGTTTAAGTTCTTCTGACAATCGCGCT
>JAEOTC010000209.1 GCA_016840035.1 Candidatus Hodarchaeota archaeon | reverse complement strand
TGATTCACATCACCGATAGCTACTTCAGAGAAGTCAGAAAAGGAAGCAAGTGTTTTCACAGCAATACTCCCTACGACCCCACATCCCCCAAGACAAATTACTTTCGCCATCACTATATTCTCCAAAGAATAGGAATAGAAATTATAAAATCGATTTTCTTTGAGAACTTTTTTAATCCCGAGGTTCAGTAATTGTCTTGCTCGCTTGTTATAGTAGATTCCAAAAATTTCTTTGCATGAAGATTTTGATGATGGATTCATTCCCAAGCGAGCGACAATTTATCAAGAAGTTTGGGAAAAAAACAGACAGAAATAAAGGGATAAATAAAGATCCAATTGTCCAATTAGAAGAAATCTGGTGATTGTTATATCTAAACCTGCTGATGAGACTACCATTCAATCACTTATTATTTCTCTATTCCCTATCCATCCACTTGTAATCAATGATTCAGTACATGCAGATATCCTTACACGAATTCATGAAATGTTAAAATCTGCCACATCCGAATTAAAATCAAAAGTAGAAAAAGCAGAAGTTTTTTCTAACCTAGTAGAGCAACTGGAAAGACTCAGAGAGGTTCGTGACAAACATTTCAAACCAAATATGAATACACCCCATTGGTGGCCGTCTCCAAACACTATTTATTTGAGTGATCGAGTACCGAAAACATCACATGCTTTTTCCGTTAAAGAGGAATTATTTCTATTCGAAGTAGAAGAAAATACCCTCTCAGAAGGTGAAGAGGAACGGAAAACTAAGAAATTTTACTTTCTATCAGAAGAACCAATTAAGGTCACTTATGGAATTGTGCACATTTTATTCCAAGTTCGCACACCTAGGAAGAATGAACGGGCTGAATTCGGAAAACAGGCCAAACAAGATCAAATAAACACGGTAATTCTAAACACATTAAAAGAATTAATCAGAGAGCTAAAGATTTCAACTGAGGGTGAATTAAAGGAAATTGTTAATACGTTTTCTTATCATCTTTCCATATTTACACAGGTAACCAAGCCTATCATGGTATACAGGGATTTGGTTAATTTATATACCAATCACCTAGAAAATGTATTGATTCCTAAACCAAAATTGACTCCCAATAATAGAAATAAACACATTCCTTCAGATACGAAGCAAGTTATACCAGTACTCCTGGGAGAAATACTAGATCTATTGACTTCATATGAAGATCTTATAATTTCGATTTGGTCAAAAAAGTGCTTAGTTTCTCAAACAGAGTATATTATTTCATTAGATCGATTAACAGAATTGGTAGGGGCGGATTTTGTGAGAAAAATAACTGATTCAATACTTTCAAATGAAAATCAAATACAAGAATGGATGGATCTATACAAAATTGATCGTGATATCTTAAAAACACAAATAAGGGAACCTATGCATCAAAAGCCATTTCCACTAGACACTCAATATTTTGATGCATCTTTTAAGTGGAAACTTCTCAATGCTTTACCCGATATCCCTATCTATGACCTGCTTGATGGATATGTATATAGAAGTGATAATTGGTTTGCCCTGAATTCACTTAAAGCCATTTGGCAAAACAAAATCAAATGTATTTACATTGATCCTCCATATAACACAGGAAATGAAGATTTTATCTACAAAGATAACTATTCTCGACATGAATGGATGGTTATGCTACGGAATCGACTTGAAGTAGCTAAAAATTACCTTTCAGAAGACGGAGTCATCATTATCAGTATAGATGACAATGAAATGTCCAACTTGAAACTTTTATTGGATGAAATTTTCGAAGAAAATTTAATTGGTCCAATTATTGTACAAACCAATCCCAGAGGACGTACTTTAGATAAACATCTAGCTAAATCACATGAATACTTACTGATATATGCGAGAAATAAGGATCATGACAATACATTATTCCAAATTCCTAAAAATGAAGAACAACTTGCAGAATATAACAAGACTGATGAGAAAGGTCGAAGATATCGTCTGATTGAACTTAGAAATCGGAACCCTCGATTTAATCGAGTTAATAGACCTAATCTATTTTATCCTTTGTTTACAAACAATGATTCTAATAAAATTTCATTGACCCAATCGAAAGAATTCCCAATTGAAATTTTACCTAAAACAAGTAAAGATCAAGATGATTGTTGGACTTGGAGTAAAGAGAAAACAGAAGCTAATCTCGATATATTAGAATCAAAAAAAGTATCAACAGGTGCTTGGCGCATTTTTAGAAGGAATTATTTAGAGAATGGAGGAAATTCATCAACAACCAAAGAGAAATCAATCTGGATTGAAAAAAATTTGAGTAATGAAAGAGGGAGAGAACAATTACGTGATTTATTTGGAAAACACACCCACGATTATCCGAAATCTGTAAATTTTCTTGAACGAATTATTCAGTTAGCAATAGACAAGAATCAACTAATTATGGATTTTTTTGCTGGATCAGGAACCACAGCTCATGCAACAATGTCTTTAAATCAAAAGAATCGTATTAACAACAAATTTATCTTAATCGAGAAATCTAATCAAGTTAATAACGTTATCCTTCTCAGAATCAAGAAGCTTTCTTACTCTTACCAGTGGAAGGATGGGTATCCTGTAAAAAATGACGGGAAAGGAATTTTCATCCAGTATCAGAAATTAGAACAACCAATTGAGGAATTCTTTACTAGAATTCAAGTAGATGCATTAATTCCTGGAAGACAGATCCTTCATTCATTTCAAAACCTTAAAATTAAGAGTAAGGCCGAAATCACCAATCCTTTTACTTCTGGGGATCTCTTAGGAATAGATATCATTAATTCTCTTAATTTACTACTTGGCTTAAATCCTTCCACAATTAAGATTCAAAAGAATCAATCTAGGAAATATTTACTTGTTTCAGGTAATGTTAGAGGAAAAAAATCACTAATAGTTTGGAGGGATATTGAGGATATTGATTTTGATCAAGATAAACAATTTCTTACCAAATTAATCGCGAAAGAAAAACCCTACCATATTTTTCTGAATAATTATTGCAAATTAGAAAGTTATGCTAAGATTGAAGGATCATTTAGGATTTTCTCAGAGAAAAAAAAAGAAAGGAAGCTTGAAACAAGCTTACATTAGTCGTAATCCGCCAAAGATGATAAGCATCAATGCAGCAACTGAAACGACACGGAACCAGATATTTTTAGACTCATCAAAGCAGACAGCGGCAAATGATAGTCCCGCGAAAAGTCTCACGATCGCCCACATAAGCGCATTGATAAATGCGAATACTGGTCCTAAACCTTTTAGATAAATAAGGTTATTTTCCCCTAATGCTGCTGATCCAAGGAAATAAACATCAGCACCATCTGCGGTGGCCACTACACCAAATAATAGTGTAATAAAGTATGCTATGACTGCTATCATCAATAAAACAGTACTCGATCTAGTAATTCGATCAGAATATTTTTGTAATTGTTCTTCTGCACTCATTAATAGTACCTCGATAGGTTTTTACAATTTTCGAATGAAAATTGAATAAACTAACTGAGAAAGTATGAATTAATAAGCATTTACCTAGAGATTTAAGAATCAACTAATAATATACTTCAAGTCACCTGATTCATGGAAAAAAGAAGAAAAAAGAGAAGGTTAGTGATGAAGTTTTTCTCTGAGTTTTTTCTGTTTCTCAGGACTCATCTTCTCAAATTGTTCTTTCAATCGTGCACGGTCTTCTGCACTCATATTAGCATGCATGTGACTCATCGAACCTCCAGACCCAGCTGCAACTGGTGGAGAATGGGAGACGACTTCAATTTCCGGTGCTTTATGCACATCTTTTAATTCCTCAACTCCTTGATGACTGTAATACGTATAATAGAGTTCAGAATAAACGCCATCCTTAGCTAAAAGTTCTTCATGAGTTCCTAATTCAACTAGGAGGCCTTTCTCAAAAACTGCGATTCGATCAACATCACGAATGGTAGTTAGACGATGTGCAATGACGAAAGTTGTTCGACCTTCGAATAAAGCATGTTGAGCCAATTGAACGAGACTCTC
>JAEOTC010000208.1 GCA_016840035.1 Candidatus Hodarchaeota archaeon | reverse complement strand
TTTCGTGGTGGAAAGCGAGGTAGTTTGATTTTGGTCATGATAACTACTAATAGCTTCTCTCCACATTTAAATCTTTCTCCTTCTTAATTTCACTGAGTTCAACCTCTCTCATAGTTACGAAGTACTGATTTGTTTGAAGACACTGATTAAAAAGAATTTTTAGAGAAGTAGAATTAGTTTTAAAAAAGTACTTAGAAAAAATTAGGGTTTTCTTTCTTAAATCATTTTACAAAAGATAATATATACTCATTCACGATGTTAGGTTCTTCTAGATGAGCCCAATGCCCACATTCGGCCAAAAACTTAATTTCAAACGAACTTTCTATGTATTTCTCCATTCCTTTGGTTAAAGACTTATCAAGGGCAATATCTTTTTCTCCCCAAATCACAAGAGTGGGACATTTCACTTTTGGTGTTCTCGCTTTGAGCTTTTCTTGTCTTTCCTTTGTCATGGTCATTATCTTTACTAGATTCCAATTCGCACGGTAATAATTGATACTTGCTGTTAATGCTCCAGGTTGAGACCATGATTCGACATATTTCTTCAATTCCTCTTCACTAAACAGATTGTGTCTCGTGGATTCTCTAAGCATTTTTTTCAGTGCTTCGTAATTATTTTTACTCAATACTTCTTCTGGACCCTCCATTAATTGGAAAAGGAAAATATACCAACTTTTCTGAAGCTGACGAAATCTCAGCCCCCAAAATGCTTCAACCAAAGGTATAGGATGAGGACAGTTCAAGATAACGAGTTTTTCTACATAATCAGGGGCCATCATCGCAATATTCCACGCCACGGCTCCACCCCAATCATGACCAACAATGATAGCCTTACTTTCACCCAATGCTTCGATAAGTGCTGTGATATCTTGAGAAAGGATTAATGTATGATATTTATCAACCCCTATCGGCTTATCACTTTTATTATATCCCCGTAAATCAGGTGCAACAACTCGGTAAGTTTTTGATAATGCAGTTATTTGATGTCTCCATGTGTACCAAAAATCTGGAAAGCCATGAAGCATTATAAGCAGTTTTCCAGAACCTTTTTCGACATAATGTAATGTTAGGTCACCTAAATCTTGATAAGAATGATTCCAACTGTTTTTCATCATTTTTCCCTACACTAAACGTCATTTCTTTAAATCATCAAGTTTTTTTAATCTCGTTTTAGGATATGATTTATTCCAATGCACTGAGAGCTTTATCAAGGTCATCAGCTTCCACGATTATTCGAGTGTTTGTAGCAAGGTAGGTATGACCTAAATTAACTCCAGCATTGGCTATTTTGCGAACTGTCTTACCTAACTCACCAGGTCGATCTTCAAGTTCTATTAAAAGAACTTCCTGTTCTTTAACTACCTCGATACCTACTTTTTCTAGTATACGACGAGCTGCAGGGGCATCTTTTACCAACAGATGAGCTATGGATTTTCCCTCACAAGGAAATCCACAATGCCCTTCAATGTTAATTTTCGCTTTACCTAGCGCCTCACATATATCTGCGAACGTGCCTGGCCTATCTTCTACAATTATTGTCAAATCTTTCAAACAAATTTCCTCCTTAAAGAGTCTATGAAGTTCATCCTATATCTCTCTTTTAACTTCTTTTATTGGCTGGTATGCACAGATTATTTTCGCATTTTTCACAATATTCCAAACCACACCTTATTTCCCCATCATCATGGCTACCGGTATTCCATTGGGAATTAATATTGTCATTTTCTTTAGAACAAAGGTTATCAAAATAACAAGATCAGTTTTGGGAACATAATTTGGGAAGGAGGGGAATCCCTTCAGGTTACTTCTATCTGTCCCCCTTTCTCAAAATTGAGGTGTATTACGCAACATTGGAGCTGCTAAAGAATGAAGTAATATTAATTAGGCTTGTATCTGAAGTCCAAATGGCGTATACGTTAGGTGACGCCCAATTAGAAACCGAAAGCAGATAATTTTGATCAACCATTAAGTAAAAACAATCACAACATCGTTTGCATATAGTCAATGGTATTTCTGGTATGCGTGAAGAATTTTCTCTTAATTTATTCAGAGATTGTTGACATAAGCCAGCATTGATCTTTATTCCAGCAATTTGTAACTCTAATAGTACAGGTTCAAACTCAAAATATAGCTTCGGAGCGGGAAATCTAATCAGAACCTCTTGATCGACTTTTGATAACTCTTGATGTATCTTGGCAATAATTGCTCTTCTCCCTTTAATAATGAATGCCATAACAGATGGAATTGTAGAAGATGAATCGAAGAGAGGCGTTAATCGCAAGTTTAACTCCTTTATTATCTCCTTTTTCTTGGTGTATTCTTTTTCAATAAGTTCTTCGATGTTAGGAAGTCCTTCAGCCAATGAAGTAACAATATACTGCTTTGGAGACGTATTCAGAACCATTACAAGTCCTAGCTGCTCGAGTTCGCTCAAGATACTATATATCCGAGAACTTTTTACTCCTGTTGCTCTACAGAGATTACTTGCAGTAGTTTCTTTCTGTTTCACTAATTCTAAATAGACTTGTGCCTGAGTTTGTGAAAGTCCTACTTCTATCAGTAAATTTACTAATTTTCCAGGTGTTGAATCATCGTATAAATCAGATTTTTCAGATATGGAATTTCCCATGGTGTACATCCAAGCCTTAAATGTTACTACTTGCTACTATTAGTACTTAGTAGCTAACGTTTAAATAGATTTTCCTCTTGATAATATTCCTGATAATGTTGTTTCAAGATGATTCGAATGAAAAAACGAGAAATTTTTAATAAATTATATGAAAGGGGAATTTCTTACCAGAATTATGTCGATAAAAGTGTTAAGTATCAAGAAAAAATGGATGCTAATTATAATGCAGCACAAAATGCAGCTCAAAAGTTAACAGAAGATCAAACTGCACAAATGAATGAAAAATTACGTGTATTATGCATAGCTGAACGTTGGTGTATTGATTGTGCAAATGGAGTTCCAATTATTGCTGTAATTTCAAACCTAATGACAAGCTGGGATTTTCGGATTACGTCTCGGGATGAGTGGATAAAAGAATTCGATACATTCTACTCTACTGCTGGAAGAAAGAAAATTCCAGTTATTATATTTGCAGATGAAGATGGAGATGAGATTGTAAGGTGGATTGAGAGACCGACAAGAAGCTACCAGCTTCTAGGGAAATTAAAGGACCAAAACTTGTCAAAAGAGGAATTTATCCAAAAATTCACTAACACACTTGAATTTCACCCTCCCTTTGTCACGAAGGAGATCTTTTCAGAGTTAGTTTTTACAGCAGAAAAAGCAGCTTCGATTGTTCAGGTAAATCCTCCTTCAAGAAAAAACTCGAAATAATAAGAACGTAAGATCTCCATCCTTCAATTATTTCTCTAATTTTTTCCTAAAGCGCTTTTTGTACCGTCTAGTTATGAAAATGACTCCAATTATAGAGAAAAAACCACTAAACGGAGCACTAGATGGTTCGGTAGTAGTTGAGAGGGGAAGAGTTGTAGTTGTTGTTGTTGTATCCGTCAATTCTGAGGTTATAGTAAACGGACTATCGGAAATTATCTCAGTTTCTAATCCATCTGTAGAACTAACTTTCACCTTCAATAAATAATTGCCTTCTGGATATGAACTGATATCCCAGCTATAAGATGTATCCAGTAAGCTAGAAGCAATTTCAGTCCATTCGACTTCAGATACAGTTTTTGTATAGACGTTAT
Organism: Candidatus Hodarchaeota archaeon; assembly: GCA_016840035.1. GTDB lineage: Archaea > Asgardarchaeota > Heimdallarchaeia > Hodarchaeales > Hodarchaeaceae > Hodarchaeum. Next base: position 37,947 of record JAEOTC010000208.1, on the reverse strand, counting down.
ACGATAAAACACGTTTTAATGGGTTTGCTGAAGGAGTCCAATCTATAGTAACAACACCTGTTACTTCTTGACCCCCCGAGGGATATAAAATACTAACAGGTGCTAATGTTCCGGTATTGTATACTAATGGTCTTGAATCCTCATTTGCAGAGTCCCCCAAAAAGCTGTAGGGTTGATCCACAATGCCATCATTGTTTGAATCCGGGGAAGTGTGATCAGACCAATAGTTATAACTAACATTATTTTCTTCGAATGTATTATCAAAATCTGTTACTTGTGAATTGCCTGTAGGATTGTTATTGATGAAATCATTTCTGAATATCTGATTATTTGATGAAGTTTCAAGTATCAACCCGAAAGCGGTAGAATTTTTAATTAAATTGTCATAATATATTGCTGAATCTGCGTTCCAACTGTGAATTCCGTTGTGGTTATTCAAAAGTATGTTATGAGATATAATCGAATTATTCACTATATTTCTTGCATGTATACCTATTTCATTTCCTATCAAAGTATTGTACGAAACATTAGTATTCCAGCTAAACAATAATAAAATCCCATAATAATCATCTTGAACCTCATTCCATTCAACAACTGAACGATTTGAGTACCGTATAGTTATTCCCTGTGTACCAGCACCATAGATTTTATTATACAATACCGTTGCATTGGGAGAGTTAGTAGAGGCAAGAGAATGAGCAACCATATTCCTGATGACTGTGTTATTCAAGAGCGAACTGTGAGGTGATCCATCCGCTAGTTCTATTGCTGCATAATAACTTTCAAACACATAATTGTTAGCAACATATGCATACGGGGATCCATAAACATACATTCCATAACCAGTCGAAAGACTAGTTCCTGCATGAATAACTCGATTATCTGTTATTTTTGACCTTCGGGAACTATGCAACGTTATTCCGTCTTGGTACGAATTTTCAACCGTATTATTCCTAATCATGGCATAGGGGGAAGATTCTAACCATATTCCTTCGGATCCACTATTAATTACAGTTGTATTCACGATTTGGCCAAACGTGACATTGGAAAAGTGTATGCCATCAGCTCCTCCATCGAGGTAACAGCCTGTGATTCGGAAATGCAAATTTGTATTACGAATCGTGATTCTATTCCCAGAGGTACCTGAAATATTTAGATTTTGTATCAACAGTGGATGTGTAATGTTCCCTAACAAAAAAACATCCCCACTAGCATTTACAAAGTCGATTAACTCTTGATTTCCATTTATTGATATTGCAGGACTATCAATTAAACTCATCGAAGAACGGATATTATGGCTTCTATGCTGCGTACCAGCATTCAACATTCTAATAGATGACCCTAAGAACACTAAAAGTGTAATAAATACCAGAAAGAATACTAGCTTTTTCTTGTCATTATTTCTTTTATCCCTTCTCATCTCTTTTCTTCCTGTAAGATTTTGAGTAGTGATTCTTTAGAGTTAAATTCCTATTTAAAGTTAGAGTTCCGAAGAAATGTTTCATGTTTCTTAATAATAGTCAGTTTCATTCAAAAATTGGTTTTACTTTATTCTAGAAATTCGATCCTGATTGAGATAGATCATCAGACTTGGTTTCGGAGAAGATTCTCGTGAAAGTCCAAAGAATCTATACTGGGCATCCTGAAAAGTATTTAAAAATGATATTTGCCAACGAAATTCCTTTGTATTCAATGTAGCATTAATGGATAAGTAGGATTCAGAATCCAATTGATATATATATCTCTGATATTTGGTTGTCACTTTTGCTTGGTCAATAACTGATTCAATGGTTTTAATGTTCCATGCTGTTTGATTATAAATTAAGGAGGGATATGAGTAGGATACGACAATTTTCTGAGTGAGTTGGTTCACTAATGAAATCGTAATGTCGTTTTGATCCTTAGAGTATAACCATCGAAAAATTGGGATAAATTCGGGTTTGGTGTTATCAGGAGAATGAGTGATTGTTGTATTTAGTTGAAGAATAGCGTAAGTTGATAGTAAGACTACAAAAAGAATACTGATCATGGTTGCTGATCTTTGAAATTGCTTGATTGAATAAGTTCCAATCTTAACTATCTTGTTGAAAAATAATCTGATAACAATTATTATAGAAAGCACTGATGCGAAGGGGTCAATAACTGAAACCAAATTGAATGCTATTCGATGATTAATCAGTGGATAAAAGAGGAACACTCCATTATAGGAAATAACATCCATCAGAAGATGAATAAAAACCCCAAAGGTTCCCCACAATACAGTACGGGAATTTATGTCAATAGAGAAAGCCTGTAAAGGTTCCTTTAACCTCTGGATAACATTGACCTTATTTAAATAGTTGATTAATACTATCAGTAAACTTACTATTATGGGAGCTAGAAATACTGTATGAAATAACCCACGATGTTGAAAAATAAATAATTCAGGCATTAAAAATGGTATCCAAACGAATATCACATCTAAATCAGGAACGAGGCCCCCAAGAATAAAAGCGCGCTGAGCATTAGGATTTTTATTGAGTTGAGTGCCAAGTGCTGTACTTACGACAATATGCAGGAAAAAATCCATACGAAGAGGGGTTATCCATGTGAATTAATACTTTATTTGTATAGGGATGATTTTTCGATACCTCTTTGAATCAAAAATAGGGAAGCTTTCCCAAATGGTTCGAATTCTCCAAAATATATAGGTAATCTGGATAATTGCCATAATCATCTCTTCCTTAAGAATAACATTCTCATCCTGAAAATGTCTGAAAAAATTCCATATCTTGGAAATATAAAAATTGATTCAATTGATTCGAAGATATTTCTAAAAAGTATACCAAATAGCGAGAGATTTAAAATGGTCAGCAATTCAGATGTGAATCAGATTCTTATGATACAAGAACCTTCTAAAGAACAAATAAAGGTTATAGAGAGCGGTTTAGAAACATATAACAGAAATTTTCCTGGTGGGGACCTTGATATACCGATCCCAGATATCAGTCTTGTATTGAGAAATCCTGAAGGGGATATTGTCGGAGGGGTTATCACAAGTATGTTAACAGGAATTATGCATCTTGAATCGCTTTGGATAGATGAAAAATATCGAGGAAAGGGGTTAGGCAAACACCTTGTATTAAGTGCAGAAAAGATTGGTAAAACAAAGGGCTATCCCGCCTCACAAACATGGACATTTTCTTTTCAAGCTCCTGATTTTTATAAGAGCATTGGATATACAATTGTGGGAATTTTTACTGGATATACAAATGGTATTACGGAATATGTATTACTAAAGAAGTTTGGGAATGAGGCTATATTCATCTCCGATGAGCAACAAGAAAATTTGCAGGGATTTACAATTGCTGAAGATTACTCAAAACGTTCCATGAATATAGTAAATGAAGGATTACATGAGTATGTCAAAAGGCATGTAGGAGAAATAAGAAAGAAATACCCAGGAAAAAGTATTGATTTAGTTCTGGAAACTCCTACAAACCAAATTATAGGAGGATTATCTGCGTATACAACCCTTAAAGCAATCCATATAGTCAGGCTTTGGATTGATAAAAATTATCGAGACCAGAGGTTTGGAAAAAAACTCTTAGAAACTGCAGAGCGAATCGCTAAGGAGAATGGATGTATTTCAGGTTTAGTGAATGTCCTCTCTTTTCAATCTCCAGAATTTTTTATGAAACAAGGCTATAAGAAATTTGGAATATCGGATGGATATCCGTATTCAAACAAGGAATATTTCCTCTTCAAACATTTTTAAAGGAATAGTAAGGAAACGTGATTTGTTCTACTTCATGAATTTTCGAAGTTTTGAACTTCGCCTTTTGAGAATATAAAAAGAAATAGGATTGTGGATTATTTCCGTTTTCTTCGTTTTTGACCTAATAAAGTTAGTGTCATTAGCAGGCTAGTTATGTAAAGAGAGGAAGTAGAGTCCTCTGAGGGGGAAGATGTACTAGAAGAACTCATGTCTTCAGATTGGACGGATGAGGTCACGCTAGGTTTTGACCATGACCTAGTTTGTGTACAAAAGACCCACATATCATTATAAATCTCTGTATTGGGATCTCTGTTGCCTCCATAAAGATAGACTTTAGCATCATTTGAATTATAGACCATTGAGAAAGTCATTCGTTCAGATGGTCCTTCACCGGTAATTTCTTCCCAAGTATTTGTTCCATGACTAAAGATCCATGTATCATCTCTGCAATTGAAATTAAAGGCACTTGATCTTCCACCGAACACTATTGACTCATTTTTAACCGGATTGTACACCATATCATGCCAATAACGTGTTGAAGGAAGAGTTCCAGATGTCGATTCAGTCCAAGAATTATCTGCTATGTTAAATAACCACAGGTCATTTTCTATTCTATCGCTAATACCATTTGCATGACCACCGAACAAAAAGCCCGTTTGACTCATTGTATTATATATCATTCTATGACCATATCGACTTGAAGGACTGTTTGATGGAAAAATCTGTTCCCAAGAATTATTTGATACCGAATATTTCCAGGTCTCATCAGAATATCCGTTCTCAAGGTATCCTCCAAATAGAATAACTGCTTGATTTAAAGGATCATAATACAGTTCAGGATCATTCACAGGTTGAGGTCGATTATTGGGAGCTAATTCACACCAAGTACGAGTTTCTGGATCAAAAATCCATGTATCATTAAATAGTTGGTCCCTATTTCCTCCTCCAAACAGTACCGCCTTTTTATTCGCTGAATCATAAATCATATCATGTGTTACCCTAGTAGCAGGACTAATAATAGGAGTAATTTGTCTCCAAGAGTTATTTGCGCAATAAAAAATCCACGTATCATTTAGATAACTATTCGGAGTATTTAAGTTGTCTCTCATACCCCCAAACATAATAATCTCATTATGAATGGGATCATATACCATTGAATGCCCAGCTCTTGCTTCTGGATATGCAGTACTAGTAAACACCCTACTCTGAACAGGAAAGATGATAGAAAGATTAACACTTATTAGAAATATAACCAAGATTTTGATCCATTTTTTCACGAACCATTCACCTACAATGTCCCTAATCACCTTTAAAGACAATTCTTATATCAAAAGAGTTTTTGTTAGGACAATTCTCTGATTTAACATACTTCATTACTTCATCAAAGAATCTTATTTGCAGAATAGGAACCAATCTCATGAAACCTTGGCAGAAACAGCTCAAATTCGACTCTATTCCCGCTTTACTGGAAAAAAACGGTCCTGCTATTGAATATTTCACTCGACGTGATTTATTAGAAGAAAGAGTGAATAGAATCCAAGATATCTGGGAACTACCCGTAGTTCAAAGAATATTGAAACGTCAACAAGCAAATGGTTCATGGAAATCCCCATCCAAAAATCGTAAGAAACATCCTGCTGTAAATTTTGACCTTACAGAGACATGGAAACAGTTTCGTTTCCTTATTGACCAGTATGAGATGAATAATACAAATTCCTCGGTTGAAAGAGCTGCAGAGTTTATATTTTCCTGTCAAACGAAAGAGGGAGATATCCGTGGAATATTAGGAACCCAATATGCTGCTTACTATACTGGGGTAATATTATCCCTTCTGATAAAATGCGGATATGGTACCGATCCTCGTGTGGAAAAAGGACTTCAATGGTTATTATCTGTTCGCCAGAATGACGGCGGATGGTTATCGGGAGCATTAATGGCTACAGACTATTCTTGGAAGGAAGTCACTCGTTTAACATCACAGAAAGTTAAAACTGTAAAATACACACCAGAACTGCTTTCCAAACCATCCTCTCATAATTGGACAGGAATGGTCATCCGTGCCTTCGTCGCTCATCCCAAATATCGCGAATCTACTGAAATAAGACACGCTGCGAACCTACTCAAAGCGAGGTTTTTTCAAAAGGATCCCCATTATACTTCTTATCAAGATGCTGACTATTGGGTTAGATTTCAGTATCCTTACTGGTGGAATCACCTTGTTGCGGCATTGGATTCGCTATCGATGATTGGTTTCTCTCATGAAGACAAAGATATCAAAAACGCATTAAATTGGTTAAAGGAACACCAACAGCCAAATGGACTTTGGAAGTCATCATACTCTAAAAAACATATAGAGAGAGAGAGTAAAGCATCCAAGGAAGTACAAAAATGGATCAGTTTGGCAATATGTAGAATTTTTAAACGGTTTAATGACTTCTAGAGAAGTAGAATAAAAAAGGGAGGAAAAGGGAAGATAAGCTTTACGTTATCGTCGCTTTTTCTGAGGAGTATACTAATCGTTGCCAAAGATTAGGCCAGAGGAAAATCACAAGTAATGGCAAACTAAGCACTGGGGCAAAGAAAAACATAGATATTTCCCCTTTGTCAATAGTGTTTAGTATAGCAAGTGGCATACCTCCAATTATTTCAAGAACGGCCGCTCCAAGACCCACAAAACGAACCCATTCTTTTTTGTGAAATAATAAGATTCCTGCGGTAGTTACTGCGTACCCCAAAGATGCAAGCCAATTTATTCGTTGTGAAAGCACATAAATTGGACCACCACTAGCAATTTTACCTGCAATGACACCAAGAATACGGTTTGTGGATGCTACTCCGTTCATGAATGACATGACGAAAGCTATACCAACAGTTAAGGCAATTAACGTCCTAATCCAGGTTGTATCACCTACATACACCATTAAAAGGAAGTAAATTAAGAGATTAGGAAAAAATATGGCCAAAAAGACTGGAGGTTGACCTACTGTAATTGCAGGAATAAAAGGCCAGAAACCTGATAGTAATGCAAAAATATTTGCCACGACAGCTGTGGGAAAAGCCCATTCGGAATCTGACCAAAAACCTAAGGCACTAATAATATACAATACACCACCAATTATCCCAAAATCTGCAATAAATGGTAGAAAAATGATGATTATTGCGTCAGTACCGACTCCTGCTGGTGGTGGTGCAAGCATTGCTGTTTGATACGGTTCATAATATAGTACAAAAAGAATCCATGTTCCTATAATCCCAAGAATGGCACCAATTACAGAAAGAAGGATACCTAAAGAATTTTTCCTGTTCATTTCAAAATTCACCAAATAAAACTCAAATTGTAAACAAAAGAGAGCATTTATTTTGGTTATACTCTCGTTTTGTTATCTAAGAATCTAGTATAAATATATATATCATCAAGCTACATGTATAACTACGACATATTGTTATCTACTGGTGATAAATATTGGACATCGATTTAGTTTACGTTATTGTGAAATTTCTGCACGACATAGCAACAGCAATCTGGGTAGGGGGCTTATTTACAATGGGATTCGTGATTTTGCCATCAACAAAGAGAGTCTTACCTAAAAGTCCAGAAACCAAACAGTTTATGAAGACTATTCAACATCGTATGCGAAGTTTGATTTATATTAGCATGGTAATGCTATTTCTAACCGGAGTATTACTTGCAAGATATTCAGGATTATATTTAGGGTTTATCAGTTTAGGAAATGAATATTCAATACTAACAACTATCAAACATGTGCTTTATGTTTCCATGATTTTAGTCATGCTCACAAGAAGCCAAATACTGAAGAAACTAAATCTGAATTCTAAAAAAGAAGAAAGACTATCTGTGTTGTTACTATTTCTGAATATTCTACTAGCAACTCTCGTCCTATTCTTGAGTGCTATCTTAGTTGGTGTCGCAGTTTCGTCCTAGGAGAGTTTTTCAATCACTCATCATTTATTCACTACAGGTTATGAAGGATCGATTTGAAAATCATGGATGATGAAAAAAAAACCAATGACCAATTAAAGGAAACCACAGAGAAACAGAAAATCCTACGCCCGTTACCAATTATTCGAGCGTTATTCCTTGCATTAATTCTAAAAAATCCCCAAATTACGGGGTATGAGATTCGTCAGATCGTACCAAAAGCGATCAATACTTCATTAGAAGTTAAAACAGGTACAATTTATACTGAATTGCGGAAATTGGAGAGAGCTGATCTTGTTAAATCCATACAAATGTCTGAAGGGAGGAAACTTCGTCATTATGAAATTACTGAGAAGGGAATAAAAGAGCTAAATGAGCTCAATCAACAAATTAAAGACCGAATTCACACACTACTTGAACCATTACTTGAATTAATTGATTCTACGTTAGCTGATAAGTGAATATCTTAAAAATTCTTGTTTCTATTGATTAAAAGTTATAGATAATGAGTTATTCTAAGGATCTTGCCCAAACATATCCTATTCCGTAAAATATTACACTTAGGTTTGAAAGTAATGAAATTGGAAGGATATATTTATTCCCGTTTATAAAACCGATAATTTGTAGTATCAGCAAGATAACACAGACTAGAGTTGTCAACAACAAAGTATCCTTACGTTCGATGGGTTTTTGAACCCCCCATATTAGTAAGAGCGTCCATCCGAACATTAAGCCAACTACACCAACAAGTGCATAATATCCAAATTCGCTTATGGGACTCGGATAGCCTAAGTCTGTGAAGATTGATAAATCAGAGAAAAACATATAGATGAAGGGAATAATACACCAGATTCCATCAAGTATTGCACCAAGCCAATATGAGAATTTAATAAATTTATACTTATTTTCCCTTGTGAGTGTCATCATAGTCTTTCACCAGTCCTAGAAGATTAAGAAATACCTTGGAACTCTCTGCATATATTTTCGATATTCCTCCCCATATAATTCAAGGCAAGCATCTTCTTGGGCTAATAATTGATAATGACTTAGGAGTTTCGATATGATCAGTATAGTGAGAACCAACCCTGAACCAATAATAAGCGTAATACCAAGAAAAATTACAATTAACATGGTTTCTTGAGGATTTCTAGAATATGAATACAGTCCCTTCGTCACAGGTTGGTCAAGAGGGGTGGAAGTGAAGTTTAAAACGGAAATTCTTAAACCAATCATTCCCATACAGTAGATCCCAACACCAAGGAGAAATTCTATACTTTGGTTACTAATAGGTGTTAAGAACATTAGAATCATCACACAAACTCCCAGTAATTTACTCATAAATGATAAAATCCATTGTTTTCTACTGAAAGTCGATCTATCGACTAGTTTCTTTCGCATTTCGTTTGAAACAAATGTTAAATTAACAAATTGAAGGAAATAAAAAATGATTAAGAAAATTCCTCCACTTAAAAGAGTTAGTTTTAATTCAGGTACGAATTCCATTTGTAACACATTCAGTAATAGCCTTATTAAGATTAATCATCTATTTCCTATAAATGTTTACATCTGTGAACACCATTGAGTAATTTGGTGTCATCTTTCACCCGACGAACACCAGAATTTGCTCTTCAATTTCCTAAAGGAAACCACTTATAAGAGAATTCACATTACCAAATCCCATACATTCAATAATAGAGCTTTGAATATAAGTAACGTGACATATCTCATCTGTATTAACTAATTTCGAAAATAACGCAAGTACTAAGGTGTGAACGACCATGAAATCATCTTTGATCTTCAGTTCTCATAATTTTGATAAAATCCTGTTACGTCTTGTTGAGGATGAGCCACAAAATATGAAAAATATCATTACTAAGCTGGATAATGAGTTTACTGTCCATTGGTGGCAAAGAAGATCGAAGAATAGAAAAATGGAATATTTAGGGAAGAGATTACGTCGATTAGAGAAGAAAAATCACATTGAACTTGTTGAAGACGAGAAATACTTGCTAACTCTACAAGGAAAGGAAAGAGTAAATAAAACAGAGGAAAGAGATCAAAAGATTAGTGATTTTGTTAAAACTCTCATCAAACCTTCCATTGCCTTTCTCATTTCTTCGATTACTCTGATATTTCTAACAGCTCTGAATTTTGTAGGTTTTTCAATTTCACAAAACCCTATTTTCGCTCTAGAGGGAATTTTTCTTATTATAATGAGCTTAAACTTCTATCAAATATTAACGGCCTCAAGAAATCCTATTAGAAAACTATCCTCACGTATATTTCGAATTTCGATTTCAATCATTGGTGTAGGGGTCATGATTTATGGCCTAACAATAATTAGTACTGGCGTCATTACTTACAATTTAGAAAGTACAGGACTTATCATAATTATTGGCATTTCAATAGCTCTGATCTCATTTCTGACAATTTACTGTTCGGGGTATTTAAATGAAAATGTTAATGTAAAAGTTCTTGCACTTCACCACCGTAGCACAGTTTTTTCTTCATTATTCGTCATTATTAGTGCTGTAAGTATGGAGTTAAATATAAAATATGTTACAGGACTAATTGTTATAATTTATGGAATCAATATTCTATCTGAAGTACGGAAGAGTAATTATGACCATTTTATGCACCATATTCTGATTCTTTTGAATAGTCGCCCTCACACGTATGAGGAAATACTATATCTAGATAATAGGATTGCTATGCTATTCGGGGCAGCAATGTTTTTCAGAGAAAATCTGGATTCAGAACATCTTTGGATAAATTATCAGGGGATTCGTCTTTTACAGCTAGAAGGACTAGTCAGAGTAGAAGGAGACTTTTTTCATTTAACAGAAAAAGCAATCCCAAGAGCTGATAAACAGGCAAAACAGATGGTTAGATTCTTTACAGCTGTTAAATCCCTGGCGCAACCATCTATATCTCCTTTACTCTCCTTAGTAATACATTTGGTACTCGCAACTCTAAAATTATTTGGATTTGTGCTTACAGGAAGCGTTGGACTATTAGGGGATGGAATTGATTCAGCAATTGATGGCATATCATCTATTATTGTGACTATTGCAATGTGGATTAAGAAAGAAACAGAAGCAACGTACCTATTGATCATTCTTATGGCTATTTCTGGAGTGGGAATTCTGGTCTCAAGTGTAACGAGAATGATGAATCCAACTCCCATCAGTGAAGGTAATTTTGGAGTTTTTGTCGCTGTAGTCTCTATCATTGCATGTTTTCTATTATATATTTATCAGAAATATAGCGGATATCTTAATCGAAGTTTGACTATCTTGGCTCAATCAGAAGACAGTAAGAATCATGTGTTAAATGCCTCACTGGTACTACTTGCTATTGCGGCAAGTGAATTTCAGATTTACATAATGGATGGAATTGTCGGCTGTTTCATTGGCTTTTTAGTCCTCCGAGGAGCATATGAAATACTTTCAGACCTGAGAAGTTACAATCAGGGAGAGGAAATTGACTTTGGAAAATATAAACTAGGCTTGTGGAAGAGCTTCAATCGCTTTCAATACCGTATGCTTGAGAAATGGGTGTTATATCAGATTTTTAAGGATTTTAACACTTATGAGATGATACAAGATAGATTTTCGTTAGATTTTCAACCAATTGTAATTAAAGAAAGTCACGGTGAACCTTTTGTAATTAAATATGGGTACAATCAAGAAGACATTAAACAGGCTCTATTAGAACTTGAACATAAGAAATTAATTCAGATGAGTGAAAATATCTACTCTTTAAGCGAGGAGGGAGAGGAACATGTCCGAAAAAACAAAGCACGATATAATCATTAGCTTGATTTATCTTGTATTCTTCTCAAATCCAAAGAAATTATCTGCAAATTTGGCTGAAAATTGCCTAGTTTCCATTTGTTCCTTATCTTTCGTTAACTTCAGATTTGTATGCTGAAATGCTCTCTCAATTATTCTCAAAAACCGTTCACCATCAATATGTAAACTATAAGTATTGTATGCAGGTTTTTGTATTAATTGAATCGCAATCATTTGGTTTAAATGATGTGCCAAAGCAGTTTTTTCTAGATTTGTCTCTTTTTTTAGCTCTCGAAATGATTTATCTCCAGTAAGTAAGCTTAACAAAATTTGGAGTCGTTTTTCATGCGATAAAGCATTTAAAATCGATTTGATTCCTTCAAAATTCCTCTCATAACTCAGTAAGAGATCTGTAATGGGTAATTCACTCATCTGTATCACTCTTTTGTTTGCCTCTTAAAACAGGTATCAACCAATCTATTTCAGAGGATGGATCGTCCAATCCACGATATCGATTAGAATCGTATTTCTGGAGTACGTACGGATATCGTTGGGTAATTTTTTCACGAGGCATCCATGTTTGGTAAATATACGCGCCTTGTTCTCTTTTTCTAGCCATCTGAGTAGTAAATTCAACATAATCGGTTCGGGGAAGGCTTTTCGTAAAGAACTCGAGTGGTATTTCTTCAATCTCTCCAATCTCAATACCCACCATAACATAGTACTGATTTGTTGTTGAATAATCTGCGGGTTCTAAATGTAACTCGTAACCAAGTGTGGAGTTAGAGGATAACTTCTCTAAATATTCTTTGTATTGCTTTGTCAAATTCATGAAACGAATCCATAAATTACCAATCTCATTTTCATAGCTCCACTCTTTTGCCTGATGAAAAGGATTTCCGAAAAAAATGCATCCTAGCAGCTTTATTTGTCTGTTCTTGATTATCTGAGGAGTTGGGGTTGAAATATCTTTCATATGTCTCAATCAATCGTATTTCTTGGAGATTAAAAAAGCTTTCCTATAGAAATAGGGAAGAGTACTACCGAAAGCGGAATAAATATAAAATTAGAAAGAAATCACATTATCGGTGAAAAACTGATGCCGAAAAAGAATTTTGAATTACGACCAATCGGGTATGTGCATGTAGAAGGAGAGGATCCATACAATGCAGACTACTTCGTAAACATTGATGAACCTTTCCGTGAAGGATTAAAAGAACTAGATAAGTTCAGTCACGTCTTTGTTATTTGGTGGGCCCATAAGAATGATACTGAGGAAATGAGAAACTTGGAATCATGGAGCATTGTTCCACCTTATGGTGAAAATCCACCAGAAACTGGAGTTTTTGCTACACGGGCCGAATATCGTCCCAATCCTATTGGAATCACAGTAAGTAAGATACTATCTGTTAATATTAATACAGGAATTGTCCAAGTTGTAGGTTTAGATGCAATGGATGAAACTCCTGTGATTGATCTTAAAGCTTACTTCCCCATCTCGGATAGGATCCGTGATTGCCATATTGGCCCTTGGCTTAAGGGATGGCCTGAGTGGCAGGAAGATGGGGCCGCCTGGTGGGCAGAGCAAAACTTTTTTGATGAATAAGTTTTAAGCAATGAAAGTTTCAGGTGTATATAGGATGAGTTACGAAATTATTGATGTGAATACCAATAATTTGGATACCATAGGACTGTTCTGTAAACAATCACAGAAAAAAGAAACAGGTTATCAGAATAAACTCGAATGGATTAAGGCCCGCTTTCTTGAAGGATTGAAGTACAAGATTTTGAAGGTTAAAGAAACAAATAAGTATTCTTACAGAGGATTTATCGAGTACATTCCGAGTGAATTTAATTGGAGAGGAATTGAGGCTGATAATTTCATGGTCATCCACTGTCTATGGGTAGTAGGTCGTCATAAAGGAAAGGGGTATGCTTCTGAACTCATTCAATATGCAATTGATGATGCTAAACATCTAAAGATGAATGGAGTAGTAGGAATCTCTGCTACGAAAAGTTCCTATCCTCGTAAGAAAATCTTCGAGAAAATGGGATTTAAAAAGGTAGATGAAGCAGGGGATGGGATATTTTCTCTCCACGCGCTAAGTTTTTTAGAATCGGTAACCAAACCTTCATTTTTTCCGATCTCAAGTGAGAACATCCCTGATGACGAAGGTGTAACCGTACTATACACCCATCAATGTCCTTACTCACCACAGGTTATCAAAGATGTAGAGGAATTTGCTGATATCAACGAGAAAGCATTTCGATCAAAATTAGTAAAAACGGTTCACGAAACAAAGGAGAAGGCACTTCATCCGTATGGATCTTTTTGCATCTACTGTGATGGGAAAGTAATACCGTACAAAGCAGGATTAAAGAAATTAATTCTAAAAAAGTAAAGGAGGCTATAAAAACCTCCTATATTTTTCTAATTTATCCATCGAAACCTAATATATCTGGCATTTCCATTACAGGAGGTTCCAACCCATAAATTTCTTGATATGCCAATATAATGGAGGAAACATAACGACGCAAATTGTAGATTCGTTGACGAATCTCATCTTTAGCACCTGGTTTGACATCCATCAATTTATGAATAGTGCGAACCCGAGCTTGGATTTCCATTTGGAAGTGATTGAGAATGGAAAACATACCCTCAAAGAGTAAGATATTGAGAGTAAGATTTTCCTTACCTCCACGGGCTTCAGGTCGATTTAATGCAAAACCGAATGACATGGAGCGAACAGATAGGGTGTCAGTAAGGTCAATATCAAAACTAGAAGCAATCTGGCGATCAAACGTGTTAGCAAACCCACAATTATTGAACGATCGATCAGATATTTCAATTAATTTAGTGAAGTTGTCTTTAAGAACTTCAGGGAAGACAATGATGGGTATTGGTCCTTGTCTTTGGGCGAAAAATGATACAATGATACCTATTGAATGTTCTTCGATACTAGCCGAGATATCCTCCTCTCGTATTTTCTTTTGAGTTTTCATAACGAGTTCTTTGTCTAATCCGACCAACTCGGGTTTTCTGATAAATCGTACATAAACTATTGAGCCAACGAATATAAGGAACACAGCAGCTCCAGCAACATACAACACATATTCTGGTAATCCACCTGCAGTAATCTGAACGACTTTTTCATTTGATATCCTATCTGGATAATCATGAATGTCAAATGCTGCAGGATCACTGTTTCCTTCCATATCTTGAGTAGAAACCAGATAAAGTATCTCATAATCAAGATCATCTTGGGGATATGGAACTGTAATACTATATCTGAAGGTTCCATCAAAAGAATTTTCTAAAGTCATGAGAACTTCAGTAAACTCTTGAAGTGCGCTTGCTCCATCACCTGCTTCATCAGGATTGTAGTAATAGTATAGGGTTACATTTGCTATTCCAGAACCATATTCTTCAATATCTGCATAGAAAGTTAGATTCGTCGGATCATCTTTATCCTTTACAAACCATACGCCCAGACCTGACTCCGATATCCGAGGAGCAACTCCATCAATGATCGTGAAGTTGAATGATCTAGTTGATCGGATACCACGAGTAGATATAGCGTTAATTACAATCAATGCTTTTGTATTATAGTAATCAGGAGCTGATAGGGTATAATCAAGAAGCCAGTAATCGGTGGCATTTGGTGAATTCACGATATCTTCAAAATCAAGAACTGTTCCATTTAACAGGACTTCATATTCAACAGAGGAAATATCATGAAGGGCATCGAGGACTTGGACTCCAAAAGTAAAATGCCCATCACTATCTTGTTCAATGATTGCAGTCAAATTCTGAATATAGGGAACGCTTTCAATAATAATCGAACGAGAGACTATGGATCCATAATCCACTCCATCTGATGGTGTAATGATTACAGTCCAATTTTCACCAGGATTCGTGTCAGAAAAGGAGATTACTCTTAGATCCGTGTATTGTGGTTGCAAAGTTCCATTAATCATCCATTCAATAAGGGAGGAATCAGTATCATTGACATCGGGATCGAAAATTATCAAGATCAGTGAAATATTTTCATTTTCGAGAAGATAACCTGGTTCCTCTAAGAATGTTAGAGAAGTCACTTCTGGGGCTTTATTTATCACAGTGATTGTTTGAGAGGTTAAGTTATCTGACCATACTGTTCCACCTAAATCCAAAACTTGAACTATAGCATACCAAGAATCACCTTTCTGCAATTCACCGCTAGAAATGCTTGTTTGATTATCGAATAAGGGAAGATGTGCCCCATTGCGATACCATTGAATACTAGTAGATCCTGTATCTAGTAAATCGCCATCATCATCAACATAGTCAAGATCTAAAATTATAATGACACCATCGGTATAACTGGTATTAGAAAGATCATTATTATTCCATAAAACTACATTTTTTAGTGTTGGAGGAGAATTGATTACTGTTATACTTGAAGATGTAATCAAGATGGAATAATTCTCTCCATCAAATGCTTCGACTGTCACATACCAGAAATCGTTTCTATTCAAGTAGCTAGCATTGACCGTGGTCACATCATTGAGTATAACTTGTAGGATATTATTTCTATACCAGCGAATTCTCGGAGATTGCTGACCGTCGTTATCGTAATCGGAATAATCCCAATTAACTGTTAGATTTTGTGTTGCTGTTGGAGAAGCTGGTGTAAGAAGGATGTTAGAAGCAATAGGATCTGTATTAAGGATGGTAATATTTGGTAGGGAAAACCAATTACTGTATAGGTCACCATCCCATACTCTAATTCTAGCATACCAAACATCACCTTTAGAGGTATTTTGGAAGGAAATACTCACAAAGCTGTGAAAATCAGATTGATTAATCCCATTAAGGTACCATTCGATAATGCTACCATATTCGACATCTGTAAGATCCCTATCTGCAAAAACATAGTCAAACGAAAGATCATCGCTTGCATAAAATGCTGATTGGGTCCAAGAAAGGCTGGCCAAATATGGAGCAGAATTTGTGATACTAATTTCAGTAGAATTTTGACTTACACCAAAATCTCCATATAAGTCTCGGGGAGTGACTTCTACCCACCAAAGGTCATCTCTTTGAATAAAGGAGGATGGAACTGTTGTCATTCCATTTAGGGCGGGAATTAAAGTTACCACACCAGATCGATTTCTGAACCACCGATATTGAGATCCGTAAGCATATCCATCAACCAGAAAAACATCATAAGCAGATACTCCCTGTAAACCGTCAACATCACTTACATTGTACCGTACTATCAGATCAACATTCGAGCCGAAAGCAACTCCATCACTGTAGGAACCATTAATAGGATCATATCCCTGTATCTTTATCTCATTTCCAGGGATTTCAGGTGGAGTATTACCAATAATGATGCTTATACCATATAATTTACTTTCGACTACATCTCCTAAGTCAGTACCATCACCTGGAGTAATACGCACTGACCATGTCTCACCTGCCTTTGTGACCGATGAATTCAGAACACGATTGGATGAAGGATTGGTAACAAAAGGACCATCCCATCTGAAACTTGTCCCACTTTGGACATCCCCAGGATCATCATCATACCACATAAAAGTGACATTGAGAGGATCTGATGTAGTTAATCCACCTGTTAGGACTATACTATACGGATCTATCCATGGTATGCTGTTTTCTATAGCAATATAATCAGATAGAACCCAGGTTGATGCATTGAACCCATCTGAAAGTGTAATATTGAACTTCCACCGTTCATTCTTGGTCGTTGCTGTATAAGGAAGACTCAAGTAGCCATCATAAGCAGGATTTAGCGTATATGCGATATAAGGACTCGTGGATCGATACCATCGAATTTCAAAGACGTTAATGACATCACCATCAGCATCCTCATACAAATAGTTAGCTGTGAGATTATGTATCGTTTTTACACCTGCTTCAGTGAAATAAGCCCCCAAAAGATTTGGTAGGGAGTTAAGGATCTGAAATTCTGATGATTGAGACAATACTGCAAATTCTAAGCCATCAGAGACTATTGTTGTATATGACCAATTATCCCCTCTAGCTAATTTACTTCCTGAAATCGACAAAGAATCATTTAGATTAACTTGTAGAACTCCATTTTTGTACCAACGTAGCTCTACTAATTCAATTGAATCCCCATCTGCATCAGTAAATGAGGAAAGAACTGAAGAGAGTGTTAAATCAATCTCACTTTCAACACTCGGGGAAGTTGGCAGAGGAAGAATTGAAACATTAACAGGTGCTGTATTTTGGATTTCAATATGAGGAAGAAATTCGGTAAGTGTTGAGTACTGCTCACCATCATACACTTGTATTTTATACCACCATACCTGGCCTTTCGAGGTATTTCCAAACCCAATTGTAGTAGAATTTGTCCACGATGCTTGTAAATCACCGTTTTTGTACCAGAAAATAATTGTTCCATCTGTATCTTCTAAATCATTGTCGATGTCGAAAAAATCCCAATTGGCAGTTAAATCGTCACCAGTCTTGGGAAGAAGATTAAGGGTGAGGTTTTCTGCGAGAGGATTAGTATTTATGATAGAAATTGTTGTTCCAAGGGTAAGTATAGTGGAATATCCACCATCTCCATCATAAGCTTCAATGGTAATATTCCAATTGTCTCCTTTTGTTGTGTTTCCTGCACCTAGTATCGCAAAATGATCAGAGGTTAATAAACTGGAATTTTTCGTCCCATCTAGAATCCATGTTACATTGAAAGTTAAGGTATCGGAATCCTGATCGGAGGAGCTCCAACTTACAAACAAATCATTACTTGTCGTTGGATCAGAAGTAGCATCTATTCCACTTACTCCAGGAGCTGTATTACCAATAGTGTAAACCTGTGAATTATTTAGATCACTCCATTGTAAACCATCAAAAACACGAATCGTAAAATTCCATTGCTGATTTTTTGACGTTGCACTAGCTGGTAGGGTCAATGTCTGATAATCTTCTTGAAGAACTCCATCCATAAACCATTGAATCTCGAATGCGATTTCATCATTATTTTCCGGATCAGAGTAATCATAATCTGCAATTAAATCATCACTTGTAAGAGGAAAAATTGGAGTTAATGTTAAATTTTCTGCTGTTGGCTTAAAATTTAAACCTCCACCTATAATTACTCCAGTATCTGAAGTAACATTGTCACTATAGCCTTCACCATCAAACACTCGGATAATATAATACCAAATCTCACCTGTGGTGGTATTATCACTATATATGGAGGTCTGGTTTTCATATTGCGACTGATACGCCCAATTTACATACCAATAGACTATAATATCATTCGCAAACTCCAAATCACCATCGTTATCCACAAATCCATAGGTTAAATTAAAATCATCAACAGTAGAGGGATTTAATGTAGTAAAATTAGCATAAGAGGTAGTGGGAATTGAATTTTGGATAGTTATATTGCTACCCAGTGAAATAAGAGTTGAATAATCATCATCATCATAAGCTCGAATTGTATAATACCATTGTTGATATTTGGAAGTATTGCCAGCATTTAATGTGGCACTATTTGTTGCTGTAATCCAACTAGAATTATATACATTATTCAGATACCAGGTAATGTTGAAGGACAGACCATCCAAGTCTTCATCGGTATAGGTCCAACTAGCTAATAAATCATCAGTGGTTGTGGGAATAGAGGTCAGTGTAAGATTATCTACATCAGGAACGGTATTTTGGATAAGAACTTGTGATGAATTTACCTGTAATGAGTAAGCTGATCCATCGTAAACTTGCACACCAAAATGCCAATTTTCTCCCTTTGCTGTGACAGAGGCTGGAAGAGTTGTATACCCATTATAAGCAGATTGTAGTATGTTATTACGGTACCAACGAATAATTGGTGTGCCCTCACCATCATTATCAGCGTCAGTGAAGGTCCACGCATCAGTGACCAGATCATCAGTTGTATAGGGAGTAGAAATTACAATAGATACATCAGTGACTACTGGAATTGCATTAACAATTTCAACGTGGGGAAGTAGTTCAGTAAGTGAAGAATAGTTTTCTCCGTCAAAGACTTGTATCTTAAACCACCAAATTTGTCCTTTCGTTGTATTCCCCGCTCCAATTATGACCGAGTTATTCCAAAGGGGTTGAAGAACACCATTCTTATACCAATAGATAATTACTGCAGATGTATTTTCTACATCCCCTATATCTGCATCTTGCATTTCCCAGCTAGCTATTAGGTCAGTGGTATTTGTAGGATTAGTGGGTAAAGATAGATTCACTGCATTAGGTATGCTGTTACCTATCGTTATAATTGGACTAGTGAGCCAAACTGAATATGACTCTCCATCGAATACTCGGATTCTTACATAATATTGTTCCCCTTTAACAGTATTTGACGAAGATAAAGAGGTTTGATTATCAAACGTACCTAGATGTCCTGTTCCAACCTTATACCATTCAATCTGACGATAGCCAGTATTTTCTGAATCTCCATCATAATCATAGTAATTAAAGTCAACTATCAGAGTCGATGAAGTAACAGGATTGTTAGGTAGAATTATAACATCTGTTGGCGTGGGAGGAGTATTACTGATAGTAATCGTTGAAGATATATTGATCTCTCCAAATAAAGTACCATCTTTTGGTTTTACGGTGGCATTCCACTGATCTCCAGTAAATAAGTAGCTTGGATTAATACTTACAGAGTTATTATGGACTCCTTGTAAAATCCCATTTTTGTACCAGCGGATCTCAGTTCCGCTTTGAGGATGAGAATCAGGGTCCGAATATGAATAGCTAAGAATTAATGAAGTATTACTATAATACGGGTCAGTATTTAGGGCAAGGTTAGATGCAGTTGGAGGATGATTATAAAACACAGAATCTGAATGAATAGAGGAAGTAATTTCATTACCACTAGTGTCATTAACTATTATTCGAAAATCTATTCCCCCATTATCTAACTCTAAAGTGTTATTGATAAACCCGAGAATACCACTGAAATCTTGATATTCTTTCATCATTGCAGTTTGGGAGGAAGTAGTTACCTCAAGTATCACAGTATCGATTTCTCCCCAAGAATCACTAACATTTGCCTTAAACGTATTATTCTGATTATCCCAAGTGCCATCAGCACCCTGATAATATTCCCAATCTATAGCCGATGGGGCAACAGTATCATAGGCAAAAGTATAATTTTGCATGTTGGAAGAAGTTGTTAAAAAATTACCAAAAATATCAGAAGCATTTGTAATCTGATACGTATAGTACCCCAACCAATTAACTGTAAGATCTTTTGTCCAATGAGAACCATTAAAACTCATTTGATAATCTGTTCCATTAACTGTCAGTGTAACATTGTCTAGGTCAGATAGGTCTGTTAGAGACGCCCAAAACGTAGCAGTACCAGTTCCTGGATCTTCAACACCAAAAGCATCTATAGTTGGGGGAGTATTATCCTGATAAAGTGTTAATGCATGGATATAGACATCTTGTTCTAAACTTTCTGCATATATCTGAATTCGATTTTCTGAATCAATTCCACTACCTCCCATCATCCAT
The DNA here is from genome assembly GCA_016840035.1 of Candidatus Hodarchaeota archaeon. Lineage (GTDB taxonomy): Archaea > Asgardarchaeota > Heimdallarchaeia > Hodarchaeales > Hodarchaeaceae > Hodarchaeum. The sequence goes on along the minus strand of JAEOTC010000208.1, from coordinate 16,912 downwards.
TGATCTATCCCTACATCGTAATCAGGAAAGGTCCAGGTTTGCCCATATTCCCGAGCAATATTCTTGTAATCATCTATTCCTCCTGTTGAATCATGTTGAAGTAATACTCCAGAGGTAGAAGAAGGAACAGTAACATAGCTATCAAGATCTCGAATCGTCCAACCAGTTGATGTAGCTGATATAGAATCTCGATTTGTATCCAGCCAATCAATATTATCCTTGACTTCAGCAACTAAATAAAAATCTGCTAATCTCGCACTGGTAATATAGTATTCAAACTGGTCATTAGCATCAAGCTTAACAAAAAAAGTACCACTTACATGATTTTCCCACTCTCTATTCGTCATAGAATCTGTTGAACCAACAGCTCTAACCATAATAGTAGAGTCTTGATTTGATCTTGATCTTGCAAAAAGAATTACTCCATTAGTATCACTGTCAATATCATGAACAGTCATCGTATTCCAAGTGGAGTCTGCTGTTAGACTTCCCATATAAGCAGGGACTCTTCTATATTGAGGATCCTCGCCTACTGTGTAACCCATCACGTAAAGTCTTTCAGTTGAACTCTGACGCCAAGTATCAATATATCTATGATCTCTTAGCTTAACTACTTGCATTTTCCATGTTTCTGCTTCCATTTGGTTGTAAGAAGTACCCCCATCCATGTAATCATTGGTATCATCTGCACCTCGTGCAACAGCCCGAAGATTGGATGTACTATCCTCCACCCAACCAAGTATTACTCCCATTGCTGAACTAGGTACGCTATCATCAGATAGATCTTGTTCCACCCATGAATTGTAGGTTGTACCCAGATCGACTTCATCAGGGGTATCAAGCCAGACAAATCCAGAATCATCGCCTACAGCTTCTTCTGGAGTTTCAACTTTGAGTAAGACTGAGTCAATTTCCCACCAATCTTGAATACTATCAGAAGAGGTTGTAGATCCACCAAATTTAATGGTAAATGTAGGACTTGTGAGAGTAACGGTATAATTATTCCAAGAAGACGCGGTTAATGCGGAGTCAAGTAACTCCCAAGAATCTCCATCCCAATAAGTCACATTTAGATTTTCAGATCCGCCAAAAGAACCAGTTCTAATGCATAATTGCTCAATAAGAAGAGGAGAATCATATACTCCCACAAATTGCACCTCTTGATCCAAATGATAATTACTTCCATTTGCTTGTTTTGTTCGCACTTTGATAGAAAAAGAATCTACATTGCCAGAATCCCAAGTGTTACCTTCATCAGTGTAGCCAAATATTCTAATATATCTTGTATTGGTTGGAACGGTTGCATTATATATTCCCTCTTTTGTCCACGAAGCTAAATCATCGTATCCTGTATCCAATGGAGTTGATATAAGACCAAGACCACTATCCAAGAATTGTATAACAATTTTCGATAAATCTTGTGCAGGATATTCTGAAGAAACACGCCATCCAGAAGCATTAACTACAAATCTCCCATCGGTAATATATGAGGAATAGGAAGTCAAATCAACATCCTGATAAATATAATCCGTAGCAGAAGAAGGAGTAGTTTGAAAGGCAGTATAACTACCAGCTTGAGGTCCAGCACTTCCTGACGGTGCATCAGCTCCAACGGCCCAATTTGCTCCTTGAACTGTCCAACCCCCAAAATTACCATCCTCAAATCCTCCATTAGACAACAGTTCAGAAGACCAATCATTCCATTCACCACTAGAGTCTGATGTTACACTTTTGAGCACTGTAACTAAATCTATCCCACTAGCTTCACCAGGCCCGACATTATTTGATCTCCAGCGAATCTGGAAACTCATATCAAAGTACTGGCTATCTGTGATCTCTACGGAATAAAATGTCCAAGTATTCTCTGTATGTGTAAGTAAATTCATATCTTGGTAAGTAATCCAGGTACTTCCGTTATACAACTGAAGTAAAAATTCATTGTTGTCTAATGCGTAATCTCTCCACCAAAATTCAATAAAAATTGAACTGGCATCCGCGGTGTTCAAAATAGGTGAATCCAAATTCCCTGAAGTGGTTGTTGAAGGATCATAATATCCTGCATAATAAGTTCCCCCCCCACTATAAGGTTGGTAGCTATTTTGATTCCATAAACTTCCAGTCGTTTCACTCCATCCAGAAGGTAGCCAAGTTCCTTCAAATGATTCAGTATCAATCAGCGTTGTATTACTAGAAGAGAATGCTTCAATTTCACTGATATTGTCATAAGTCGAATCAGTTGCACGTAAATCATTGAATGAACTATGTGATCCAAGATCGGAGTTAGAATCCACATTACTTTGTTGATCTACATAATCCTCCTTGGTTATGACTAGGTGCTCTTCGACATAGAGTAATACCGCATCTATCATCCACCAATCCTGTGTACTGTCTGAAGATGTGGTTCCCCCCCCAAATTTTATAGTAAAATATGGTTCAGTTGTAGGTAGGCCAGTTACCGTAAAGTTATTCCATGTAGATGCTGTTAAATCGGATGTAATTAATTCCCAAGAATCCCCATCCCAGTAAGTTACGTTTATATTCTCTGACCCTCCAAATGAGCCTGTTTTAATCCGTAACTCTTCACTAACTAGTGGTGATTCGTAAACGTTTTCGAACTGCACTTCCTGATCCATTTGATAACCACTCGCACCTGTTGCAGGTTGAAAAGATGCTGCTATTCTTACTCCTCTGTTGATTGACCCAGTGATGGTAGAATCTAAAGATAATTCACCATTTGCTCCTCTTAATTCAGCAACCGCAAAGGAAGAACTACTATCTGAAAAATCATAGACTTCTACTTGGCTTTGACCATGAGTATGAGTGCAACCTGAATTCCCTTCACCTATAGTCGATATAACCCAAGCATCTGTTGAAGGAGAAATAGTATTAGAAATAGTTTGGCCAGATACCCAAACAGTTTCATCAGTTGCTTCTGGAGTTGCTTGAGAGACACCATCCCATTGCCCACACCAAGCATTCACCTCTGTTACAGTCCCAGTATAGGAAATAGCTACTGTGTTAGCTCCGTTACTAGGTAGATTTGTTTCTAGGAGGTAGAAAATGCTCAATACCTGTGTTGTAGTCGTTCCTGTTGTTTGAGTAATGGCTTCTACCATTGTTTGTCCTCCATAAGTGGCAGAAATATCATTTGCGGAATTCGCTTCACTTTGAGCAGCAACTAAAATTATTCTATTACTACCAGAAACTAATGTATGAGAGAATGACAAAGGAGATATAGTTCCCGTTCCAGTTGTATCGGTTCCTGCTTTTGTAATAGCACCGGAAGAAGAAATTTCACTTATATTTGAATAAGAAATATCTGTAGCTTGCATATTAGAAAAATCGGTCAATTCACCAAGATCAGGACTTGAATCAACATCTGAAATCATATTATCTACATAATCCTCAATAAATACTCCAGTACCCTCTACTTTAGGGTTAATCCTTCCTATCTGATTGAAGTTATCCGTGGCGGTTGTAGCCAACGACTCAGGAAATTTTGCTTCATCATCTATGTTTCTTTGGAGTTCAGACTCAGTAATAGGAGCTTCACCTCTCAATGGAGGGATAGCTATAGTTTTTGATTCAAGGGAGTTATCTATTGGGAGTACAATAGATGTTGATAGGATTGGAACTAGAAATATAACTAAAACAAGGCCTGTAATGAATTTAACTGCATTTTTCATATTGAATACACCGAGTCACAGAGAATACACTTAATGGATAATTAGGAAAAAAGTTCTTCAGAAAGGTCTAAGAATGATAATGTCTCTTAATAATTATAAAATATTTTAAATTCAGATCCTTTAGACGGATAAATTATCTAGTCAAAGAAATATAGCGACATAACGAGGAAATAATTAGAATCTCTAAAAGTAGGTAGAAGGATTACTGTGATAAGTTCTCAATCACCCCAAAAAGTGTTATTAATGGGCCTAGGAGCGAGTGGGAAAAGTAGTATACGGTCTGTGGTATTTGAAGGGAAAAATCCCGAAGATGTATCCGATTACAACGCAACTATTAATTATTCGCGGACCACCCAGAACTTTATTGATAGCTCATTTCAGCTTTTTGATTGTGGAGGACAAGAGAACTTTATTTCAGCCTTTATTGGGGATCAGGCAGAGTTTATTTTTAGTAATGTCTCAATCTTTGTCTGGGTTGTTGATATGAGTGATTTTGAGCAAGTATCAACAAGTAAATTCTACTTCAATCATGGAATCGAAAGATTACGAGAATTTTCTCCTGATAGCACAGTTTTTTGTCTTTTTCACAAAAGAGATCTAGTAACGACCGATAAGCAGAATGAAGCCTATGAAATGATGAAGACATATTTCGAGATTGAAGGAGATTTAGATATTGAATATCGGACCACCTCCATTTTTGATCGTTCTGTCTATCAAGCGATCGGTGAAATGCTCCAATCGCTAATTCTCAAATCCACGAAAGCATTAACAGTTTCCGATGCGATCCAGGAATTTCTATCCACACATTCTGACGTAACAGGGATAATTGTATGTAATGAGGAAGGAGTCCCATTATTTGAGCAAGGGAACTATTCTTATTTTATGCTACCAGCTAATCTTACCCTAGCAAATTATGGAAAGCTGAAAACTGAATATACAAAAGCAAAGACTTTCAAGACGACCATGGAAGTTGATGACAATATATTAGCGTTTCAAAAACTCAAAAAAGACCTGTTGTTTATAGGGATAGCAAATACCTCTGGTTCAGCTCAATTTACTCTGGTAAAATTAGACAAAATGGCGGAAACGGTTAACAAACTACTGTAATTTTGCAATCAATTACACACGAGAAAACCGTGTTCTATAGTAGCATTCTTGATTAGATTTGCTGTGATTGCGCTTTGGATAAACTCCTCCATAAATTCCACCGAAACCCCTGTCTGGACAGCTACATCAAATAAGTTCAATTTTTCTTTATTGTATATTGCACTTAAAATACTAGATATCATATCGTGACGTTTAGGGTTGAGATGAAATTCAAAGAAAGCATCCAACTCTTCAAAAGTAACGACATCTGCTAAGTGTAACTGGAATCGAAATCCCATTTCGTCGGGTCGAGAAAGTCCATATCTTGATGATAGTTGTTGTACCGCTATTTCATCAGAAATAATCTCGATTTTATACATTGCTCCCTGGGGGATTTTAGACTTAAAATCGTTTAATTGTTGAAGGAGCTCATTTTTTTTCCCAGGGGTAATTTTTGATCGTAAGAGGGCTTTAATCTGTCTATTTGCGTCATCTAACAAAATACAAGTAGTATCAGGGGCAATAAATCCAGGATCAATTATGGGATCAATACTCCCCGTCCTTGAGATATAGTATAGAGTTACACCCAGTTCTATCAGTCGAATTTTTTCATCGATTTTTGACAAAACATCTCGTTCTTTTAAATCTTCATCAAACCGAACATGATATGTCTGAAGATTGCGCCTAATCATATTTTTTATTAAACCGATATATTTTATGGTAGTTGCAGAACTTGTGATTACCCATAGAACGATCATTCGACCATGTCTTTGGATCCGAGGGTCTTCAGTCGATTTAGGCTTTAAGAAGAAAATAAATCCTAACGAAAGATACGGATCCCTCGGGGTGGGCATTGGCCCGTAGCATCGTATCTCTCCTGGCTGAAAAGGAGAGTCAGACCCGATGGCAGTTAATGTCTTAATTGTCATTCCAAACGCTTCTTCTTCAGTTAATGGAGAAGAATTGTAAATATTGGTAGGTCCATGATCCTCGAATGCGGAAAAAATAACTCCTTCTGAGATAGCTTCACGAGAAGATTTCGAACTTCTATTCACGAAAAGAGCCACCAAGATTATGACTAGAGATGTCGCAGTTTGAAATATTCAGTTTAGCTATAAAAATAGCAGCTAAATTATCATTGATTTGAGTGAGTAAAGCAATAACCTCCTTAATTTGTTGATGAAATTTGCTTTAACAATGAAGGGTCAATTATGGTGCAGACAGTAAATATGACTGAAGATGGATCGGTAAAAGTAATCGAAAAGGAGCTTCCTGAATTGGAAAAGGGAGCTATTTTATTAAGAACGAGTTTTTCGGAAGTCTGTGGAACTGATGTTCATCTACGAAAGGGGAAGCTTGCAGGAGTTCCATATCCCATTATTCCAGGCCATGTTTCAACAGGTACTATCGAAAAAATAAATGGTGAGGTATTTGATATTGATGGCAATCAATTACGCATAGGAGATCCCGTCACATTTCTTGATGTTCACGAAACATGTCAAGACTGTTGGTACTGTCTGGTAGCCAAAGCATCAACCCGGTGTCCACAGCGTAAAGTGTATGGAATAACTTATTCGGCAAATGAGGGCCTTTTAGGTGGCTGGTCGCAGTTTATATACCTGAAACCTGGTGTTAAGATAATTCGATTCTCAGATCCTAAATTTCTCAAAACCTTTATTTGTGCAGGATGTGGGCTTCCCACCGCTATTCATGCGATTCAAAGATCCAAAATCAAATTAGGCGATTCCGTTGCTATTCAGGGCTCAGGACCTGTAGGATTAATGGCCTCACTATGTGCAAAACTGAGTGGAGCATTCAAAGTCATTCTTATTGGAGCACCCGCCCATAGACTCGAGATAGCTAAAGGATTTGGGGTTGATCACATAATTAATATTGACGAGTATAATCCTGATGATCGTGTTAAAAAAGTAATAGAACTTACAGCTCTCAAAGGGGCTGATGTGACGATTGAAGCCACTGGTGTACCCTCTGCAATTAAAGAAGGACTCAACATGACCCGTGATGGAGGAACATATACTGTGGTCGGTCAGTATACAAATTCGGGCGAAGTTAACCTCAACCCTCATTTAGATTTAAATAAAAAACATATAACAATGAGAGGTTCATGGGGAAGCGACTTAAGTCATTTCTATTTGGCCGTAAAGTTGGTTGAGAGATATTCAGACACTTTTCCATTTTTAAGTATTATTTCTGACGAATATTCACTCGAACAAGTTGCAGAAGCATTAGATGATGTTGAAAAATTAAGGGTAATGAAAGCAATAATAAAACCAAATCACTAGGATCTCGAAAGATATTGATATACTACTCCGTAAAGGGTTGTTACAAAATATAAATGATCGCAAGTAAGATGGGAATAATGAAGGCAAATAATGGCCCCCATTTACTTAGCCAACCTATCCGACGTAAACTCTTTGAGTCAGAAACACGATTTTTTGAATAAAAAACCTCAGAATAGCCTTTGTCAAGGTAATAACCAAGAAGCGTTCTTTTAAATTTCCTAATGTTCTTAGATTCTTCCTTATTGCCCTGAATTTCAAAAATTACGGTACGTGCACGACGAAAGACAAGAAAAAAGGCAATTGCGCTAGAAACAATGACTAGGATAGGTGTTATTACTTCTTTGATTTCAGCAAATTTAGTTAAATATGAAGCAGCAAGGAATTCACTCATGGAACTGCCTTCAAAGTCTGATTCAGCCATCATTGTAGAAAGATCTACATCTGTTAATCCAAGGGCATTCAATAAAAAGAAAGTCGATCCGTAAAAGTACATTGGATTATAAGTTGCGGTTAGATTGGATAGCACAGGTATAATGTTAAGAATAATTTCAAAGGGAGACAATAAATCAAGAACAGAATTAATAATTGAACGAACTAGATCAGCTAATCCAAATGGAAGAAGATCGATTGAAAAAGGAATTACAATGTTAAAAATCCATGGAAGAGAAATTGGAGCAGTAAAAACTATTGAAAGACTAACACTTTGAATGAATGTCCGAATAGCTAAATAACGGAAGCGTGTATTGAATGGTTTCTCACGGAGAATAATTTTCTTTTCTTTCTGGTTCTCAGATGTTGATAAATCATCCTCAAAAGACCAATCCAAAGCGCGTTGGTAAACTCCAAGAGGATAGTATAGTGAAAAGGTTGAAAGAATCCGTCTTAAACCGCGCGCGGGTTTGACTGGTTTCTCCTCCTCCTCTTCATTGGCATCATCTGCAGAGGATTCTTCGGGGGGTTTTCTTCTCAGGAATCTTCGTAATCGGGACACAGGTAAAAGATATGAATTCACTTATTTAGACTCTCTTGTCGAGGTAATTCAGAGGAAATCTATGGAAAACATAGGATTAATGTCCGATGGTTACAAAAGAACTTCTCCATCATCAAGATTTGCTGGAATGGTGCTGGGCAGCTGAAGATGAACTGATTCCTAAGCCCTTTTTCACTTCATGCTTTCTACTTGATGGGCTATTGATTGATACTGGTGCCCCAAAAGGACTTCAGGAATTTCAGACTTTTATCACTCCGAAAATTACAAATAATGAAATCGTTAAATGCCTGATCACTCATACTCACGAAGATCATATCGGTGGAGCTCATGTATTATCAGAGCAAAATACAATTCCGATATATGCTAGTGCGATAGCTATCCCCTTACTTGAAAATGCGCATAATTATACATATCCTGAATATCGGGAATTATACTGGGGAGCTGGCCTGCATTCAGTAAAAGCCCATGCTATTCCTGACAAAATCCATTCTAATTCAGGAAAATATGAGTTGAAAGTAGTTGCAACTCCAGGACATGCACCAGAACAGATAGCATTCATCGAACCTACACAAGAATGGGCATTTGTGGCAGATGCGGTCTTACCAAAATATCGGGTACTTTTTGGACATACATGTAATATCCAAGAGGATATCTCACAGATTTATGACACGATTCAGCGGTTATATCTTGCGACAGAGGGGATGAACAATCTGAAAGTTTTCGTCTCTGGAAAAGGGGTGTTTCATGGACTACAGTATCTCAAAGAACGGATGAAAGAGATTAAGACCTTACATACTACTGTTCAAAGCTATAAAGAGCAAGGATTAACTCCAGAAGAAATATTAGGAAAAATATTTGGAGAGGAAGGGATTATGGGCATCATGACAGGAGGAGAATTGTCACATCAAAATTTAATAAACTCCCTTTTCCAGTGGAAAGCATGATTTTTTATTGGACACAAAAGTTGGTAATAACAATAAAGATTGAAAGGATCGAAATTAAGCGATGAAAATCTCTTGTGACGCAAAATGTGAACGATGTTATCATGAAAAGGGCCGACGTCAAGATCTAGATGTAAATGACTTAGTTCTTTTCTGTCCTAGTTGTAAACGTGTCTATTTATGCGAAGTAGGTTTAGCACGAATAGGAACTAACTATTATTGTCCATTTGATAATGCTGTGGTCGTCAAGGAAGAGGTAGATAAGAGTATCATTCAAATGAAAGGAATTCCTGGTGAAAACCAAGCTGCATCAGAGGAAATGTATCACAAACTTGTGGGTGGAAGGGATGAAAAGGCGAAAAATTCTCGCTTCAGTGTCAGGGGAAGCTCCTCCAAAACCTTATCCGCATATCATCATTCTAAAGTAAGTGAGCTTAACGATATTCAGAATCTGGATCATAACCTAATTTTAGAGGTTGCTAAGGATCACAATATTACCAAACTAAATAAATATCAGAATATTAAATCGAAAAAAGACCTTCTTGATCAATTAGGAAAGAAAGATTCGAAAATTATTGATTATTTATATTCTGCATTGATTAAATTTGAAGAAGTCCCAAAAGCCTTGGAAATCCGCTTTGCAGTCTACGCCCCCTCAGTTATCCCTAATATTAAAAGTATAACAATTGCCGATCCATCCTTGAAAAGCGATATCCGGATCATAAATTCACAAGGAAAAGAAATCTGGGTATTCTGTTCAGATCACATCATAGATTTACCCGATATCGATAAATTTATAGAAAAAGCCAAAGAAATTAACTATGTGGATCATCCCTTAGTTACTCACATATATTTTATATCGAAGAAGTTTTCGTATGTTGCCAAAGGTATGTTGGCAAAATATCAGTCAGCTTTCACAGGTATCGAACAAACATTAGATGATGGAACAGTAGACATTACTCTTTCTATTCCATTATCACTCTGGGAACCACAATCACGGAAAATCGCCTTTACAAATGTTTCATTTGTTTAAATGAAAAAATCTTTTTCCTTTGTACATATAGTTTCTTGGGTTATCGCTTTACTTCAAACGATACCACATTGGAGATCCAACGACTTCCAGCAGACCCCGCTATATTTAGTGATGAAGTATTTCCTTTATCCGCATTTGAATATAGCTCATCCAAGGGGAGAAACGCAATACGTGGACCTAGATCCCATTCAGGTAATTCTGTTTCATTAAATGCATATGCTAAAATCAGAGATCCCTGAACATTCTGCCATGAGGCATTAGGATAGATATTCTCATACTGAAAGACTCCACTATATCCATCAGTTGCAGTAACAATGAGAAATTCATCTGGCAGAAGGGTAATTCCAATCGATTCTAAAATAGAACTAATCGCTACACCAGTATACACACCATATCCACGAGTATTATTAAAACTATTTTCATAGGAACTAGTACCAGAAATAATGTCTAGGGATTTAAGTGTTGACAATGTGATATTTGTAGAAGATCCAGTTAAATCGACAATCATCAAAGAAAATTCTTTTGAGGACGTATCAGGTTGTAAACAGCCGCTCAAACCGACAATAATTGTTAGAAAAATGACTGTTAATGGATAATATGCGACTGAGGACTTTTTCATAGTTTTACACCCATCAGAATATGTACCCAAACAGAAGATTATTTCTTTGAGTATTTTACTCTTATGATGAGAATTATGATTACACTGTAAAGGGGTAGAAAATTGGTATTCGATGAAGTAGTAGTAGTTTCAGAAGTGGTTGAAGTGGAAATAGTCGTTGTGATGATGGCAGAACTATCTGTAGTAGTGGTAGAATCCGAATTTTCTTCTGTTGATGTAATTGGTGGTACCAGTGACTCTCCTGAGAGAACTTCCATAGCTTTTGTAACATTAATTAGTCCGTAACCAAAATCTCCATCAAAACCGGCATCACCAAGATCCTCGGTGGTATTCTGTAAAAGATTTCTGAGCTCGGTATTAGTCAATGACTCATTATAGCTCTTTAATAATGCAAGTGCCCCTGACACATGAGGAGTTGCCATAGAGGTACCACTACTTGTACCATAATTTTCAAAAGGAATTGTGGAATTCACACTTACTCCAGGAGCTACTACTTCCGCACCATGATTTGAAAAGGAAGCTAGCACTTTAGTAGAGGTAATGGCGCCAACAGAAATAACATGAGGATCATTTGCAGGTTGTGAAGGAGTAGCATCATTGTCATTTCCCGCAGCAGCAACAATAGATACATCTGCTGCATATGCTTGTGCTAGAGCAGTTTCGACTAATTGATACGAAGTAGCATTAGTAATCTCTCCATACTCAGCGCTAATACTAATGCTCATAGAAATTATATCTGCACCGTTTACGGTAGCATATTCAATTGCTTCAGCAACAAGTATGTCAGGATTTCGATCATTTTCGTTTACCACTCTTAAGGGCATAATAGAAACTCCAGGGGCTACACCAACAATACCATAATCATTTAGTTGAGCAGCAATTGTACCTGTAACATGAGTCCCATGATTTTGAAGTGATGGCCAGGTAACATCTAATAAGCTGAATGGATCATTATTTTGATGCACGAAATCCCAACCATGGACGTCATCAATGTAACCATTTCCATCATCGTCAATCCCGTTGTCTGGAATTTCATCCTCATTGATCCAAAGAATATTTTGGAGATCAGTATGGGTGGTATTAAGACCGGTGTCTAACACCGCAACCACAACTTCTGGTGAACCTTGAGTAACGGGCCAGACCTTATCCGCTCCGATCATTCGAATACCATAGGGAAGGTTATCCGTATGATCCATTACAACAGGAACTTCCTCATGATTGCTATTCCCCGCCATCCAAAGACCCCCAAAGGTTATTACAAGGAAAATGAATAAAACAAGGAGTTTCTGGTGATTGTTCATACTAAGGAATTATTTTCTTCTCCATTTATTATAGTAACTAATTGAACACTGGTCGTCTAACTTGCTGAAGGTCATTTAATCTAGCAATATCTCGGAATATTTAACCAAAATTCTCGCTTTTCAATAATAAATGGAGGATAGAGAACATTGATTTTCGATAGGAAAGATAAGTAAAAGGAGAGAATAGAGGCTTTCGAGAGTGAAAGAATCATTCCTCAACACAAACTTACTTATAATTGGAAAAATTATATTCGGTGAAAGGTTCAATTATTTGAATAAATAGAAGAGGAATGGAAAAACAATGCCTTATTGTCCTAATTGTGGAAGTGAAGTCGGAGGAGCAAAATTTTGCCCTAATTGTGGCGCCACGCAAGGTGGAGCTGATATGAGAAGAGCAGATGGCCCACAACAGGTATATGTTTCAACACGTCATCAATATGACGAAACAATCTGTTTATTGTTATGCTGTTGCTTAAGTCCTGTTGCGGCTTTAATATATTATATGTTAGCTGAACACCCAGATAAGCAATATAAAACACAATACTAATTTCATTTAATTGTTAAGTAAGGGGCATGAGTAACTCAAAATCCGAAAAAATCAAGGGATTTCTACGTTATTCATTAGCTCATCATCCAATCTGCTGGCAATATCGGGAACATTTAATCAGAATTAGAGGGTGGAGTCTCTGTCTAGGTTGTACAGGGTTTTATAGTGGACTCTTCCTCGGTTTTCTTCTAATCCTCTTGGGTTTACTTGATAATATTAAATGGTTTGGACTTGTACTCCTTGCAATTTTATTATACCTCCCGACCCTGTTCCGATTGGCAAATATTAAAGGCTTTATCACTACAAAACGATATTTAAGGATTCTTTTCAGAGAGTTACTAGGAATAGGCATTGCTGTTGGAATTTTTTCGATTTGGAGAGCACCCTCCTTTGAAATTCAGGTGTTACAGGTGCTTATTGGAATAAGCTTTTATGCCTTCATCACCTTCAAACGCATTAAAAGCGGATCCAAGGAATGGGATGACTTGTGCGCAACATGCACTTTCGATCGGAACGCTAAATGCCCAGGAATGGAACCTTTATTCACATGGCGAAAATAAATGGATCCAAATAGCAGGGTACAAAATAGTCAATATTATGCGAAGAAGTTATTTGCACTCAAGCTGAAACAGGCATATGAAACAGCTCCAGAACGGATACAACAATATCTACAGGCTGAAATTGAATATGTGCTAGATCAGATTAAAACAACAGATACTGTGTTAGAACTTGGATGTGGATACGGACGGGTACTAAAACATGTCGCTACTAAAGGGAGGAAAATAATAGGAATTGATATCTCGGAAGCATCCTTAGCATATGCAAAAGAGTATTTAAAGGAGATTTCAAATGTTGATTTACATTTCATGACTGCAAGAAAAATCCAATTTCCCGAAGAGTCATTTGACGTTGTCCTAGGAATTCAAAATGCCATATCAGCAATGAAGATTGATCCCGAGATCCTGATAACTCAGGCGTTGAGAGTAACGAAAATCGGGGGAAAAGTAATTTTATCAAGTTATTCGGAAAATATCTGGGAAGAACGTTTGAACTGGTTTATCCAACAAAGTCAGGAAGGATTACTGGGTGAGATCGATTTCGCACTGACAGGAAATGGAGTTATTGTGTGCAAAGATGGATTCACTGCCACAACATTTTCGGTAGAGGATTTCCAAATGCTAATAGGTAAAATGAAACTGAAGGCATATATCATTGAGATTGATGAATCAAGTATTTTCTGTATCATTGAGCGAGAGGAACCTCTATCAAGAATAACAAAATAAAAAAGGAAAAAAGGGGGAATTAACGAACTGGAAGACGACTGACGTACATATGACGATATTCTACCCCACATAACGCTTCAGTATTGGGCACTGGTTCCTTGGACGGGGGTTTGAGCACCTTTTTGGGCTTAAACTCACACGAGGAGGAACCAAACTCAAGCGTATCACTTAAAACGACAATATAAGTTGCTTTTCGATTTATCAATAACAGACCTCCTGTATTAGCTTAAATTTTCGAAATACCTCAGAATACACCTACGAGAATAACTGTATCATCAACACACTAAGTATAAGTTTTTTGATGGGGGCAACTTACATATGAGGAACGAATATCACTAAGTTGATACTATTAGCTCAAAAAGATGGTTTACTGTCAGGATTCTTTCGATTTCAACATTTAACGAAACTAAACAGTTTTTTTCTTGGAAAGAGCCCTTTTAACAGAATTCTGAATTATCGTTTCCTTTTTCTTAATGGCTTCTCTAATTTTCGATTCAGGTGATCTTTGGATTGCACATCTCATTGAAAAACATACTCCGAATCATTCTTCAAATACGTACTGAAATATCTTCCAATGCAAACGATATCTTGAATAATAGTATGTGGGGATAAGGCCAGGAAGTCCAGCGTTAAATATTCGTTTTGTGCTTTGTAGGTGTACTCATATTTAACTTAGGGACTAGAGGGGTTTCTGAACTTCCTGACGGTAAGCATAAAAAATTTAAAATGAAAGGTGGAGGATTCAGGGCAAAAAAGTTAATCCGCTCAAAAATTAACTGGGTAAAGTGTGCTTTGTAGGTCATGCCCTGAACCATCATCGTAATTTATTAGTAGAAATACCTCCGAAATAAAAGAAAACCATAAATTGATTGGTGGATAAATAATCCAATTACTCCAAAGCTAAGCACAGTCACTACTCCAACTACAAGATTAGAGGGAGAAATTAAATAACTGATGATAAGAAGACTAATGAAAGCTAGGAATAATGCTAAAGGTTTCAATAAACGACGGAAATCAGGTAAAGACTTGAATTCAATAGTTTTTTTGGTTTCTACAACTGTTTTAGTTCCCATTTTATCACATCCGTGAACGTGTTGATGATGTTTCCATTTTTTGGATACATCTATATTATGGAGAGGTTTATTTTTAAATGTATCTTTTTTGGCACAATACACATTTTGGATTCTATTTCAAAAAATGGTTTAATATGTTTTTATGGAAACATATAAAACACTGATCGTTCCTTGATATCTTGGACAATTCCTAAGGTTTTGTCTGGGAATGAATGATTAATATGAGTACAGATGTAGAAGTAATCGAGGAACTAAAAAAAGAGGAAAATATTTACTCCAGTGGAGAATTAATACGTCCATCAATTCTCTGGCTACTTTTACGGAAAACAGAGCTAACGGCCAAAGACATTCAAGAAGCCCTAGGTTTAAAACGCCAAACAACGTATAATTATCTGAAGGAATTGGAAGACAAGGGCTGGATTAAGGTAGAATATCGACAGCATCCTTCTAAACCTCACATGAACGTTGGCTATTATTCTCGTGTCAAGAAAAAGGGAAAGAAAGGGAAAGCCAAAAAGAAGAATTGGATTTATCCAGCGAACCGTTATCTTGAGGATCTTAATGCCGACTCTGATACCTCTAATCCCGATTGTGAATATTGCGATGGCGATGTTAAAAAAGCCATTATAGAAAAGATTAATTTTGGTGTTGCTGCTCTCTCTGAAAAGAAAAAATTCATTCAATCAATGTCCGAGGAAGAACTCAAAGCTTTCCTTGAAACCAATAAACATTTTCCTGGTCCATCACTTGATGTCCTGCTTCTCACCAATGATGAATTTGAAGAATTTGGGAAACGAATGGACGAACTTTACAAAGACACGCTTCAACGGTGGCTTGTTGAAAATAAAGATCAACATGATGAAAATTTCGTTGTTGTCGGTTTCTTCAAGGAATAGATATTCCTATCCCTAAGGATTTTTTATTTCCAGCTTTGTACCCCTTACCCAAGATAGCAAAGCTATCTTGATCTCGATTTCAGCTATGAATAGGTTTATATTTCGAAAAATCAAGATAGGGACGAAAAAGATTGAGGCAAAATAACCAATCCAGATCTCATTCGAAGGGGGGCTAAGATATTTGAAAAAGACGATTTTCTTCTTAGTGATAGTTTTACTCTTCAATTCACTTATTATTCCCTCAATAAAGGCAGAAGATGATCCTATTACAATTATGTTTTCCCATCCTGAATCAGGAAATATATTCCAACCTATTCCTTTGACTTATACGATTATAAATAACGGAAATCAAACTTTAGATGTTGAGATTGAATTTAAAGCAAATGATTCAAGCTTACGTGGTATAATTCCTTTGTCACTAGAGTCTGATTTTCACCAAAATTTTACCTATTCCAATGTGAAGTATATTCAATTCAATCAAACAGGACTGTACAAATTGTCCTATATTGTTAGAGTCCTCCCAGATATAGTTTTCCAAATCGATTCTTATCTATCTATTGAAAACACAGATCCTGATACTATTGTGTTCAACATGACCTTTTTTGTAAATTCTTCCGACCCTCTTATGCCGAATACCGAAATATGGATCGATTTTTACCTTAAAAATGCTTTGGCCAATCCTTTCAATTCTACATATCGTTATGTACATGTTGCTAAGCTAGATGGTCCGTTTCAAGTGGGGGGAACAAGCTCCTGGCCATGGATCATTCATGTCGGAACACATCGATTAGGTGGGATATTAGTTCAAAATAATTTTCCTGGTAGCATCACCCGTTTTTATTATGAGCTAAATGGAACATTTCATGGCGAGTATGAAAGTTTTATCTGGGAGCAACTTCTTCATATTGGTGAAACTCAATCAGAAAGCTATTTTTCTCCTCCTAAGTTAATCTATTCATCAATGCCTTTCTCATATCCTCCTAATACAACAGATACACCAGATACACCAGATACATCAATTGATACCTCAATTGATACTACACCTTCATCCGTGATCGAAGAAGAAAATTCTACTTCAGATATGCTTTACTCGCTTATCACTCCATTCACAAACCCCTTTGAGCTTCTAATTTTCTTAATATTCCTACCTCTA